>JAICMO010000139.1 GCA_025929185.1 Pseudolabrys sp.
CCCCGCCGTCTTCTTCGCCCCGAACAGCCGCTTCACATTATCCCACAACTCAATCTTCGCCCCGTGCTTGCGCATGATCACGCTCTGCTGGAGCACCGAGAGCGAGTTGTTCCAGGCCCAGTAGATCACCAGCCCCGCCGGGAAGGTCGCCAGCATGAAAGTGAAGATCACCGGCATCCAGTTGAAGATCAGCGCCTGCGTCGGGTCGGGCGGCGTCGGGTTGAGCTTCATCTGCGCCCACATGGTCACGCCCATGATCAGCGGCCAGGCGCCGAGATGCAGAAAGTGGCCGAAGACGGGAAGGATGGTCGGATCGTAGGCGAAGAGCCCGAACAGCGTGAACACGTTGGTCGGGTCGGGCGCGGAGAGATCGCGGATCCAGCCGAAGAACGGCGCATGCCGCATCTCGATAGTGACGAACAGCACCTTGTAGAGCGAGAAGAACACGGGGATCTGGATGACCACGGGCAGGCAGCCGGCGAGCGGATTGATTTTCTCGCGCTTGTAGAGCTCCATCAATTCCTGCTGCTGCTTCATCTTGTCGTTGGCGAAGCGCTCGCGCAGCGCCGCCATCTGCGGCTGCACCGCCTTCATCTTGGCCATCGAGGCGTAGGACTTGTTGGCGAGCGGAAAGAACGCCGCCTTCACCAGCACGGTGATGATCAGGATCGCGATGCCGAAATTGCCGACGAGGTGATAGAAATAGTCGATCGCCAGGAACATCGGCTTGGTGATGAAGTAGAACCAGCCCCAGTCGATCAGCAGGTCGAAGTGATTGAGGCCGAGCTCCTTGTTGTAGCCGCCCACGCCGCCGAACGGAAAGTTGAGGCCGACGGTGGCGACTTCCTTGGCGCCGGCAAACAGCCGCGCATTGGCGGTGGCCGTCGCGCCCGGCGCAACCGTGCGCGCGTCGAGCAAATAGTCGGTCTGATAGGCCGGCGTGGTGCCGATCTTGTCGGCAGTGAAGTGCGCCTGCACGTGCGCGTTGGTGTCCGGCAGCAGCACCGCCGCCCAGTATTTGTCGGTGATGCCGAGCCAGGCGTCGGTGACGCTGAAGGCTTCCGACTTCTTGTCTTCCATCTTCTTGTAGGTGATCTCCTGCAGGCCCTTGTCGCCCATCACGCCGATGAGACCCTCGTGCAGGATGTAATAGCCGAGCGTCGGCGGCGTGCCGTGGCGCGAGACCAGCGCATAAGGATAAAGCGTGACGGCGGTCGAGCCTTTGTTCGCCACCTCGTCCTTGATCGTGAACAGATACTTGTCGTCGACCGAGATGGTGCGGCGGAAGGTGAGCCCTTCGCCGTTGTCGTAGGTCAGCGTCACCGGATGGCCGACGCCGAGCGCGCCGGAGCCTTCCTGCGTCCACACGGTGTCGGAGTTGGGCAGCTTGACGTTGGCGCCCGACGCGCCCGTCCAGCCGAATTCGGCATAGAACGGCTCCGGGCTGCCGGACGGCGAGAGCAGCACGATCGGCGGCGATTTCGGGTCGACGGTTTCGCGGAATTTCACCAGCGAAACGTCATCGATGCGGCCTCCTTTGAGCGCGATCGAGCCGTGAATGCTGGGCGTGTCGATGGCAATGCGCGCGGAGGCTTTCAGCGCCTGCTCGCGGTTCTCGCCCTGCGCGGTGTTGGCAGGCGCCGGCTGGCCGACCGGCTTCGGCGTTGTCGCCGGCGCCGGCGGCGTCTGCGCTGAGGGAGCCTTCTGCGCCGAGGGAGCCTGTTGGGCACTCTGCCCCGACGGAATCCGTTGCGCGCTCTGCGACGGGGGTTTGTGCTGTTCGCTTTGCTGCTGCGTGATCTGCTGCTGCTTCTCGATCTGCGGCTTGGCAAAAAAGTACTGCCACCCCAACAACACGATGGCCGAGAGCACGATGGCGATGATTGTGTTCTTCTGGTCGTTCATCGAGAACCTGTGTTGCCGCTGCGCCCCACGTGCAAGCGCCGCAACGCTCCGTCGAGTTCTTCCATCATTTGTGCGAACGGCCGCATGAGCGCCGCCCGCCGGCCGATCAACACATAGTCATGCCCGGCGCGCATCCGCTCCGCCTTCGAGAGGCGCACGACCTCCCGCAAGCGGCGGCGCACCCGGTTTCGCTCGACGGCGTTGCCGACCTTCTTCGAGACCGTGAAGCCGACGCGTACGGGGCCGTCATCGTTCCGCTTGCGCGACTGCAACACAAACGCCGCAGCGGGAACCTTGATCCCGGATGCGGCGGCCAGAAAATCCGCTCGTTGCCGCAGTCGCTGCATGAGGACGGTTTGTGCCGCCTTTCGGCGTCAGGCGCTGAGCCGCTTGCGTCCCCGCGCGCGCCGCGCCGCAACAACCTTGCGCCCGCCGTTGGTCGCCATGCGCGCGCGGAATCCGTGACGGCGCTTGCGCACCAGCTTGCTCGGTTGATAGGTCCGCTTCACTTCGCTGTTCTCCGCTGGCCGCGCCGTCGCGTACAGTGGGTGTCACCCCGCTTCGCCCGAAAAGCTTGCATCGGCACGTGATTTGCGCGGGCTTATACGGGAGGGGGCATGGGTCGTCAATGCGACCGCCCGCCACCGTAAACCCGCACCAAACCGTCACAAACGTCTCACAAGGCGGTGAGACGGACCCGCCTGGCGAAGCGCTCGTGTATATAGCCTTTGATGTCCGATCCGGCCCCTCGACTGCAGCCCACGCGCGCACTGGCGTGCCGTCTAATGCCGCTCGCGGTTGTCGTCCTCGCCGCCGGCGCTATCTATGTTGCGGTAGGCGATCGCGCATTGTCGCTCGAAGCGCTGGTCAAAAACCGCATGGCGATCGACGATTTTGTCGCGGCTCATTGGCTGCTCGCGATCCTTGCTTTCATCGCGATCTATCTCTGCTCGGTCGCTCTTTCGGTTCCCGGATCGTGGTTTTTGACGGTGACGGGCGGATTTTTGTTCGGCGTTGCGGTCGGCGCCGTTGCCGCCGTGATCGGCGCAACCGCCGGCGCCACGGTCATTTTCCTGATTGCCCGAACGGCGCTCGCCGAGCCGTTGCTTCGGCGCGCCGGGCCGCGCGTCAAACTGATTGCCCAGGGATTTCGGGAGGACGCTTTTAGCTATCTGCTGTTCCTTCGGCTCGTGCCGGCATTCCCGTTTTTTCTCGTTAACCTCGTGCCGGCGGTCGCAGGCGTGCGGCTTGCGCCCTTTCTTGGGGCGACGGTGCTCGGCGTCATTCCGGCCGCGGTCGTTTACGCGCTCGCGGGGACTGGGCTGGGCAGCGTCATTGCCGCCCAGCAGGCGGCATACCGCAACTGCCTGGCGGATGGCGGCACGGATTGCCGCATGAGTTTCAGTCCGCAAGACGTGCTGACGCCACAATTGGTATGCGCGCTTTTCGGCCTCGCACTGCTGGCGCTGGTGCCGGTCATGGTGCACCGCTTGCGCGGCCGCGCGCGGGCGGCGAAGTAGATTCCGGCGGTCGGGGGCCATGGCGGAAAAGCTGACACCGGACATTTGCGTTATCGGCGCCGGCGCTGCCGGTCTTTCGGTGGCTGCGGCTGCCGCTGCATTCGGCGCCGCGGTCGTTCTCGTCGAAAAGGGAACGATGGGAGGCGAATGCCTCAACACCGGCTGCGTGCCGTCGAAGGCGCTGCTCGCCGCGGCCAAGCGCGCGAGACTTGTGCGCGAGGGCGTGCGGTTCGGAGTAACTGCGTCGGCGGCGGGAATCGATTTTCAGAAAGTGCACCGGCACGTGCACGATGTTATCGCCGCCATTGCGCCAAACGATTCGGCTGAGCGTTTCACCGCACTCGGCGTGCGTGTGATCAAAGGTGCTGGGCGGTTCATCAATCGCAAAACCGTCGCCGTCGACGACGAATTCGAAATTCGTGCGCGGCGCTTCGTTATTGCAACGGGCTCATCGCCCGCCATTCCGCCGATTCCGGACCTCGAGCAGACGCGCTATTTCACTAACGAAACGATTTTCGATCTGACGGCCCTGCCGGAACATCTCATTATCATAGGCGCCGGCCCCGTCGGCCTTGAGCTGGCGCAAGCGTTCCGCCGACTTGGCAGCGCGGTGACGGTTGTGGAGGCTGGGACGCCGCTCGGGCACGACGATCCTGAATGCGCCGCCGTCGTGATCGACGCGCTCAGACGGGAAGGCGTCGCGATCCGCTCCGGGGTGACGGTCGTGAAAGCAAGCGGCGGCTCCGAAAAGGTGGAACTCACTATTGCCGACGAGGGGATCGGAGAAACGCTCGTCGGTACGCACCTTCTTGTCGCCGCCGGACGGATGCCGAACATCGACGGCCTGGGCCTTGAGGCCGCGCGTATCAAGCATGCGCCCTCCGGCATCAAGGTCAACGGAAGGCTAAAGACCGGCAACCGGCGCGTTTACGCGATCGGCGACGCGATCGGGCAACTGCAATTCACCCACGCGGGAAATTATCACGCAGGACTCGTTATCAGGAGTGCATTATTCCACTTACGTGCCCGCACGGATAACGATTCAATTCCGTGGGTGACTTACACCGATCCGGAATTGGCGCAAACAGGCTTGACCGAAGCGCGGGCGCGTCAGCGCGGCATAAAAATTCGTGTCTTGCGCTGGCCCTATCATGACAACGACCGTGCGCAAGCGGAGCGCGACATGATCGGCCACATCAAGGTTATCACCGACAAAAAGGGCGCTATCCTGGGTGCAACGATTGTCGGCGCGCAGGCGGGCGAACTCATTACCGCTTGGACGCTCGCCGTCAGCCAACAAATGAATATCCGTGCTTTTGCGGGGATCGTTGTGCCTTATCCGACGTTGTCGGAAATCGGTAAGCGAGCGGCGATCGACTTCTTTACGCCAAGTTTGACGAGTTCCTGGCTACGTCGCATCATGACGTGGTTGCGGCTTCTGGGTTGAAAGTGCAAATCGGAATCGTGAGGCCGAATTGACGACAAGCGAAGATGCAGCGGTCCCGTCCGGCTCCGGGCGCCGGCTGCGCTTTGGCCTTTCCGGAAAACTTTTGTTCCTCACCATCGCTTTCGTAATGGTGGCGGAAATTTTGATCTATGTTCCGTCGATCGCGAATTTCCGGCTCAACTGGCTCAACGACCGTCTTGCTGCCGCGCACACGGCGGCATTGGTGCTCGATGCCGCACCGAGCGGCATGGTGCCCGAAAGCTTGGCGCGGCAAATCCTCAAGAGCATCGGTGCGCGCGCGGTGGCAATGAAGATGGGCAAGCAGCGCCGCTTGCTGGCAGCGTCCAACCTGCCGGAGTCGCTCGATGAAAGCATCGATATGCGCTCGGTGACGTGGTACCGCGCAATCATCGATGCCTTCAAAACACTGTTCACCGTTACACCGAAATCCGTCATGCGGGTGGTCGGGCCGGCGCCCATGGGCGGCGACTTTCTGGAGATCATTCTCGATGAGGCGCCGCTGCGCCAAGCAATGCTGAAATTTTCTACCAACATCATGCTGCTGTCGCTGGTTATTTCCGGAATAACGGCGACCCTGGTCTTCATCGCGCTCACTTATCTGCTGGTGAAGCCGATGCGGCGCATCACCGCAAACATCACCGAATTCCGCGCCGAGCCGGAAAATCCGATTCGCATTATTGAAGTCTCAGGCCGGCGCGATGAGATCGGCACGGCCGAGAAGGAGCTCGCCGCCATGCAGCGCGATCTGGCGTCGATGTTGAGCCAGAAAAATCGCCTGGCCGCGCTTGGACTCGCAGTGTCCAAGATCAATCACGACCTGCGCAATCTGCTCGCGTCGGCGCAGCTTTTTTCCGATCAGCTGTCGAGTCTCCCGGATCCGAAGGTGCAGCGTTTTGCGCCCAAGCTCATGCGGACGCTCGAGCGCGCGATCGCGTTCTGCCAATCGACGCTTTCCTATGGAGCGGCTAAGGAGCCTGCGCCCGACCGCAAGTCGATCGCGCTCGAGCCTTTGCTCGAAGAGGTGCACGAGGCGCTCGGCCTCGGTCTGGACGTGCCGATCCGCTGGATCGTCGCGGTCGAGCGGGGTCTCACCGTCGAGGCCGATCACGACCAGCTCTTCCGCATTCTCGTCAACGTCGCGCGCAACGCCATGCAGGCATTGGCCTCGCGCGGCGCGAACGATCCGGCGCGCGACCAGATCCGCATCACCGGCCGGCGCGAGGGCGCGGTCGCGGTCATCGAGGTCTCGGATACGGGCCCGGGTGTTTCGGAGAAAGCGCGCGCGCATTTGTTCGAGGCATTCCAGGGTTCCACCCGCGCCGGCGGATCGGGTCTCGGCTTGGCGATCGCAGCCGAACTGGTGCGCGCGCACGGCGGGGAGATCACGCTTGTGCCGGGCACGATCGGCGCGACCTTCCGCGTTTCCATTCCTGACCGCGCGGTCGAGCTTAACGCTCGACGCAACGAACGCGCCAGAGCCTGATGGCCTGACATTCGGCGCGCCACTGCGATAAAGGACCCTTCATTTTTGAGCGTTTACGCGTCACGCAGTCACGCCAATGTGAACCTGCTTGGGAGAGCCCGCTTCAATAAACTGACGCCACTGGGGTTTCACGTCAGGATCGGTGTCATTCGGACTTGGGCGGCGACGTTCCGGAGCGACTCAACTTGACGACCGCCTACATCAATCGCATCGCGACTGCCGTGCCGCCGCATGACGTGCATGCGGTTTTCCGGAATTTTGCGCAATCGCTCTTTCACGACCGTCGCCATGCGCTGCTGTTCCGGCGCATGGCGGACAAATCCGGCATCGAGCACCGTTATTCCTGCCTCGCGCCGACCGAACTCACCGACGACAAGAACGCCGGCAAGTTTTATACGCGCGGCGAATTTCCCGATACGGCTGCGCGCATGCGTTGCTTCGAGCGGCACGCGCCGGAGCTGGCGGAGCTTGCGGTCAACAAATTGCTTTCCGACCAGGAGCGCGGCCGCGTCACGCACCTGCTGATCACGTGTTGCACCGGCTTCTCGGCGCCGGGCATCGATCTCGACGTCGTCGACCGTTGCAAGCTGCCGACCACCGTCGAGCGCACAATGATCGGCTTCATGGGATGTTACGCAGCCATCAATTCGTTGAAGCTCGCACGGCACATCGTGCGCTCGGACCCGTCCGCGCGCGTGCTCATCCTCAATCTCGAGCTGTGCACGTTGCATCTGAAAGAGACGACGGACCTGGAGCAGGTGCTTTCGTTCCTGCTTTTCGGCGACGGCTGCGCCGCTTGCCTCGTCACGGCCGACCCCGTCGGCACGGCGCTCGACAGCTTCCACGCGGTGCTGGTGCCCGGCACGCGCGAGCTGATCACCTGGAACATTCGCGATTTCGGTTTCGACATGGTGCTTTCCGGCCAGGTACCGGGCGCCATTTTCGATGCGCTGCACGACCGCGCCGGCGAAATCCTTGAAGGCAAGCCGATCGACGCCATCGATTTATGGGCGGTGCATCCCGGCGGGCGCACGGTGCTGGATGCGGTCGAGCGCGCGTTCGATTTGACGCCGCAGGCGCTCGCGGCGTCGCGTGACGTTTTGAGGCGCTACGGTAACATGTCTTCGGCGACCGTGATGTTCGTGATCGAACGACTGCTGAAGTCGAATGCGCGCGGCTCGACCGGCTGCGCCATGTCGTTCGGGCCGGGCCTGGTCGCCGAGACCATGCTGTTTCGCACGGCCGCTTGATGTCGGGCCGCGCGGCTCAATCGCTTAACGAGTTCGGCGCATGGATCTGATCGCCAACCAGCCGCCGCCCCGTTTCGACGCGGCGCGGCGCAGCGCGCAAAGCGAAATTCTCGATCGTCCTGTTCACACGGGCGAGCTTGCGAAAATTCTCCGCGACCTCGCCCGCTTCAACGGCGCGATGATGGGTCATCGGCCGCTCATTCGGTGGCTCAACCGCGCAACGACGAACGTGCCGATCGATCGAGCGCTCACGTTTCTCGACGTCGGCTGCGGCTATGGCGACCTTCTGCGCGCCGTGCGGCGCTGGGCGCGCGAGAAGGGACGGCCGATGCGGCTCATCGGCGTCGATCTCAGTCCACAGGTCATCGAGGTTGCGCGCAGGGCAACCGATGCTGCCGACGATATCGAATACGAGGTCGCCGATGTTCTCGCGTTCAAGCCGGTTTTTCCCATCGACTTTGTCGCAACCAGCCTCGTGACGCACCATCTCTCCGATGAAATGATCGTGCAGTTTCTGCGCTGGATGGAAAGCGCGGCCCGCCGCGGCTGGGTGATCTACGATCTCCAGCGCAGCTTCGTGCCGTTTTATTTTATCGCGCTGGCAGGTTTATTCATGCGGTTGCATCCGGTCGTCGTCTACGACGGCCGCGTCTCGGTTGCGCGCTCGCTCACGCGCACCGAGTGGGAAGCCGCAATCGCAAGGGCCGGGATTCCCCGCGATGCCGTGCAAATCCGCTGGTTCATGTTCCGCTTTGCCATCGGGCGCTTGCGATGAAACGAATCGAGACCGTGATCGTGGGCGGCGGGCCCGCCGGGGCCGCGGCGGCGTGCGGGCTTGCCGCGCTCGGCCGCGAGGTGATGCTGATCGAGCGCAGCTGCGCGCCGCACCACAAGGTGTGCGGTGAATTTCTCAGCGTCGAGACGCAGGCGCATCTGCGCCGGTTGGGCATCGATATCGCGGCGCTCGGCGCCGTCGCGATCGAGCGCGTGTCGGTGGCGGCGGGCGGCCGGATGGTGACGGCCGAGCTGCCGTTCCGCGCACTGTCTTTGTCGCGATTTCGACTGGATCGGGCTCTGTTGCAATGCGCGGCGGAACGCGGCGCCGATGTGAAACGAGGCGTGTCGGTACGCGCCGCGGCGCGCGATCGCGAGCGGTGGACGTTGCGCTGCGACGACGGCGAGGCAATTCAATGCCGCAATCTCGTTCTGGCCACCGGCAAATGGGGACTGCGCGGCATCGAGGATGGACGCGACGCCTCGCTGGTCGGCCTGAAAATGCATTTCAAGTGCCCGCCGGAAATGCAGCGCGCGCTCGGCGGCCTCGTCGAGCTCTCGCTTTTCGATTCGTCCTATGGCGGGCTTGAGCTGGTGGAGGAGGGCGTCGCCAATCTCGCGCTGCTGCTGCCGCGCGCCGTCGCCGCCCGTATCGGTCCCGGCTGGCCGGCATTGCATGTTCATCTGGCCGTCGCGATGCCGCGCCTTGCCGAACGGCTGCACGGCGCGGAGCCGCTATGGGACAAGCCGCTCGCCGTGGTGTGTCCCTCGGGCGGACATCTCCATGCCGACGGCGGCGCCGAGGCGTTTCGCGTCGGCGATCGTCTTGCCCACATTCCGCCGTTCACGGGCGATGGGCTTGCGATCGCGCTCACATCGGCCGCGCTCGCGGTCGAGCACATCCGGCAAGGCGGAGCGCCGCGCGCCTATCTCGCGGCCGCCCGGCGGGTGACCGCTGCGCCGATACGGCTCGCGAGCGTGGTTTCGGCCCTGGTGGCAAATCGCAGCGGGCGGGCCGCGCTGATGTTGGCGGCAGCATCTATTCCGGGGCTGATCGACTTGATTGCGCGGCGGACCAGGTTGCCGGTTCCTTCGCCGCTTCCCGGCCTACGAGGCGCGCCCGCCCGCCTTGCCATGTGGCAATCGAGACGATAGCTATGCCCGCGCCGCGGCTGATTTCGGTAAGCGGCACAAGCGCCCGTAGCTCAGCTGGATAGAGCACCAGACTACGAATCTGGGGGTCAGGAGTTCGAATCTCTTCGGGCGCGCCA
>JAICMO010000200.1 GCA_025929185.1 Pseudolabrys sp.
AAGCCTCCCGAGGTCAATCCCTCGCATCGACGACCCGACCCCAACCAACTCGAGTTCTGCTATGCCTGAACTTCCCCGGACAGCCCTGCGCTTGCGCGGGAATGAGCGGAGAGAATTTGGGACCGTCATCGTAGCTTCTCCAGATAGGGCTCGAAGGCTTCGATCGATACTTTCAGCATCGGATCGGCATCGTCGCCCCAAAGGTCGCGCCCGGAAAACACGACCGTGTAGAGCCACCGCGGATTGTCGCCTTCGCCGCGCGCGCTGGTGTCGGGAAATACGTGACAGCCGTTGATACGCTCGATTGTGCCGGTATGGCCGCGGGCGTAGCGTGGCAAACGCGTATGCGTCACCGGGTTGATGTTCTTCGTGCGCACGCGCTCACCGAGCGCAAAAGCTGCGGGAGCCGGCGGATCGCGCCGGAAACTACCACGCGTCATGATCCGCTGAACGTCGCTCATCGAAAACGTGCCGCGCTTGAGCGGCGGATTCTGCCGCAATGAACGACCGGCCTCGATCTCGTCTTTGCCGACCATGCCGCGCTCGAGCATCGATCGCTGCAGCGCCAGGAACCATTTCTTGTAATAGGAGCTTTCGAGATAGACGACCGGCGGCAGCGATTCGCGCGAGAAGCGCTGCATGTCGATATTGATGCCCCCGTTCGCGCCGATCGCGCGCACCATCGCCATCACGCGGCCTTCCCACTCGTGATGGAACGTCGGCTCGTTCGGCTCCGGCTCGACTTTGCCGAAACCGTCCATGCCGCCCATGTCGTGCACGCCGTTCATATTAGGTTTCCGTCATTCCGGACGCCTCGCGCACCGAGGCGATCCGGAATCCAGGGTCACACACTGTGCGCTCACGACATCTGGATTCCGGGTTCGCTCCCCCGGACCAAGTCCGGGGTCGCGCCCCGGAATGACAGAAGGATGATTTCGAGCCTCTCTCATGCAGACACCTTCGGCAATCCCGTGCCGATCATCGAGTCGCGCGTCACGATCTCGGCCAGCTGCTCTTCGCTCCAGCCCTCGGTGCCGGCGGGACGCATCGGCAAAACGAGGAAACGCGTCTCGGCCGTCGAATCCCAGACGCGGATTTCGGTTTCCTTCGGCAGCGTGACTCCGAAATCGGCAAGCACGCCGCGCGGGTCTTTCACCGCGCGCGAGCGGTAGGGCGCGGCCTTGTACCAGACCGGCGGCAGGCCGAGCATTTCCCACGGGTAGCACGAGCAGAGCGTGCACACGATCATGTTGTGCGTCTTCGGCGTGTTCTCGACCGCGATCAGATGATCGCCGACGCGGCTCACATGGCCGAGCGTGCCGATTGCCTTCGAGGCGTCTTCCAGCAGCGCCTTCTTGAATGCCGGATCGGTCCACGCCTTCGCCACGACCTTGGCGCCGTTGCGTGGGCCGATTTTTGTCTCGTAAGCCTCGACGATGGCGTCGAGCGCCTTCGGGTCGACGTAGCCTTTCTCGGTCAGGATCGTTTCCAGCGCGCGCACGCGCAGTTGCGTCTCCGATAATTCGGAATGGTCGTGGTCGTGATGATGGCCATGTTCGTGGCCGTGATCGTGGTCGTGTCCGGACATGGCGGTAATGTATGTCATTCCGGGGCGCGGGCCAACGGATCCGCGCGAAGCGCGGTCCGATGACAAGCTCCGCCCGCGAACCCGGAATCCATATCCCAGAGACTCGCGGAACCCGCGTCGCTCGTGCAACATGCGGGAGGTGGTTATGGATTCCGGATCGCCGCTTCGCGGCGTCCGGAATGACAACATAATGAGTTTTGCGCATATGAGCCGCATCGCCCACGGCATCGACCGCCTAACCACCGCGGTAGGACGGGCGGTCTCGTGGCTCATTCTGTTCGTCGTGTTGGTGCAGTTCGCGCTGGTGGTGGCGCGTTACGTCTTTGACGCCGGCTCGATCCGCTGGACGGAGAGCGTGATCTACGCCCATGCTACGCTGTTCATGCTGGCGGCGGCCTGGACGCTGAACGTGGGCGGCCATGTCCGGGTGGATGTCTTTTACGCGGACGCGTCGCCGCGCACGAAGGCTTGGATCGATCTCGCCGGCGCGTTGCTTCTGCTCTTGCCGTTCGCGCTGGCCGTGCTCTGGCTGTCGGTGCCGTTTGCGCAACGGTCGTGGGCCATCCTCGAACGCTCGCAGGAGACGAGCGGGCTGCCGGCGGTTTTTTTGCTCAAGACGCTGATCCCGCTGTTTGCCGCGATGCTGGCGTTGCAGGGCGCCTCGCAGGCGATCCGGGCGGTGATTGCGCTGCAAGTTCCGCTCGTCACCCCCGGGCTTGACCCGGGGGTCCATCCTACTTCGCAAGATGGATTGCGTAGCAACTCGGGCTTGCCCGAGTTGCGCACAAATAATGGGCCTCAAGTCGAGTAAACTCGACTTGAGGTGTCAAGCCCGGCAATGACAGCAACACATGTCCTTTGCTGAAATCTTCGCCATCCTGCTGGTTGCCGCGGTCTGCGGCGTGCTGATGGCCGGCTATCCGGTCGCGCTGACGCTCGGCGGCATCTCGCTCGCATTCGCGATCGTCGGACATCTCGCAGGGCTGATGGACATCGGCATTCTCGGCGCGCTGCCGGAGCGCATCTACGGCATCATGACCAACGAGGTGCTGTTGGCGATCCCGATGTTCATCTTCATGGGCGTGATGCTGGAGCGCTCGCGTGTCGCGGAAGAGTTGCTCGAAACGATGGGCAGGATGTTCGGCAGCTTGCGCGGCGGGCTTGGCATCTCCGTGGTGATCGTCGGCGCCATGCTGGCAGCGGCGAAAGGCGTCGTCGGCGCGACCGCGGTCACCATGGGGCTGATCGTGCTGCCGGCGATGCTGCGCTTCGGTTACGACAAGCGGCTTGCGGCGGGCACAGTCGCGGCGACCGCGACGCTCGCACAGATTTTTCCGCCGGCAACCGTGCTGGTGCTGCTCGGCGATCAGATCGGCAACGCCTACCAGGCCTCGCAGTTATCGCAGGGCATCTTTGCGCCGCGGTCGGTGACGGTCAGCGACCTCTTTGCCGGTGCGCTGGTGCCCGGCTTCGCGCTGGTCGCGCTTTATCTGGCCTATTTGATTGCAGTTGCGATCTTGCGGCCGAAGAAAATGCCGGCTCTGCCGCCGGACCCTGATGCGCCGCGCGGCATGAGGCTCGCGCGCCGGCTCGTCACGGTGCTGATCGCGCCTTTGCTGCTCATCTTTGCCGTGCTCGGCTCGATCCTCGGCGGCATCGCAACGGCGACGGAAGCAGCCTCGATCGGCGCGGTCGGCGCGCTGCTGCTCGCGATGCGCAAAACCGGAGTCCGCGGCCTGATTGTGCCGGTGATCGAGAAGACGACGCAGATCACCAGCATGATCTTCGTCATTCTGATCGGCGCGACCATGTTCAGCCTCGTCTTCCGCGCGCTCGGTGGCGATGTCATGGTCGAGCGCGCGCTCACCAACCTGCCGGGCGGCGTCGATGGCGCACTGCTCGTCGTGATGCTGGCAATGTTCCTGCTCGGCTTCGTGATGGACGCCTTCGAAATCATCTTCGTGGTGGTGCCGATCGTCGCGCCGCCGCTGCTGAAGATGCCCGGAGTCGATCCGGTCTGGCTCGGCATCCTGATGGCGGTGAACCTGCAAACCTCTTACATGCACCCGCCGCTTGGGCCGACGCTGTTCTACCTGCGCGGCGTGGCGCCGCCGGAGATCACCACACGGCACATCTATGCGGGCATTATCCCGTTCGTTTTTATCCAGCTTTTTGCGTTGATTATGCTGTGGTTCGTGCCGGGGCTTGCGACCGCGCTGCCGCATGCGCTTTATGGGCACTAGCTATCGGGCAATGACGGTGCCGAATGCCGGGATTTCAATGAAAGCCGCAGAGCTTTTCGATCTCAAAGGCAAAGTCGCGCTGGTGACGGGCGCATCCAGCGGGCTGGGCACGCAGTTCGCGCGCGCGCTGGCGGACAATGGCGCGGCAGTGACGCTGGTGGCGCGGCGGCTGGATCGGTTGAAAGCGCTGCAAAAGGACATCGAAGGGAAGGGCGGCAAGGCGGTTGCGATCGAAGCCGACGTGACCGACCGCGCGGCCATGGCGAAGGCATTCGACGCCGCGGAAAAGGCGTTCGGCACCGTCACCATCCTCATCAACAACGCCGGCATTGCGCAGTCGGCGCGTCGCGCCGTCGAGGTTTTGCCAGAGGAATGGCGCAAGGTGCTGAGCGTCGATCTCGATGCGGTTTTCTACAACGCGCAGGAAGCCGCGCGCCGGATGCTGGCGGCGAACAAGAAGGGCTCGATCGTCAATATCGCTTCGGTGCTCGGCTTAGGTGTCGCGAAGGGTGTCGCCGCTTATGCGGTTTCCAAGGCCGCGGTGATTCAGACGACCAAGGCGCTCGCGGTCGAGCTTGCGTTCAAGGGCGTGCGCGTCAATGCCATCGCGCCGGGATGGTTCGTGACCGAGATCAATCATGAGTATCTGATGAGCGAGGCGGGCGAGAAGATAAAGCGCGACATTCCGATGGGCCGCTTCGGCAACGAAGGCGATCTCGACGGCGCGCTGCTGCTGCTCGCATCGGACGCCGGCGCCTACATCACCGGCGCGACCATCGTGGTCGACGGCGGGCAGGTGGTGCAGATAAAGGGATGACTTTGCTATCCCTCCCCCGAAGGGGGAGGGTGGCTGGCCGAAGGCCAGCCGGGTGGGGCTGTTGACGAAATGACCCCACCCCGGCGGACTTCGTTCGCCGACCCTCCCCTTTCAGGGGAGGGATAAGAAGGATCGCCATGGACTTCACCCTGTCCCCTGAAATCGAATCGCTGCGCCTGCGCGTGCGTGCGTTCGTTGACGAGCACGTGCTGCCGCTCGAGTCCGATCCGGTGAATTTCTCCGATCACGAGAACATTCCGGAAGAGCGCCTCAAGCCGGTGCGCGAGAAAGCGAAGAAGGCGGGGCTGTGGGCGCCGCAAAGCCCAAAGGAATACGGCGGCATGGATTTGCCGATGGTCGCCTGGGCGGCGATCTACGAGGAGGCCGCGCGCTCGCTGTTCGGTCCGCTTGCCTTGAATTGCATGGCGCCGGACGACGGCAACATGAACGTGCTCAAGCTCGTCGGCACGCAGGCGCAGAAGGAAAAATGGCTCAAGCCGATCGTCGAAGGGAAGGTGCGCTCGTCCTTCGCAATGACCGAGCCCGCGCCCGGCGGCGGCTCCGATCCGTCGATGATCCGCACCAAGGCCGAGAAAAAGGGCGACAGATACATCATCAGCGGCCGCAAGTGGTTCATCACCGGCGCGGACGGCGCTGCGCATTTCATCCTGCTGGCGCGCACATCCAACGACAAGCGGCGCGGGCTCACGGCCTTTCTCTTCCACAAGGATCAGCCGGGCTGGCGTATCGTGCGCCGCATCGAGATCATGGGACCGGAGGAGCATGGCGGCCATTGCGAAGTCGAGTTCGACGGCCTCGAAGTGCCGCGCGAGAACGTGCTGATGGAGGAGGGCGACGGGCTCAAGCTCTGCCAGGTCAGGCTCGGTCCGGCGCGGCTCACGCATTGCATG
>JAICMO010000084.1 GCA_025929185.1 Pseudolabrys sp.
CCGGGCGGCACGATCCTGCTCGCGGCGCATCGCGGCATCGAGCAGATCACGCTCGACCGCGGCGCGGCGCATCTCAAAGACGAGCTGATGCCGAAATATGCCGAGCTCGTTTATTACGGATTCTGGTTCTCGCCGGAGCGGGAGATGCTGCAAGCGGCGATCGACCGCAGCCAAGAATTCGTCACTGGCCGCGTCAAGCTAAAGCTGTACAAGGGCGGCGTCGTTGTTGTCGGCCGCGAAAGCAAGTATTCGCTCTACGACCAGGAGTTGGTGACGTTCGAAGAAGGCGCTGTCGCTTATGACCATCGGGACGCGGAGGGTTTCATCAAGCTCAACGCGTTGAGGCTGCGCACGTTGGGCCAGCGGCGGCGCAAGCTCAAGCTCGATTGATTTGTTCGTGGGGGCGCGCACGTTGCAAGGGTTGAGGCGATGCGAGGGGTTTATCCGAAGCGACTCGGACAATCGTTGTTCATTCTGACCGCACTCGGCGTGGCCTTGGCGGCGTGTTCAGACAACAAGAAGTCGATTCTGGTTCGGAACATCATGCCGACCAAGTACAAGGACGAGGTTCTGCGAACCTTCCCGCAAGCCGTCGATGACCCGACCAACGTGCGCGATGCGGCGATCACCGCGCCGATGCTCAATCAGAATGGGCCGGTGCATGTCTACTATGTTTGCGTGCGCGCCAATTCGCGCAACGCCAATCATCAATACACAGGCGTGAAGGAATACGCCGGTTATTTCTACGACGGTCATCTCGGCCAATTCGTCGAGGCGCCGCCCGGCTTGTGCGACAAGGTCGCCTATCAGCCGTTTCCGGAACTGGAAAAGCTCTGCCTCGGCAAAAAGTGCAGTTAAGCGAAGCTTTTGGTTGCGGTCATTGCCGGGCTTGGCCCGGCAATCCATCGTCCTGGAGAGAGGTCTTTCGATGGATGCGCGGGTCAAGCCCGCGCATGACGAGATTCAATGCGAGTCGAAACTGCTCTCGCTCAACGCCTTCATGTGCTCGAGCAGGCAGTAAATATCGCCGAGCGCGAAGGGGAGGGTCGGCCGATGCCGACCCTCAGCGTTGACCTGACAACAGTGGCGTAATGCGGCGGACGGTGACGCGGCGGTTGCGCCGTTCCGGACCTTGTACCGGCACTTTCAGGTCCTGCTCGCCGTAGCCTTGCGTCGTCAGGTTTTCGGGCGGGATTCCGAAGCTTGCCGTCAGCACTTCGGCGACCGTTTCGGCGCGCCGGTCGGAGAGCGAAAGATTGTCGACGTCCGAGCCGACGGCATCTGTGTGCCCCTCGATGAGATAGATCTCGTCGGGATTACGGTCGATCGCTTCGCGCATGGCCGCGGCGATGGGCTCGAGCAATCGGACCTGATCCGTCGCCAGCTCCCACGAACCGGTGTCAAAGGTGACCGTATCGAGGTCGATGCGCGGCATGCGCTCGCGCAGCGTCGGGCTGTAACGAATTTCCTCGAGCGTATAAGGATGCTCGATCCGCTCGACCGGCGGCGCGATTAAAGTCTGATAGAGCAGGGCGCGGTCGGCTCTGTCGGCCTCCACGATGTAGCGATCGCGCGGAATGCGCACGACCGGCGGCGGCAGATTGACGATGAAGCTGAAGCCCGGACGCGGCGGACCGTAGCGGTTGTTGATGAGCACGACCTCATGGCCGCCGCGCCAGCGCGAGCGGCGCACCAGGCGTCCTTGTTCGTCGATGACATCGACAATGCGCACTCCGCCGGGTCTTTCGACTGTAACGACTCGATTGTTTCCGCGGTGCTCGACGTGGGTATTGCCGCCGCCGCGACGGAAGCGATCCGCGTCGTCGTGGCGAATGATGGTGCGGTTGCCTTCCTTGACAATCGTGCGGGTGTTTTCGCGGATAACCGTGCGGCTACCCTCGTGCGTTTCCTTCCGCTCGCTGCGCACGTTTTCGATGCGCCGCGGCTGTTGCGGCGCGTTTGCGTTTTGCTGCGGCTGCGCATTTTCACGGCCGTGCGCGTTTCTGTGGTCAGGGGCCTGCGGTTGTTGTCGCGCCGCGGGCGCTTGGGCCGGTGCTTGCACTGGCGGAGGTGTCTGCGTCGCGGCCGGCTTTGTCTGCGGAGCGGCGGTTGGAGCTTGCCTGGCGGCGGGTTGCCGCGGTTGCGCAGGCGCGGCGCCCGGCCGGCGCTGCTTTTCCTCCCCCTGCGGCGCCGGTGGCGTCGTGGTTTGCGCGGCGGGTTTGCCGGGCTGGCGACGTTCGACGTTGTTGCGCTCGGGCACGGGCTTTTGCGCGGCCGGTCTCGTGTTCGGCGGCTTAGGCGCATTGCCCGGTTGCTGATTGTTCTGCGCTTTCCCCCCGGCAGGCGCTTCGTGAGCGCGCGGTGCACTTTGCGGTGCCGGCTTTCCCGTCCTTTCGTTTTGCGGCTTACCGTGCGGGGGCGCGGGTTTTGCCGCCGGCGGAGGGCTTTGCTTTCCCGCCGGCCGCCCGCGCTTCTCCTTGTCCTTATCTGCATTTTTGTCATTGGCCGCGGGCTGTTGCTGCGCAAGCACCATTCCTGAATGCGTTTCGGTTGCGACAGCAGCGTGGGAAACGGTCATGAATGGAACGACCGCGCCGGCCAAGAGAACCGATTTCAGTTTCATTTGCAGGCCTCTCCTTGTCAGGGGGTCTAGAGCGAGCGTTTCGGAATTCGCCGTTGCAAGTGCGCACGAAGCGCCCCTTGTCGGGCCGAAGCGGATCAAAAGGCATAGAGAAAGGAATGAGATGGCGTAACTATGTCGTCACGCCGCGCGAGTTCCCCGCGTTCAATTGCCGCAAGTTGTTGAATCAGACCTGCCGCTCGACCATCGCCTTTTTCAATTCCGCGATCTCTTTTGCGGGATTGAGGCCCTTCGGGCAGGCTTTCGAGCAATTCAGGATCGTATGACAGCGGTAAATCCTGAACGGATCTTCCAGATCGTCGAGACGCTCGCCGGTCCTCTCGTCGCGGCTGTCTTTTACCCAGCGGTTGGCTTGCAGCAGCGCGGCCGGGCCGAGATAGCGGTCCGAATTCCACCAGTAGCTCGGGCACGACGTCGAGCAGCACGCGCAAAGGATGCATTCGTAGAGTCCGTCGAGCTTCGCGCGATCATCGTGACTCTGCCTCCATTCTTTTTCCGGCGCCGGCGTATCGGTCTTCAGCCACGGCTGAATCGACGCATACTGCGCGTAAAAATTATTGAGATCGGGCACGAGGTCCTTCACCACGGGTTGGTGCGGCAGCGGGTAGATCTTCACCGCGCCTTTGATGTCGTCCATCGCTTTCGTGCAGGCGAGGGTATTGACGCCGTCGATGTTCATCGCACAGGAGCCGCACACGCCTTCGCGGCACGAACGGCGAAAAGTCAACGTCGGATCGATGTTGTTCTTGATCCAGATCAGCGCGTCGAGCACCATCGGTCCGCAGCTACCGCGATCGACAAAGTAAGTGTCGATCGAAGGATTGCCGCCGTCGTCCGGATTCCAGCGATAGACGCGGAATTCGGTTTCATCGCCCGCTTTTGGGGCATGCGGCCATGTCTTGCCCTGCGTGATCTTGGAATTCTTCGGCAGCGTCAGTTGGACCATTATTTCCGTCCTTGTGTCCCGGGCGCGGCGCAGCGCGAAGCGGTGCGCCGCAGAACCGGGACCGTTACAAGCTCAAACGTTGGAAAGGTCCCGGATCAGCAGCGCATCACTTCGCCATAGGGCGTCGAAGAAGCGCATAAATGCGCTTCTGGCTACGTGCTGCGCTGCATCCGGGACACGCATCTCAATAAACTCGCTTCTTCGGCTCGATGTAGGCCACGTCGTTTGTCAGCGTGTACGTGTGCACCGGGCGATAGTCGATCTTCACCTTGCCCTTTTCATCCATCCACGCCAGCGTATGCTTCATCCAGTCCTTGTCGTCGCGCTCGGGATAGTCCTCGCGCGCATGCGCGCCCCGGCTCTCGGTGCGGTTTTCCGCCGAGTCCATCGTGACAACCGCCTGCGCGATCAGATTGTCGAGCTCGAGTGTCTCGATCAGATCGGAATTCCAGATCAGCGAGCGATCGGTGACGTGCACGTCCGCCATGCCGTCATAGACCTCATGGATGAGCTTGTGGCCTTCTTCCAGAACCTCGCCGGTGCGGAACACCGCGCAATTGTTCTGCATGATCTTTTGCATCTTCAGGCGCAGCTGCGCCGTCGGCGTGCCGCCCGAGGCGTGCCGGAAGCGATCGAGGCGCGACAGCGCGCGGTCTGCGGAATCCTTCGGCAGTTCGGGCTGGCCGTCGCCCGGGGTCACGATCTCGGCGCAGCGGTGCGCGGCGGCGCGGCCGAACACGACAAGATCGATCAGCGAATTGGAGCCAAGCCGGTTGGCGCCATGCACCGACACACAAGCGGCCTCGCCGAGCGCCATCAAGCCGGGAATGACGGTTTCGGCATCGCCCTTTTTCTTGGTCAGCGCCTCGCCGTGATAATTCGTGGCGATCCCGCCCATGTTGTAGTGCACCGTCGGCAGCACCGGGATGGGCTCGCGCGTGACATCGACGCCGGCAAAGATGCGCGCCGATTCGGAGATGCCGGGCAGCCGTTCATGGATCACTTTCGGATCGAGGTGGTCGAGGTGCAGGAAGATATGATCCTTCTCCTCGCCGACGCCGCGTCCTTCACGGATTTCAATCGTCATGGCGCGCGAAACCACGTCGCGCGACGCAAGGTCCTTGGCCGAAGGCGCGTAGCGCTCCATGAAGCGCTCGCCTTCCGAATTGACCAGATAGCCGCCTTCGCCGCGCACGCCTTCGGTGATGAGGCAGCCGGCACCGTAAATGCCGGTCGGATGGAACTGGACGAATTCCATGTCTTGCAGCGGAAGTCCCGCGCGCAACACCATGGCGTTGCCATCGCCGGTCTGCGTGTGCGCGCCGGTGCAGGTGAAATAACTCCGCCCATAGCCGCCGGTTGCGACCATGGTCATCGCGGCGCGGAAGCGGTGCACGCTGCCGTCTTCGAGATTGATCGCCACCACGCCGCGGCAGCGGTCTTCTTCATCGACAATCAGGTCGATGGCGAAATATTCGATATAAAATTCCGCCGAATGCCGCAGCGCCTGGCCGTAAAGCGTGTGCAACATGGCATGGCCGGTGCGGTCGGCCGCGGCACACGTGCGCTGCGCGGTGCCTTTGCCGTAGTGCGTCGTCATGCCGCCGAACGGGCGCTGATAGATTTTGCCGTCTTCTTCGCGGCGCGAAAACGGCAAGCCCCAGTGCTCGAGCTCGTAGACGGCTTCCGGCGCATTGCGGCACAGGTATTCGATCGCGTCCTGATCGCCGAGCCAGTCGGCGCCCTTGACGGTGTCGTACATGTGCCAGCGCCAATCGTCCTCACCCATGTTGCCGAGCGCGGCGGCTATACCGCCTTGCGCCGCGACCGTGTGCGAACGGGTCGGAAAGACTTTGGTGATGCAGGCGGTCCTCAAGCCGGCCTCGCTGCAACCGACCACCGCGCGCAAGCCCGAGCCGCCGGCGCCGATCACCACGACATCGAACGTGTGATCATGTATCGGATAGGCGCGGCCGTTGACCGCGGGCGCTCCGTTCGTTTTTCCATTGCCGGCCATCCTACACTCCGAACGAAAGCTTGAGGATCGCGAAAACCGACGCGAACGTCACGGCAAAGACGAAGAAAGTGTTGGCGACGAGCAGCGAGAGCTTGATGTACTCGTCATGGAAATAATCGAGCACAATCTCCTGCATGCCGATCCACATGTGGTAGGCCATGTTGATGATGAACAGCAGCATGATAATCGCCACCAGTGGCGATCCGAGAATCTGCACGACCGCGGCGTGATTGCGTCCGAGCAGGCTCGCGACAATCACGATGAACGCGATGGTCAGCGGAATGCCGGCAACGGACGTGACGCGCTGGTGCCAGAAGTCGCGGGTGCCGGAATGCGCCGAGCCAAGGCCGCGTACGCGGCGCAACGGCGTCATGCGGCGGGCGGGAGACTCGGTCATCGCGGCCCTCCGATCATGAGGTAGCAAACGCCCCAGAGCAGCAGCGTGAGCACGATCGAGCCCACCAGGGTGGCGAGCGCAAGCAGCTCGCGCTCCGCGGGCTCGAGGCCGTGAATTGTGTCCCAGATCAGATGGCGGATGCCGCCCAATGCATGGTGGATCAGCGCCCAGGTGAAGCCGAACAGGATTAGGCGGCCGATGACACTGCCGATAAACGCTTCGAATGTCGCATAAGCGTTCGGACCTGCGGCCGCCGCGATCAGCCACCAGGCGAGCAACAGCATGCCGTAATAGAGCGCGCCGCCAGTGATGCGATGGATGATCGACATCGCCATCGTCATCGTCAGCCGGTAGATTTGCAGATGCGGCGAGAGCGGACGTTGCCGTTCCGCTCCGGTCATCGGTCGCGCTTGCAGCTCTGCCATCTCATTCTCCGAAGTGCCTGGCGAGCATATGCCGGTTCCTAACGCCTGGCCGTGGCCGCCGCAACGAACCGATCGGGCTGCGAACAGAATTCACGCCGCACAGAGTTCAACGCCGTCGCGGCTCGATCGGTATCGTCCGGCGGGGCGGTCAGCCCGCACGGACGTGGCAAAAGGCCCGAAAGTCCCGCCCTCGGCCAAATACACTAACTTCTTGATTTGCGAAGCTTCCGCCTTAAGATATCCCATTGCAATATGTGTTTTACGTAGCCTGCCTTCGCAAAATAAGAAGGATAAGCCCGATGCGCTTCGATCTCACCGATCTTGGGCTATTTCGCCACGTCGTCGAGGCGGGCAGCATCACCCGCGGCGCCGAGCGCTCCCATCTTGCGTTGGCCGCCGCGAGCACACGTATCCGCAACATGGAGTTGGCGTTGGGCGCCGATCTCCTGGTGCGCGGCCGGCAAGGCGTGACGCCGACGCAAGCGGGGCGCACGCTGTTGGCTCATGCGCGCACCATCCTGGCGCAGACGGAGCGGCTGCGCGAAGACCTTGGGCCCTACGCCCGTGGGCTCGCCGGCCAGGTACGGGTGCTGTCGAATACCAACGCGCTCACCGAGTTCCTGCCCGAAACGCTGAGTACGTTTCTGGCCGAGAATCCCGACATCAGCGTCGATCTGGAGGAAAGGCTCAGCGACGAGATCGTCGGGCTCATCGCGGAAGGCGATGCCGATATCGGCATCGTGGCGGGAACGGTCGATCACGGCGGCCTGCACACGTTCCCCTTCCGCAGCGACCGTTTCGTCCTCGTCGTCGCGCGTCACCATCCGCTCGCAAGCCGCTCGCGCATCGGTTTCGCCGAGGTGCTCGATTACGACATGGTCGGACTTGATCGCGCCAGCGCGCTGCAACGCTTTCTCGCCGACAAGGCAAGCCGTATCGGCAAGCCGCTGCGGCTGCGCGTCCAGTTGCGCAGCTTCGACGCCATCTGCCGGCTGGTCGAGTGCAATGTCGGCGTCGGCATCGTGCCGGAGACGACGGCGCGGCGCACATCGAAAGCCTCGGCCATCACGCCGGTGCCGCTGACCGACGCGTGGGCCTTGCGCGAATTGACGATTTGCGTGCGCGACACCAAGACGATGCCGCCTTATGCGCGGCAGCTGGTCGATCATTTGCGGGCGAGTGCGTGACGCATTTCACCGCGGCATCAGCACCCAGTAATCGAGGTCGAGGATTACCGCCGGATCGTACTCGTCGCCGTCCTTGAGCGGAAAATCCGCACATGGGCGGTCCTTGGTCGCGATCGTGCGCAGGCGGAGAGCACCGACGTCCGCGCGGCCAGGTATCTCGCTGCGCGCCAGCACTTCCGACCACGCAAAGACGGTGCAGCCGGCGAACAGCGGATTGACATGCCGGCCGCCGTTGATGGCGGCGACGTGGAAAGCGTTGCCGAATCCGTTGAACGTAAGCGCGCGCGCAAGCGAAATGACGTGGCCGCCGTAGATCAGCCGCCGGCCGAAACGGCCTTTGCTTTCGGCGAATGCGTTGAAGTGAATGCGCGCGGGATTTTGATAAAGTCGCGTCGCGATCTGATGCTCCGCCTCCTCGACGGTGATGCCGTCGATATGGTCGATCTTTTCGCCGACCGCGTAGTCGCCGAACTTGTGCGGGCTTCCTGCGAGCGTCGTGTCGTAGCCGCTCACTTTGAGTGTCGGACATGCGGAGCCGAGTGACGCGGCATCGACGCTTTTGGAAAGCTGCGGCGCCTTTTCGTCCGAGGTGGGCGCGGCCTCATCGCGCTTGCGCACCATCACCCAGCGCACATAGTCGAGCACCACGTCGGCGTCCTGATTGAAGCCGCGCGAGCGCACATAGACGATGCCGGTTCTGCGGTTGGAGTTTTCCTTAAGGCCGATCACCTCCGATACGGCGTGAAGCGTGTCGCCGGGATATACGGCCTTGAGGAAGCGGCATTCCGCGTAGCCGAGATTGGCGACGGCATTGAGCGAGATGTCGGGCACTGTCTTGCCGAACACCACGTGGAAAACCAGCAGATCGTCCACGGGCGCGCGCGGGTAGCCGATGGCGCGCGCGAACGTCTCCGCCGACTGCACGGCAAAGCGTGGCCCGAACAGCCCGCTGTAAACAGCCACGTCGCCTTGCGTGATCGTGCGCGGCGTCGCGTGACGGATTTCCTGGTTCAGCCGGAAATCCTCGAAGAAATTTCCCTCACTCGCCATGCCGGATTTTCGCGCCGTGCTCACGGCCGCTTCTCCCTTGCGCCTGATGCCGTGCCATTCTCACAAACCCGTGAGGCCAACGCCAGCTTCGATCAACGGGAAACTGATGAGGATGTGTTTGGCCGCTGTGGTAGCGAATGAATCGCAACGTCATTCCTCGAGGAGAAACCCGATGAAAAAGCAATTTCTGCTCTCGTCGATTTTGGCTACCACGCTGGTGATCGGCTTTGCCTCTGCCCCGGCCTTCGCCATGGACGACATGAAAAAGGAGGGCATGTCGAAGATGTCATCCGACAAGATGGAAAAATCCGGCAAGATGGACAATATGTCCGGCAAGGGCATGAAAAAGGACCACATGCCCGGCAAGGACAAGATGAAAGACGGAATGCACAAGTAGTTCGGACGGCGGCGGGCTCCGGTCGGATGCTCGCCGCCCGCACTGAAAAAGTCGCCGGAGGAACGAAATGAGCGCGGATGTGGCAATCGGCACGAAGCGCGAAGCGGCCGCGACGGTCATTCATCCCGCATGGGTTCGAATCTGCCACTGGATCAATGCGGTGGCGATTCTGGTGATGATCGGCTCCGGCTGGCAGATTTACGATGCTTCGCCGCTGTTCGATTTCACCTTCCCCCGGCAGATCGCGCTCGGCAATTGGCTTGCGGGAGCGCTGCTCTGGCATTTCGCGGCCATGTGGGTGCTGGTGATCAACGGCATCGTCTATGTGACGCTCGGCATCGTGACAGGACGTTTCCGCCGCAAGCTGCTGCCGATTTCCCCGCGCGAAATTTTCGCCGATGCCAAGGCGGCGCTCACCTTCAGGCTCTCACACGACGACCTCTCGCACTACAACGCCATTCAGAGGGTGCTTTACGCCGGCATCATTCTCACCGGCGTGGTGATCGTGCTGTCCGGCCTTTCGATCTGGAAGCCCGTGCAATTTCAGGAGCTGACGGCTTTCTTCGGTGGCTATGATACCGCGCGCTATGTGCACTTTTTCGCGATGGCAACGATTGTCGGCTTTCTGATCGTCCACATAACATTGGCGCTGATTGTGCCGAAAAGCCTGCGCGCGATGGTCGCCGGGCGTTGAGGTGATAAAATGCGCAACCGTAAAATCATTCCCGGCGTCGATCAGAAGCTGCTGATCAAGGACGCCGCCACGCTGATGCCCGAGCCGACCCGGCGCATGTTCCTGCGCTCGGCGGCGACATTGGGCGCGCTGACGTTTCTGACCGGCTGCGACATCATCGACGGCGACACGGCCGAAAATCTCTTGCGCAAGGTGTCGAGCTTCAATGACGGCGCGCAAGCCTTGTTGTTCAGCCGAACGAAGCTTGCGCCGACGTTTCCGGAAAGCGCCATCACCAAGCCGTTTCCGTTCAACGCCTATTACGACGAGGACGAAGCGCCGGAAATCGACGGCAAGACCTACAAGCTCGAAATCTCGGGGCTCGTCGAGAACAAGAAGCCGTGGACGCTCGATGAGCTCTATAAGCTGCCGGAAGTCTCGCAGATCACGCGTCACGTGTGCGTGGAGGGCTGGAGCGCCATTGGTTCCTGGCAGGGCGCGCGCCTATCGGATTTTCTCCAGCGCATCGGCGCGGACACCCGCGCCAAATATGTCTGGTTCAAGTGCGCCGAGGGCTATACCAACACCATCGACATGCCGACCGCGCTGCACCCGCAGACGCAGATGACGTTCAAATACCACAACCGAATTCTGCCACGCGCCTATGGCTATCCCATAAAGATCCGCATTCCCACCAAGCTCGGCTTCAAAAATCCGAAATACGTGGTGGCCATGGAAGTGACCAACACCGACAAGGGCGGCTATTGGGAGAACCAGGGGTACAACTGGTTCAGCGGGCTGTAAGCACGCTGCCCGGCAACTTGCGAGGCCCCGCGCGTGCCGATAGCAGCGTCTCTCCATCGTCATTGCCGGGCTTGACCTCGCAATCCATCACTTGCGAAAGAAACGGGTGTGCAGCCCTTCGCCCGCTGAAGGGATAGGAACGGAAAGTCAGCGGTGGACGCTTCGGCCCGCAGGCAGGTCGAAGGCTGTGCGTGACTAAATTTGCGAGGCCGCAATGGCAACTTACAATCTCTTGCTTCTCCCCGGCGATGGCATCGGCCCAGAAGTGATGGCGGAGGTTAAACGCGTCATCGACTTCTTCAACAAAAAAGGGCCGGACAAATTCGCCACCGAGGAGGCGGTTGCCGGCGGCGCTTGCTACGACGCGCACCAGGTTTCCATCACCGACGAGACGGTAGAGAAGGCGAAAGCCGCCGACGCCGTGATCTTCGGCTCGGTCGGCGGGCCGAAATGGGACAAGGTGCCCTACGAGGCACGGCCCGAGGCCGGTCTCCTGCGGTTGCGAAAGGATCTCGATCTTTACGCCAACATCCGCCCCGCCATTGTCTATCCGGCGCTTGCGGATTCCTCCTCGCTCAAGCGCGATGTGGTTGATGGTCTCGACATCATCATCCTGCGCGAATTGACCGGCGGCGTTTATTTCGGCGAGCCGAAGACCATCACCGATCTCGGCAACGGGCAGAAGCGGGCGATCGATACGCAGGTTTACGACACCTACGAGATCGAGCGTATTTCGCGCGTCGCGTTTGAGCTCGCCCGCAAGCGGCGCAACAAGGTCACGTCGATGGAAAAGCGCAACGTCATGAAATCGGGCGTGCTCTGGAACGAGGTTGTCGGCCAGGTGCACGCGCGCGAATTCAAGGACGTGCAGCTCGAGCACATGCTGGCGGATGCCGGCGGCATGCAGCTCGTGCGCTGGCCGAAGCAGTTCGACGTCATCGTTACGGACAACTTGTTCGGCGACATGCTCTCGGACATCGCGGCGACGCTCACCGGCTCGCTCGGCATGTTGCCGTCCGCCTCGCTCGGCGACGTCGATCCGAAAACACGCAAGCGCCGCGCGCTGTATGAGCCGGTGCACGGCTCGGCGCCGGACATCGCCGGCAAAGGCATTGCCAACCCGATCGCCATGATCGCGTCGTTCGGCATGGCGCTGCGCTATTCGTTCAATCTCGGCAAGCAGGCGGACATGATCGACGAGGCGATCGCGGGCGCGCTGGCAAAGGGCCTGCGCACGGCCGATATCGCCGAGAAGGGCGCCAAATCGGTCAGCACGTCGGAGATGGGCTCGGCGATTCTATCCGAACTGGAGGCGCTTGCCTCCTAAAGCAGTTTCCACTTACTTTGAACCGTCATGCGCGGGCTTGACCCGCGCATCCATCAAAAGAAAGACTTTCTCCAAGGCGATGGATTGCCGGGTCAAGCCCGGCATGACCAAGTACAGCAAACCCCAACTGGAATTGCTCTGAGCGGCGCAAGGGTCAGGTCAGGCGGTAAACGGAGGCGCGACGCTCAGGGCCACTGCCAGGGATTGTTCTTGCTCGGAATATCGAAGGGACCGTGCAGCGGATTGCCGAAGCCGCCGGTCGTCTTGTCGATGACCTGGGTCGGCGAAAAAGTCGGCCTCACAGCGTAGTCGAACGAGCTCTGCGAATAGGGCAGTACTTCCGTGCCCGGATCGAGATAAGAGCGCTTCTGCACGATGATGCGCGTGCGCCGGCGGCCGTTTTCATCGCGCCAGGAAACGTAGGTGCTGCCCCGTTGCGCGACGACCTGCTGCCTCTTTTTCGGCGCGGCGTCGGCCAAGCCCGACAAAAGCCCCGCCACGGCGGCGGCGGCAAGGATTGTGGCAAGACCCGAAAGGCGCATTGTGATCCCTCGCATGGCTACGGCCGGCAACGCACTGTAGCCGTGTTTGGTTCGCGGCAACAGGGCTTGATCACAGGCATTTGTGCCCGGAATCCTTAAGGAAGGCCAAGCGCCGCGATGGGCGAAGGCGAAAATCTCAGATCCCGTAATTTTTGCTCAGGTATTCCTTGATCGCCTTGGCGTCCGCCTCGTCGATCGGCGCGCCGTAGGCCTTGATCATCTTGTTGACCTCGGCCTCCCATCCCTTGGCGTCGAGATAGGGCGAGTTCATCGGGATGTAGGCCAGCGTGTGGCAGGCGGCGCAATTGCCTTCGACCTTGTCGAGGCCTTCTCCCTTTTTCAGCTGGATCGGCGCTTCCGCGGCGGCCGGAAGAACGATCAGCGCGGCGACGATCGCAATGGCAAATGCTCGCATGGCGCCCTCCGTTAAGCCGCGTTCAGCGTGATGTTTTGCATCACGTTGTTATGATAGCCGGCGCCGTTGAAGATGAGCGCGGCGACTTGCGCCTGCCCGATCTTGTTGGTGGCGTTCACCATGACGGTGTTCTTGCCGCGCTTGGCGGACAACTCGAAGCTCCACGGCCGGAATGCGAAGCGGCCCAGGTCCTCGCCAAGTTTCGCCGTCGACCAGGTCTTGCCGCTATCGGTCGAAACCTCGACCATGCGAATGCCATAGCCGCCGTCCCACGCGATGCCGCTGACGGTGACTTTGCCGGTCTTGATTTTCGCGCCGTCGCGATGGCTGGTGATCAGCGAATTAATGACCATCTCCGTAATGGGCGTGTTCGGCGCGTATTCCTGCGACGTGAAGCGCGCCACTACCGGGAATTTCCCACGTGGAATCCGGTATGCCGGGTTCATCCAAAACGCCGTGAGCGGCTTCGTCAGCGCGGTGATCGCGTTGACGTGCTTCATCCAGTATGTGCCGGTCCAGCCGGGAACGACGACGCGCGCGGGAAAGCCGTTGAAGTGCGGCAAGGGCTGGCCGTTCATCTCGTAGGCGACGAGCGTCGATTCATCGAGCGCCTTCCAGATCGGGATACTTTTGACGAAATCGGGTGTGGTATCGACAGCCGGCCCGTCGGCGCCGCCGAATTCGATTTCGATCGTTTCTTTCTTCAGACCAATTTTATCGAGCACGTCCTTTAGCCGCGCTCCTTTCCAGCGTGCGCAGCCCATCGCACCGTAGCCCCACTCGACGCCGGGCACGTGCGGCTTGGAGAGGCCGCGGCGATTGCCCGAGCATTGATTGACGGCGACGACTTCGAACGCCGGCATTTTCTTCAGATCGTCAAGCGTCAGCTCGGCCTGCCCATTTGCTCCGTCGCCACCGACTTTGATGCGGTAGGTTTTGACGTCGACCTCCGGGATATCGGAGAGGTGATAGCGCACGAAGAATTCGTCGTTGGGCGTGATCGGCGTGCGCAAATACTCGAGCGGCGCCTCGTAATTCGGCGGCCGGTCGGCGAGCCGAATGAGCGGCTTCTTTCCGGGCAGCGCTTCCATGGCGGCGATGCTTTGCACGCCGGCCGGAATTCCCGGCGTCAAAGGCACGCCGGCCGCTTCTGCTTCCGAAAATTTTGGCAGGCTCAATCCGGAGGTGGCGAAGGCGGCGCTCGCGCCGGCCGTGCCCAACAGGTGACGTCGTGTGATCATGATCCTCTCCCCACGGTACGCCCAAGCGGGCCGGCTATCGCCGGCGCCTCAGATAGGAAGATGCGAATATGATCCGCTCAATTATTGGACGGGTCAATCGGGCTGCGGCATGGCTGCGATGCCGCAAGCCGAATGGCGCTCCTATGCAATTGAATGCTCCGCCGGAGCACCCAGATGTGCGGGCAGGGCTGCCGCCTCAGCACTTGGCCGCCGTTGTTTTCGCCGCGTTTCTCGCTTAGAAGCGCAAGCGGTTCATGCGTCCCGCCTGCGCTTGGCCGGTCTGAATTTTTGGAGAATTTGCAATGGGTTACAAGGTCGCCGTGGTTGGCGCTACCGGCAACGTCGGACGCGAAATGCTGTCCGTTCTGGCTGAGCGGGAATTTCCGGCCGATGAAGTCGTTGCCATCGCCTCCCGCCGCAGCCAAGGCGTGGAGTGCTCGTTCGGCGACAAGACCCTCAAGGTCAAGGCGCTCGAGCACTTCGATTTCTCCGATGTCGACATTTGCCTGATGTCGGCGGGCAGCGCGGTATCGAAGGAATGGTCGCCGGAGATCGGTGCGCAGGGCGCCGTGGTGATCGACAATTCGTCGGCCTGGCGCATGGACCCGGACGTGCCGCTGATCGTGCCGGAAGTGAACGCGGATGCTGCGGCGGGCTTCACCAAGAAGAACATCGTCGCCAACCCGAACTGCTCGACCGCGCAACTCGTCGTCGCGTTGAAGCCGCTGCACGACAAGGCGCGCATCAAGCGCGTCGTGGTCGCGACCTATCAATCCGTTTCCGGCGCCGGCAAGGGCGCGATGGACGAATTGTTTTCGCAGACCAAGGCGGTGTTCACGCTGGATGAGGTCGAGGCCAAGAAATTTTCCAAGCGCATCGCGTTCAACGTCATTCCGCACATCGACGTGTTCATGGACGACGGCTACACGAAGGAAGAATGGAA
>JAICMO010000221.1 GCA_025929185.1 Pseudolabrys sp.
ACTCGGTCATCCACACCAGCAGGGTCGTGCCGGAGAGCGCGAGCGGCAGGCCGGACGAAAAGCCGAGAAAGAGGACGATCAGCACGCGCGGCTTCGAGTACACCACAGCGGCATCGAGCGCTTTCTGCACCCCTCCCCCTCGCGGGGAGGGGTTGGGGGTGGGGGGTCTCACGAAAGACCCCCACCCCGGCGCGAAAGGCGCGCCGACCCTCCCCGCAAGGGGGAGGGTAAGAGTAAGAGCGCCGGCCCGCTCCGCATGAGAGGGATCACTCCCCCGCCTCGAGCCTGCGCGTGCCGGGGCCGGGAAGAATTTGCGCGTCCGGCACGCCGCCGTCGAAATCGAGTTCCTCGATCTTGTTGGCGCGCTTTTCGATCTTGCCGGATGAAATCAGGATGTCCTCGATGTCTTTGCTCGTTTGCCCGAAGTGCGATTGCAACTTGCGCACGCGGTCGCTGAGCAAACCAACATCCTTCATCATGTGGCCGACTTCATGGCGGATTTGATCGGCCGCTTCGCGCATCTGCGCATCCTTGCGCACCTGCTTGATCACTTGGATCGCCATGACCATCAGCGTCGGCGACACGATCATCACGCGCGCGCGTTGCGCGCGCTGCACGAGATCGTCGAAGCGCTCGTGCAAATCTGCGTAGATCGACTCGGACGGGATGAACATCAGCGCAATGTCCTGCGTCTCGCCCGGGATCAGATACTTATCCGCAATATCCGAAATATGCTTGCCGATGTCCTGCCGCACGCGCGCAACCGCCTGCTTGCGGTCTTCGTCTGTTGCGGCGTCGCGGAAGGCCGTCATCGCCTCGAGCGGAAACTTGGCGTCGATGATGAGGGGACCCGATTCGGGCATGAAGATCGCGCAATCGGGCCGCGATTTGTTCTTGAGCGTGTACTGGAATTCGTAAGCGCCCTTTGGGAGCACATCCGCTACGATCGCTTCAAGCTGCCCTTGGCCAAACGCGCCGCGCGATTGCTTGTTGGCGAGAATGCTGGTGAGCGAGCCGACTTGCGAGGTCACCTGCGTCGCCAGTTCGCTGATGTTCTTTTGCGCGCCGTCGATCACGGCGAGGCGCTCGTTGAGCTTCTGCAGGTTTTCGATCGTGTGATTGGTCGTGGTTTGCAGCGAGACGCCGAGGTTTTGGCTGACCGCATCGAGCCGCTCGTTGACGGCTTGCTGAAGCTGCCCGTGCGCGGTTTGCAGCCACGTTCCCATGTTGTCGATGCGCGCATTGATTTGCGCGAGGCCGAGCTCCGCCGTGCGGTCGGGCTCCGCCGCGCGCGGCCGCGCGAAGTAAACGATGAGCGCGCCGGCCGCGAGGCCAGCGAGCAGGCAAATGACGATGAGGAGCGTTTCGGACATGCAGGGCTTCTACCCCGATTCGCGCACAAGCGCGAACGAACGGCGAACGGTAGGGCGAATATGCCGATATCTCAAGGGGAAGCGTTGACCCTCTTTCGCCTTCGCCTTACATCGCGCGTATGGCAACGCGCGACATCCTCGTCATTCCCGACAAGCGGCTGCGACTCGTCTCCGAGCCGGTGAAGACGATCGACAAGGACATCCGCGCGCTCGTCGACGACATGCTCGAGACGATGTACGCGGCGCCCGGCATCGGGCTTGCCGCGATTCAGATCGGTGTGCCGAAACGCGTCGTCACCATGGATCTCGCCAAGAAGGACGAGCCGAAACAGCCGCGCGTCTTCATCAATCCGGAAGTCATGTTCGCGTCGGAGGAGAAATCGGCCTACGAGGAAGGCTGTCTCTCGATTCCCGAATACTACGAAGAGGTCGAACGGCCTTTGTCGGTGAAGGTCAAATACCTCGACCTCGACGGCAAGGAGCACGTCATCGAGGCGACCGGTTTGCTTGCTACGTGTCTGCAACACGAGATCGACCACACCAACGGCGTATTGTTCATCGATCATATTTCGAAACTGAAGCGCGACATGGTGATCAAGAAATTCAAGAAGGCAGCCAAGCGCGGCGAGCCGGTAAAGCCGCTTTCCGAGGACGAAAAGCCTTCGCATCATATCGGATAACGTATAGCCTCTCTCCGTCACCCTGAGGTGCGCGGCAACGCCGCGCCTCGAAGGGCGACGGCCCGGCCGATCATCCTTCGAGGCTCGCGCGTTTTACGCGCTCGCACCTCAGGATGACGGATCGAGGCAAGTGCTCGATAAAGTTAATCTTGGTCTATTGCCCAACAATCATGCCCCTCCGCTTGATCTTCATGGGCACGCCCGATTTCGCGGTGCCGACCTTGGTCGAGCTTGCCGCGCGCGGGCACGAGATCGCGGCGGTCTATACGCGCGCGTCGCAGCCGGCGGGCCGCGGCATGGACATGCAGGAAACGCCGGTTGCGCGTGAGGCGAAAAAGCTCGGCGTGCCGGTGCTCACGCCGGCGACGTTGAACGATGACGAAGCACAGGTGGCGTATCGCGCCCACGGGGCAGACACGGCTGTCGTCGTCGCCTATGGCCTCATCCTGCCCAAGCCTATTCTCGATACGCCAAGACTCGGCTGCTTCAACGTGCATGCGTCGCTGCTGCCGCGCTGGCGCGGCGCGGCGCCAATCAACCGCGCGATCATGGCGGGCGACGCGGAAAGCGGCGTCACCATCATGAAGATGAATGAAGGTCTCGACACCGGTGACATGGCGATGGTCGAGCGCGTGCCGATCGCCGCCGACATGACCGCCGGGGACCTGCATGACGTGCTGGCGCGCGTCGGCGCCGACCTGATATTGCGCGCGCTGGCGGCGGCCGAGCGCGGTTCGTTGACGCTGACGCCGCAAAGCAAAAATGGCGTCACATATGCGGCGAAAATCTCCAAGGACGAGACGCGCATCGATTGGTCGAAGCCGTGGTGCGACGTGCACAACCAGATTCGCGGTCTCTCGCCGTTTCCCGGTGCGTGGTTCGAGATCGGCGGCGTGCGGGTGAAGGCGCTGCGCTCGAGCAAAGGCGAGGGAAGGGGCGTCCCCGGCACCGTGCTTGATAAGAACCTGACGATTGCCTGCGGCGACGGCGCCGTCCGGCTGACGCAGGTGCAGCGCGCGGGCAAGCAGCCGATGGCTGCGGATGAATTCCTGCGCGGCACACGGGTGGAAGCGGGCGCCGCTATTCGTTAGCCTTCGCTCGGGGGCAATGTTTGTTCGGAAAAAATCGCGAGGGAGGATTCGATGGCCACTCTGGTCGTGCTCTATAAAAACCCAAAAGACACCGCCGCCTTCGACAAGCACTATTCCGAGAGGCACATCCCGCTGGCGAAGAAAATCCCGGGCGTGAAGAAATATGAAATCAGCAAAGGTCCCGTGATGACCCCGGCTGGCCCGTCCGGCATCCATCTCGTTGCGACGCTGCAATTCGACAGTCTGGCCGCCATTCAATCCGCGTTTGCGACGCCGGAAGGCCAGGCCGCGGCCGGTGACCTGCCGAATTTCGCCACCGGCGGGGTCGACTTGCTGATGTTCGACAGACGCGACGTCTAACCGCTCAGCCGCCAAGAATGCCCCGTTACAAGCTTCTCATCGAGTACGACGGGGGACCGTTCACCGGCTGGCAAATTCAGGCCGGCGGATTGACCGTGCAAGGCGTGCTGACGGCCGCGGTCGAAGCGCTCTCCGGCGAGCAAACGCTCGTGCAGGGCGCCGGCCGCACCGATACCGGCGTGCATGCGCGGGGGCAGGTCGCGCATGTCGATCTCACAAAGGAGTGGGATACCGACACGGTACGCGACGGCCTGAACGCGCATCTGCGCCCGCATCCGGTTGCGGTGTTGTCGGCCGAGCGCGTGGCGGACGATTTCAACGCGCGCACATCGGCGATCCGCCGGCATTATCTCTACCGTATCGTCAATCGCCGCTCCGATCTCGCCCTCGAGGCGGGCCGCGCGTGGCGCGTGCCGCGCCCGCTCGATGCGGCAGCGATGCACGTGGCCGCGCAGCAGCTTGTCGGCAAGCACGATTTCACGACCTTTCGCTCGACCGAATGCCAGGCGAAGTCGCCGGAGAAGACGCTCGACCGGCTCGACGTGATGCGCGACGGCAATGAGATAAATGTGACGGCGGTGGCGCGCTCTTTCCTGCACACGCAGGTGCGCTCGATGGTTGGCTCGCTGGCGCTGATGGGTGAGGGCAAGTGGACTGCCGACGATCTGTCGCGCGCGCTTGCCGCGCGTGACCGCACCGCCTGCGGCCCGCTGGCGCCGCCGGACGGTCTCTGTCTGATGCAGGTCGATTATTGATCTTGGCTGCCGATGGCAGCAGAGACCCGACCGCATATATCGGAATCGGGCGGGGACCTCATAGGAGCAACCAATGAGTACGTATGGATCGGCGGTCTGGTCAGGCGGCCTGAAGGACGGCAAAGGCGCGATTTCCACCAAGAGCGGCGCGCTCAATTCCTATCCTTACGGCTTCGCCAGCCGCTTCGAAGGCAAGCCCGGCACCAACCCCGAGGAGTTGATCGGGGCCGCGCATGCCGGCTGCTTCACCATGGCGCTGTCGCTCATTCTCGGCGAAGCCAATCTGAAGGCCGAGAAGATGGAGACGCGGGCGGACGTGACATTGGAGAAAGTGCCGGACGGCTTTGCCATTACGCGCGTGCATCTGACGTTGAAGGCAAAAATCCCGGGCGTCGATAACGCGAAATTCCAGGAATTGGCTGCAAAAGCGAAA
>JAICMO010000276.1 GCA_025929185.1 Pseudolabrys sp.
GGTCTTTGGGCGCGAGCGTGCCGCGCTCGCTATTGTAGAGCACGGTGCCGTGCTGAAAGCGCGCCAGCATCGCCGCGGGCAGAAGGCGCAGACCCTTGCCATAGGCCTTCGCCTGCAACGCGGTGACCAGCGCCATCTCGCTTGCGTCATAGGCGTGCTCGCGGACCATCGGCTTGAACGCGGTGTGCATCGGCTTCACCTCGACAAAGTCGAGGGTGAGCCAGGGCGAGACGATCTCACGCCGCTTCAGCGGCAGTGTGTGCGGATAGTCGCCGATCGCGATGCGCAGGCTGGTCGGAGTTCTATTCATGATACGTCTCGACCCACGTTCTCCGCCATGGCCGGGCTTGTCCCGGCCATCCACGTCTTATAATCCTGCGTTGCTTAAAAGACGTGGATGCCCGGCACAAGGCCACGAGTGTCCGGCACGATTTGTGCTTGATGAGGTGCACGGCATTGATTCTACTCGTTTCCAAACGGTTGCGAATCAAATGGACACGAGAGAGGAGCAACGCCGTGCGGCATCAGCATATCGTTTTTCACGACCTTCTAAAGCGGGTTCCGTGGTCGGTGCTCGATGAAGCTGTGGAGCGGTATGAGCCCGGTCTCGACCCGCGGACGATCAAGGCCAAGCCGCATCTGATCGCGCTGTTGTTTGCGCAGATGTTCGGCTCGCGCAGTCTGCGCGACATCGAAACGGGTCTGCAAAGCCATGCCGGGAAGCTCTATCATCTCGGTGGTACGACTGTTTCGAAAACGGCGCTGGCGACGGCGAACGCCACGCGCTCGGCAGACGTGTTTGCCGGAGTGTTGACGGCCTTGATGGCGCAGTTGCAGCGCGGCTATCGACACAAGATCGGCGAGTGCGTCCGTCTGATCGATTCGACGAGCGTGAAACTAAGCGGCTTGAGCGGCGATTGGGCGACCTTCTCGGCCAAGCTGTGCGGCGCCAAAGCGCACATCATCTACGATCCCGAGGCCGACCAGCCGCTCTATCTCATGGTCACGCCGGCCAAGGTCAACGACATCACGGCGGCGAAAGCGATGCCGATCGAGCCGGGCGCGACTTACGTCTTCGATCTCGGCTATTACGATTACGGCTGGTGGGCAAAGCTCGATGCGGCGGGCTGCCGGATCGTCACGCGGCTGAAGGTCAATACGCCCTTTGCAGTCGCGCAGGCGCGGCCGGTTTCGGCAGGCTTGGGAATATTGAGCGATCACATCGGCTATCTGCCCACGCGGCTCGCCGCCCGCCGCAGTAATCCGATGGCGGACCTCGTGCGTGAAATCCAGGTCAAGAGCGGGACCGGCAAAGTGCTGCGCATCGTCACCAACGATCTGACGGCGAGCGCACAAGAGATCGCGGATTTGTACAAGCGCCGGTGGGCGATCGAGCTGTTCTTCCGCTGGGTCAAACAGACGCTGAAAATCGGCCATTTCTTCGGAACTTCGGAGAATGCCGTACGCACTCAGATCGTGGTCGCGTTGATCGCGTTCATGCTGCTGCGCTTGGCGCATGCGGCCAGCACCATCGTCAAAAGCCCGCTCGCTTTCGCCAGGCTCATCCGGACCAGCCTCATGGATCGACGCTCGATCCCAGACCTCCTCAACCCCCCGGCGCCGCCCGACCTGGATCAGCAACACTCTTTCGAATTTGCTCCGGCAGCAACACGTGCGGCTTACCGCCGCCGTGCGATCCGCGCTTGTCTCGCAATGAGGGTGGTAGCATGAAGCATAGACCGTGCCGGACAGCCGTGGCAGAAGGCCGGGCATGACGGCGGGAATGCCGAGAGCGTCTCAGTGCTGACAAGCTGCCAAACAGGTTCTCCGCATGCCCGCCGCCAATACGTCCAAGATTAATCCCAATCCGTTCACCACCCGCCCGGAGATCGACGGCACTTTCGGGGTCGTGACCTCGACGCACTGGATCGCGACCGCGGTCGGCATGGCCACGCTGGAAAAAGGCGGCAACGCCTTCGACGCCGGCGCCGCGACCGCCTTCATCTTGCAGGTAGTCGAGCCCCACTTGA
>JAICMO010000173.1 GCA_025929185.1 Pseudolabrys sp.
CGCATGTCGTGGTGGACGGAGGCATCAAAAGCGCGCGCCGGCCGGAGCTGCCGGACCGGCCGGACTCGCTGCTCGATCCGGAGGCGATCGCGGAAAATTATCTGCATCTCCTGCGCCAGGCCCGCAGCGCGTGGAGCTGGGAGATCGAGGTGAGGCCCTGGGTGGAGAAATTCTGATTGCCTTTATCGCGGCCAGAGCGTCTTGACCGTGGTCCAGTTCACGAACGGCTGCTTCGGTCCGGCGTGCACCATGCCGGTATCGTGCACATAAGCGCCTCCCAGCGTCAGCGCGGCGCCGACGATGATGCCCAGAATGAATTGCATTGCTCACCTCCCGAAAAGCCGACCAGGTTTTGTTGTCCCGCATCGTGTCCTATCTTTGGCAAGCGAAAGCGCAAGGCGACGGTCATACCAATCGCTCGGCTTTCGTCGGCGAGGGGGCCTGGCGGTGATGCAGGCTTTGGCCGCCGTCTTTTGAATTAGAACAATTACAAAGGAAAATCAGGTACTTGCCTTCACTGCGCCGCAGTGACACTCATCGCACGCGCGATGATTTCCGTGTCCTGCGCACCTGCACGAGGTGAGACGCCATGCGCACCATGATGATCGCAGCCGCATTCATCGCAGCTGCCGGTGCCGCGTTGCCGGCCGGCGCTCAGTCGCAGAAGGCAGCGCCGAAGCCGGCCGAGCCGATCAAAAGTTACATTCCCGGTCTCGAGCAGTTCATGGGTGTGATTCAGAACGAGCATGCGAAGCTTTGGTACGCCGGCAGCAAGCGCAACTGGGAGCTCGCCGCCTATCAGCTCGGCGAAATCAAGGAACTGATGTCGGACATGCAGGATCTCGTGCCGACGTTCAAGGACCTTCCGCTCGCCGACATGCTCGATGCCGTCATCACCGGCTCGATCGCCGATGTCGAGAAGGCCATCGAGGGGAAGGATTCGAAGAAATTTGCGGCGACTTATGGCAAATTGACGGACGCGTGCAACGCTTGCCATCAGGCGACCGGCAACGGGTTTGTCGTCATCAAGCGGCCGACGCAGCCCGGTTTCCCCAACCAGGATTTTACGCCGCACAAGTGACGCCCGGCGTGCTACAGCAGGGCTATGGTCAGTCCCGCCGATCTCAAGCAGCTCGCCCCGACAGGAAAATTGCGTGGCGGCATCGTTTTCGCGCCGGCTGCGTCCGTTTTCTTTGCGATCCAGAAGGGCAGCGCGGTGCGCGGCGTTACGGTCGATCTCGCCACGGCGTTCGCGGATGAGCTGAAATTACCTCTTGAGCTGAAAATGTTTCCCAATTCCGGCGAAGCCACGGAAGCAGTAGCGATCGGCGCCTGCGATGTCGCCTTCATGCCGCAAGACGCAGAACGGGCGAAGAAGGTCGATTTCGGACCGGCCTATTATTTTATCGAGAGCACGTATCTGGTACCGGCGGGTTCGAACATTCAGAGCATCGATGAGGTCAACCGCCCGGGCGTTAAAATCGTCGCCATCGCCAACACGACGACCATGCGCAGCGCGCGGCGCACGGCGCCGAACGCGATCGTCGAGGAAGTGCCAAGTGTCGACGAGATGACGGAACGAGCGCTGAGCGGGCGAGGCGACGCCTTTGCGCTCTCGCACGACTCGTTTGCCGGCCTGTTGCCGAAGTTGCCGGGTGCGCGCGTGCTGCCGGGCAATTTCCAACAGACCGGTATTTGCATCGCGGTACCGAAGGGCCGGCCAGCGGCGCTGGCGCTCGCTTCCGCCTTTCTGGAGCGGGCGAAGAAGTCCGGCGTGGTTCGACGCGTCTTCGATCGCGCCGGATTTCCCGATGCGCAGGTCGCCGCTCCCGTCTAGCTTTGCCGCCCTTTCGGCCCGCTACTCCATCGTTACGATGACATTACCGACGCCGCGGCCTTGCTCAACCGCCTCATGCGCGGCGGCGATCTCGGCAAGCGGGAAGGGCGGTTCGGTATGATTGACGAGCGCGTGGGCTTCGAGCGCGCGCGCGATTGCGCCGACGGCGCGCTCGCGTTCGGCGGCATCGAGCTCGTAGACCAGAAAGAAGCGGATCGCGATGCCGTTCACCAGGCAGAATTGTACGGGCAGCGCCGCTTCCGCTGCGCCGGTGCCGTAGACGATCACGCTTCCCTTCGGCCGCAGGACCGACGGAATAAGCTTTGCATTCGCCGCGAGATCCATCTCGATGACGGCATCGACGCCGCGCTTGCCGGTGATCTCCATCACCCGCTCGCCGACGTTCTCGCGCTTGTAGTCGATGGTGTGATCGGCGCCGAGATCGCGCGCGATTTTCGCCTTTAGGGGCGACGAGATCGTGGTGATGACGCGCACGCCGCGCATCTTGGCAAACTGGATGGCGTACTGGCTCACCGAGCCCGCGCCGCCGGAAATCAGCAGCGTGCTGTCTTTGCCCGCGTTCGCCATCTCGATCGCGTGAATGGCCGTCATGGCCGGGATGCCGAGACAGGCGCCTTCGGCAAAGCTCGTGCGTTCCGGCAGCCGCACCGCCTGCGCGGCCGGCAGTGCGATGTACTGCGCGGCGGTTCCGAACGGGCGCTTCCACTGACCGTTCCAAATCCACGCGCGCTCGCCGATGCGTGACGCCGGCACGCCATTGCCGACCGCATCGATCACCCCTGCGCCGTCACTGTGCGGGATGACACGCGGATAGGCGATCTTGCGCGTGGTGCCGAGCCGCGATTTCACGTCGGACGGATTAACCGCTGAAGTCGCGAGCTTGACCCGCACCTCACCGGGGCCCGGCGTTGGCGTGTCAACCTCGCCAACGCGCAGCACCTCCCGCGCGAAACCGTTCCTCTCGTAATACGCCGCCAGCATCCGGTAAGCCTCGCTTGGAACTCTAGCATGGCCGGGCAAATTGCGCGGAACTGCGTGCTGCCGCCGCGCGTTGTTTTTGAGCAACGCGAGCGGGACCATGCGCTATCGTGTTTACAGTGGACCACGCGGATCGGCGGACGTGTCGCCGCTCGAAAAAGAACAGTTGCTGTTCAAGGAGTTTACGGCGCTCGACGACGCGCTCTCGTGGGCTCACCACGTCGAGGAGGGCGGTCGCGTCCCGCTGCTGATCGAGGGCGACGACGGAACCAAAATGGACAAACGCGCCATCGCCAACGCGTTGCGCATTCGGGCGAGCGAGGAAATTGGCGCATATGGGGCGGAGGATGTGGACCAGGGCGGCCGCTCATAGAGCGAGGCAAAAAGCCTTGATTTTTCGCCATTTCTTCGCCCAATTGAGCTGAATTGCGAATAGAACAGCGGTTTTGCAAGTTGGCCAGTAACCACTTGATGTAAAAGGCTTAAATTCGCAAGAATCTTCTCCCGTCCGCACAATAAGCTGCTATATTGTCGACCATGAACAGAAATTCAGTAAGGCGTACTGCACGTCCCGCGAAAGCCGGCTCGCGCGTGGCAAAAAAAAGCGCCAAAGGGCGGCCGGCCTCGCTCAAAAAAGCCGCGAAATCGCCCCGGCGTCCCGCCGGGACGCAAACCCGCAACGCCAGAACTTCTGCTGTGCGATCGCCTCACCTCGCACCGAAGCCAGCCGCTGAATTTACGGCAAGGATCATGCACACGCCGAGCCCGCCGGTGCAGCCGGTGGCGCTTTCGGAAATTCAACTCCGCACTCACAAATATCAGGTTGGTGAAACGGTCTACTACACGTCGCCGACATTCGGCCGCGCCGCCGCGACCGGCAGCTACAAAGTGGTGAAGCTGCTTCCGTCGGAAGGCGACGATTATCAATATCGCATCAAAAGTTCGGGCGAAGCCTTCGAACGCGTCGCCAAGGAAAGCCAGCTCGACCGCGCTTGACGGTATTTGGGCTGCGCGGGCATTGGTGCCATTATCACCATTGATAGCGCATAGCATGCGGCGCTCCGCGAACGCATTCGAGACGCACGAGGAGCAGCCCGATACCAATCCTCTTTGTCACGTTTGCCGCGGTTTCGCGGGCTTCTCGCCCCTCGACGGCTGCGCTGTCATGGATTAAAGAGCCGGGGCCGGTGTGGGCGTCCCGTGTCCGTCCACTTCATCAAGGACAACAAGAAACCATCGGGAGGATTTCGATGCGCAATTTGCTTAAAACGGTCTTTTGCACGCTGCTGCTGGCGGCAGCCACGCCGCTAGCGCCGGCGTTGGCGGCCGGTCACTATCCGGATCATCCGGTGAAATTCATCGTGCCGTTCGGCGCCGGCGGTCCGGCCGACGTTTTCGCGCGCGATCTCGCGCAGCACCTGTCCGACAGCATGAAGGGCTCCTTCGTGGTCGAAGACCGCCCCGGCGCGGGCTCGATCATCGGTACGGAAGCGGTGCACCAGTCGGCAGCGGACGGCTACACGCTGCTCGTCATGTCCAATACGCACACCACGAACGAGACGCTGATCCCGAAAAAGCCGTTCAAGTTGATGCGCGACTTCGTGCCGGTGGCCGCAGTGAACTATTCCGACCTTCTGCTGGTCGTGCATCCGTCGGTGAAGGCAAAGAGCGTGAAGGAACTCATCGCGCTCGCGAAGGCCAAGCCAGGCGTGCTCAACTATGCATCGTCGGGCCCGGGCACGCCGTATCACATGGCGGCGGAACTGTTTAAGTCGATGACCGGCACCAACATCGTCCACGTCCCGCACAAGAGTTCCGGACAGGCGCGCAACGACGTGCTCGGCGGCCACGTGCAGATGATGTTCGACGCCATCACGACCATGCTGCCGAACGCCAAGGCCGGGCAGGTGCGCGCGCTTGCGACCACCGGCGAGAAACGCTCGCCGATCACGCCCGACATCCCGACGGTAGCCGAAGCCGGCGTGCCTGGTTACTCGGCGACGATTTGGCTCGGCATCATGGCGCCGAAGGGCACACCGCCCGAGATCGTCAAAACGCTCAACACCGAGATCAACAAGGTCATCAATCTGCCAGAGGTGAAGACGCGCTGGGCGAAACAGGGTGCCGTGCCGATGGCAATGACACCCGAGCAATTTGACGCCTACCTCCGCAAGGATATCGTCAAGTGGGGTAACGTGGTGAAAACGGCTCACATCACGATTCAGTAGCCGGCTGATTGGAGGCCCATGGCGCTCAACGGTTTTTCGCTTGCGAGCGCATTCGATGCGGCGGCGACGCCGCTCGCCCTGCCGGTTTGGCTGGCGGGCGCCGTTGCCGCCGTTTTCTTTTTTCTTTGCGTCCTCGCCTTCCGCCGCGCCGGTGCGCTCAGCGCTTTGTTGTGGATCGTGGTCGGCGCGGTCGGCGCGTTGTCCGGATGGACGTTGTTCGGAAGCCCCGTGCCGCAGCAGCGCGGCGGGCAGAACGCGCTTGAGGCCCGCAACGCCGAATTGACCGACCGCGCGCTCGCGCCCGGCTCCGTCCTTGCGTGCCTCGGGGGCGCGGCGGGCGATACAATCGAGAGCGCGTGCGAACGAAAGATCTTCGCCACTCCTGAGTCGGCTGCTGCTGCTGTCATGTTCGTCACCGCGCAATTGTCGCTGCTGGCCGACGCTGCGGCGGACGATGGTGATCCGCGCGTTGCCACCATGCGCGCAAATCTCAAGCGCGCGATCGGGCTCGATCGTTACGGCATTGCCGCCCATGTGCTTGAGACGCGTGACGGCTGCACCCCGGAGCAGTGTCAGGTTTTTGCGCTGTTGGATGACGTCGCCGCGCTCAAGACGAACCTGAAAACCCACGCGTTCGACAATTACGTCACGCGTTACGCGGTGGCATGGGGCAAAACGGAGCAGAGCGGGCAGACCCCCGTTGCGGAGATTGCACCGGCTGCAACGCCGGGGGCCGGAGCAGCCCTGCCGGCGCCCCACGCGCCGGTGCCGAGCAAATACGATTTTCCCTCAGCCGACTCCATTCCGCCGGTCAGCATCATGAATGCCGAGCCGAAGCTGCCGGCGGCGAGCGAGCAAAAAGCTGCACCCCCGCGTACGACAAACGGCAATGAACCTGCCGCCAAAACCGCCGCAGCGCCGCAGGATGCCGGCAAGCCCCCCTTGCCACCGCATCGGCCACAGCCACAGGCGGCGGCGCCCGCGTCGCGCTAGTATTGCGCCCGCATGTTTTCTTCCGTTCTCATCGCCAACCGCGGCGAGATCGCTTGCCGCATCGCGCGCACCGCAAAGCGCATAGGCCTACGCACGATCGCCGTCTATTCTGAGGCGGATGCCGGTGCGTTGCACGTCCGCCTGTGCGACGAGGCTCATCCGATCGGGCCGGCGCCCGCCGCCGAAAGCTATCTCTCAATCGAAAAGCTGATCGCCGCTGCGTGCGCCGCGCACGCCGACTGTGTGCATCCTGGCTACGGCTTCTTGTCGGAGAACGCCGAATTCGCGCAAGCCAGCGCGGACGTCGGAATTGTCTTCATCGGCCCGCCGCCGTCGGCCATGCGCGCCATGGGCTTGAAGGACCACGCCAAGGCATTGATGGAAGCGGCCGGCGTGCCGGTCGTCTCCGGCTACCACGGCGAACGGCAAGAGCCGGATTTTCTCAAGCAGAAGGCCTACGAGATCGGTTATCCGGTGCTGATCAAGGCGGTTGCCGGCGGGGGCGGGCGCGGCATGCGCCGCGTCGACAAGCACGCCGATTTCGAGGTCGCGCTCGCCTCCGCGCAGCGCGAGGCCGCGTCCTCATTCGGCGATCCGCGCGTGCTGGTCGAGAAATACGTCGCCGCGCCCCGCCACATCGAGATGCAGATTTTCGCCGATAGCCACGGCAACGTCATTCACCTGAACGAACGCGACTGTTCGCTCCAGCGCCGGCATCAGAAGGTCATCGAGGAGGCGCCCGCGCCGGGAATGAGCGCCGAGCTGCGCGCGACCATGGGTGCGGCCGCAATCGAAGCCGCGAAAGCGGTCGGCTATGTGGGCGCCGGCACGGTCGAATTTATTGCCGACGGCTCGAACGGGCTCAAACCGGGCGGCTTCTGGTTCATGGAAATGAACACGCGTCTCCAGGTCGAGCATCCGGTCACCGAAACCGTCACCGGACTCGATCTGGTGGAATGGCAATTCCGCATTGCCGCCGGCGAAAAGCTTCCGCTTACACAGGCGCGCGTGCCGCTCAATGGCCACGCCGTTGAGGCGCGGCTTTATGCGGAAGACCCTGAGCGAAACTTTTTGCCGTCGACCGGCCGCCTGCTTGCGTTCGATTTGCCGGCAGGCGAGGGCGTCCGCGTCGACACCGGTTTCGAGCGTGGCAATGAGGTGACCGCGTTTTACGACCCGCTGCTCGCCAAACTGATCGCGCACG
>JAICMO010000044.1 GCA_025929185.1 Pseudolabrys sp.
CGTATTCTGATCAAATTGCACCAACCTCTCTGTCGCATGGCCGGGCTTGTCCCTGCCCACCCACGTCTCTGATCTTGCGCCTTTAAGACGTGGATGCCCGGCACAAGGTTTACACTCGGGCCGGCCTTTGGCCGGACTCGTGTGCCGGGCATGACGGTATCCGATACCTCATGAACGATTAAAGCCCATACCGCGCCCACCAGGCGCGAGTTTCCAGCGCGGAGATCAGTTCGTCGGCAAGGCCGGGATGGCGCGCGATGTCTCCAAGCGCGCCGACGCCCGGAATTTTCCGGCCGAGCCAGCCGCGCTCGGCGGAAATCAGCGGCGTCAAAACCTTGTCGCCGAACCGGATGCGCAAATCGGTACGCAAGTCGCCGATCCGGTCGATAAGACCGAGCTCTTGTGCCGCGGGCGCAGCCCAATACTCGCCCGAGAACAGCGTCTCGTCGGCGCCGTTGAGCCGGGCCCCGCGGCTCTGCTTCACCAGCGCAATGAAGCGCTCGTGAATCTGTTTTTGGATGGCCTTCAGCTTTGCAACGTCTTCCGGCTTTTCGGGCAGGAACGGGTCGAGCATCGCCTTGCGTTCGCCCGACGTATAAATCCGGCGCTCGACGCCGATTTTGGCGATCGCCTGATCGAAGCCGAAGGTGCCGCCGATCACGCCGATCGAGCCGACGATGGAAAATTGATCGGCGATGATCTCATCGGCCGCACAGGCCAGCATGTAGCCGCCGGATGCGCCGACATCCTCGACGTAAGCGAGCACCGGAATTCCTTTTTCCTCGGCCAGCAAGCGGACACGGCGGTAAATCAGATGCGATTGCGTCGGCGAGCCGCCCGGCGAATTGATCGACAACGCGACCGCGCGGGCGTTGCGCATCCCGAACGCCCGGTCGAGCGAACGGGAAACCGCCGCTACTGAGAGCCCCGGGCGCAGCGGCGCGCCCAAGCCGATGACGCCCGTGAGCCGCACGACCGGCACCACGGGCGTTCCCAAGCGGAACCGTGCCGGCACCAGCGGCGCCACAAAATCGAGGGTCCGCTTGAGAATATCCGGCATCGGCTGGCGGGCGGAGGTGGCCATCAGGGTCAGTTAGGTCTTGGGAGCGCTTAAGTCAAAGCGATGTAAAGACGGCATCAACTTTCATTTGGAAACAAAAGCTCGCGGATAAACAGCCGCACGGCGAGCGTCACATTTTCGCGAGTGTGATGTCGTTCACCGAAATTGTCCAAATCTTAACTTAGGAATGCTTCTTGCGTCACCGGGCGACGGCTGAATGCGAGTTGCCGATTGGAGCGAAGGAAAATGGACACGAAAATTGCGATGATCTTCCTGCTGATCGGCGCCATCATCGCCCTCTCCAATCTCGACGATGCGGCCCTGAACCGGTTGCGCGATCACCTTGCGCGCCGGCATTGGCGCGATTTTGTGCCGGGACGGCGCAAATCCTAGGCAGCCGGCACGAGCCTAGACCTTTGCAAGAATCAACGTCTCGCCATCGCGCAAGACGGCTTCAGCCGCGCGCGAGGGTTTGCCGATTTCATCACTCAGGCAGAGAGCCGGGTACAGCACGAGCGGCGCGCGACTAGCTTTTGTTGCGCGCACCAATACGCGGATTGCCGGCGCTTCGGGCCGCGGATGGATTGGCAGCACAGCCAAGTCGCCGAACGCCGGCGCCAGCGTGTTCAACACGCCGGTGAGTCCGTCCGCGCGCCAGATCATCGTCAGCGTGCCACCCGCGCGCAGCAGACGCGCGGCGGCATCGATCCACATGGCCAGCGTGTCGATGTCCGCAACGTGGGCGCGACGCCGGCCAGGATCCGGCGACACGTTCTGCCGGGCGGGATCGTTGAACGGCGGATTCATCAGCACGCGGTCGGCGCGGCCGGAGGCAAGATCGAGATTCGCAACGTCGGCTACGACCGCATTCACGCGATCGGCGAGCCCGTTGATTGTCGCATTCTCAGCGGCGAGTTGCGCGAGCGACGCATCGATCTCGACTAGCGTGACCTTGAGCCGCGTCACACGCACCGCCAAGGCCAGCCCGGCTGCGCCGACGCCGGCGCCAAGCTCGACCGCATGTTCATCGGGACGCGCGGGCGTTGCCGCCGACAGAAGAATAGCATCGTGGCCGACGCGGTGGCCTTTGCGCGGCTGGCGCAGTCGCAGGCGGCCACCGAGAACGGCGTCTTCGGTGATCGCCTCGCCTTCCTTACTTCTCATCGGGGCGAAGCTCATGGCCGAGCCCGGCGTCCTCCAACAGTTGCCGCGCCCGCAATTCGTAGCCTTCGTGCACCAGCACGCGCCGCGGCAGCACCCCAAGCGAACCCTCCAGCACGCTCATGTTCTGATCCAAGATCATGTTGCGGATGCCGGCCGCGTCGAGCAGGGCCACGACAGCCGAAACAAGCACGGCATCGTTGGTGCGAAGGATCTCGCGCATGGTCAGCCCCGACGCCTCAGCAAAGTGCGCCACAAGACTTCAGTGAAAGCGGGCTTGAGCGCGGCTTCGCTATCCACAATCGCTATCCCGTACATCGTTATTTGCCTGGTATTGCCTTAAGTAGGGGCCAGCTTCGGCGCGGTGCCCTTGCCCCCATACGATAGCGTTTCTATTCTGCCGCGTCCTCAGGACCGTGGAGAATCGTTGGTGGCCGTCGTCCTGCCTTTTGAGAGCCCGTCGTCCGCGACGATCGAGCGCCTTTCGGCGCTCGTCGCGCCCGATATGGACAGGGTGAACACAGCCATCATCGCGCGCACCGGCTCCGAAGTGACGATGATCCCGGAAATCGCCAACCACCTGATCGCGTCCGGTGGCAAGCGGCTGCGCCCGATGTTGACATTGGCGATGGCGCGCCTTGCCGGCTATCCGGGCGACGGCCACATCAATTTTGCCGCAGCTGTCGAGTTCATGCACACGGCCACCTTGCTGCACGACGACGTGGTCGACGAAAGCGACATGCGCCGTGGCAAGCTCGCCGCGCGCATGCTGTGGGGCAACGAGGCGAGCGTGCTCGTCGGCGATTTCCTGCTCGGCCAGGCCTTCAAGATGATGGTCGAAGTCGGCAATCTGCGCGCGCTCGAAATTTTGTCCTCCGCTGCGGCGGTCATCGCCGAAGGCGAAGTGATGCAGCTTTCCGCCGCAAAGAACACAGCGACGACCGAAGACGAATATCTGGCTGTGATCCGTGCCAAGACGGCCGAACTGTTCGCGGCGGCCTGCGAGGTCGGGCCGGCGCTGGCCGGAAGCGGAAAAGCCGAACAGGCGGCGTGCCGGTCGTTCGGCATGAATCTCGGCATTGCTTTCCAGCTCATCGACGATGCGCTCGACTACGGCGGCAAATCTGCAAAGCTTGGCAAGAACGTCGGCGACGATTTCCGCGAAGGCAAGATCACGCTGCCGGTGGTGCTGTCGTTCCGCCGCGGCACGGAAAGTGAGCGTGCATTCTGGAATCGCACGCTTAGCCAGGGTGAAATCCGCGACGACGATCTCGACACCGCAATCGCGTTGATGGCGAAGCATCGCGCATTGGAAGATACCGTCGGCCGCGCGCAGCATTACGGCGCGATCGCCAAGGATGCTCTTGCGCTGGAGCCCGCCTCACCGATCAAGCAGGCGCTGGAAGAAACGGTCGAATTCTGCATCGCGCGCGCGCACTAGCGCGGCAATCAGTATCGGTCGGTGTAGCCCTGGCTCGGATCGCGCGTCAGCGTTGCGCGCACGTGGCGATCGGGATCCTCGCCGACGTAATCGCCGCTTGAATAGACGGGCGGCGAACAGCCGTTCCACTCGGGCTTGGGCCGAACGCCGAACAGCCAATCGACGATCGACGGCGTGACGGCCGGCTCGCGGCAGTATTCGCGCGTGTAATACTTCCAATGCTTCTTGTGCTTGGCTGACGTGGCCTCAGACGCGCTGGCGCCGACCAGAAGCGTGCCCGCGAGCGCAACCGCCATCCACCGGAATTTCATCAGATGCTCCTTCATCGTTCGAGATCGGGCACGGCCAGCTAATGTTTCGCCTAAAGGCGCGGAATTCAAGTCGCTTCGGCATGTCGTGGCGCGAGAACCGTTGGATGAATCCACCAATCCTCGCGCACAGCAGAAAGTTTTTTCGCCGCCGCTTCAGCTTCGCGTTCCGTCTTGAACAGGCCAAAACACGTTGCGCCCGAACCGGACATGCGTGCAAGCCGGCAGCCGGGCAACCCGCGCAGCGCCACAAGCACGTCGGCGATGATCGGCGCGCAGGCGACGGCCGCGCGGTTGAGATCGTTGCCGTACGCGCTCAAGAAATCGACCAGCTGCTCGAAACCGTCCGGCGGGTCGAGCAGATACTTGCGCGTGCCGTCCGCCGGCTCGAAGGCCGCGAATACGTCGCCCGTCGCCACCGCGATCTGCGGATTGACCAACAGCGCCGGCAATGGCGCGAGCTTCATGGGCTCGTAGAGCACGTCGCCGACCCCCGCCATCACCCGCGTTTTTGGATCGAGACAGACCGGAACGTCGGCGCCAACGAGACCGGCGACATTGCGTAACTGCGGATGGTCGAGCGGAATGTCATTGACGCGCGCCAGCAAGCGCAGGGCGGCGGCCGCATCGGAAGAGCCGCCGCCGAGCCCCGCCGCCGTGGGAATGTCCTTGCGCAGAATGAAACGGCCCGTCCTCAGTTTCGGAAACCGCTCCGCCAAAGCGCCGGTCGCCTTGATAACTAGATTGCTGCCGTTGGGTCCGGCTGCCTTTGCGAAGGGTCCTGAAACCTCGAGCGAAAGCGGCACGTCCGGATCAAGCTCAAGCGTGTCGGCTAAATCTGCGAAAGCAACGAGGCTTTCGAGCTCGTGCAGGCCGTCCTCGCGGCGGCCGAGCACGCGCAATGTAAGATTGACCTTGGCCGGCGCCTTTTCGATCAGCGGCTCGCCCACGCGGCTAACGTCTCAACCGCCGTCGCCACCCTTTTTCGCCGCACGCGCCTGCGACGAAGTCTCGTCCGGCAAGCCGGATTTCAATTTGGCTTCGATCTTCGGCAGATCTTCCGGGTCCGGCTTGAGGTCGCGCGCGTGCGCCCACTGGAATTTGGCCTCAAGCGTGCGGCCAACGCGCCAATAAGCGTCGCCGAGGTGATCGTTGATCGTCGGGTCCTCAGGCTTCAGCACGATAGCATGCTCGAGCTGCTGGACCGCCTCCTGGTAGTTGCCCAGCTTGTAGTAGGCCCAGCCAAGCGAATCGACGATGTAGCCGTCGTCCGGACGTTGCTGGACGGCGCGCTTGATCATCTTCATTCCCTCGTCGAGATTGATGCCCTTATCGATCCACGAATAGCCGAGATAGTTGAGCACTTGCGGCTGGTCCGGATAGAGCTCGAGCGCCTTCTTCAGGTCGGCCTCCGCCTTCGGCCATTGCTTCGATCGCTCGTAGCAGATGCCGCGGAAATAAAAGATGACCCAGTTCGGTTTCGCCGGCTGGGCGATTTGCGCGATGCCTTTGGAATAGACGTCGGCGCATTCGGAGAAATCTTTGCGACCGCGCAGAATATTACCGAGCGCCATGATTGCTTCGAGATCGTCAGGGTGCTCGCTGATGAGCGTTTTGAGATGGCTCTCCGCTTCCTTCGGCTTGTCGAGCGTATCGAGGTTGGCCGCCATCTGGATCAAGGCATTGCGATGCAGCGGCGAGTTCGCCGGCACGCGCTCGTAGACTTTGATTGCGAGCTCCGGCTTTTTCATCGTCTCGTAGAGATCGGCAAGCGAAAGCAGCGCAAGCGCATGCTTCGGGGAGAGGTAAAGCGAAAGCTGCAAATAAACGAGCCCGAGATCTTCACCCCCGCGGCGACCAAGCGAGGCGCCCAGGCCGTAGAGGGCTTCCGCGGCGCCGGCCTGCGCGTTTGCAACGAGCGGATGCAGCTTTCCGCCGCTCTTCACTTTTTCGATCGCGTCGTCGATCAGCGGATGATGCGGCAGGAGCTTGTCGAAATTCTTGTAGATCGCCAGCGCCTCTTCTTTCGGCTTGTTGCGCGAGAGCCAACTGCCGTAAGCCTCGACGACGCGCAGGGCCGACGGATCGAGCTTATAGGCATGCTCGAAGCGCTTGCCTGCCTGTTTCTTGAGCCCCGCCAAATCCAGGATCATGCCGGCGTGCAGGTCTTTGAAGATCGTGTACCAGTCCGGTCCGGTAAGCCGGTCGATGCTCGCAACCGCTTCCTTCTCGTCGCCGGCGCCGTACAGGGCCCAAGCGGTCAGCAAGGTCGCCGTGAGGTCCGTGATCGGCCCGCGCACCGAATGCGCGAAATCGCGCCGCGCAGACGAATAGTGCTTCTGCTTGATCTCCCGCACGCCGAGCACCAAACGGGAAACTTTGTCGTTCTTGTCGCTGTCGAGCACACGGGACGCGTAAGTAACCGCCTCTTCGACCTCGCCGCCGACGAGCAAAGAAAGAAAGGTGCGGTCGAGCAGTTCGGCGTTTTTCGGATCGCGCCTGAGCGCCGCCCGATAAAACGCGGCGGCGGCAGCGGCGTCGCGCTGCTGCCCCGCGTATCGCGCGGCGAGATAACTGCCCGCGGCGGTCATTTCGGCCAGGTCGTGCGGGCTCGGCGTCTCCGCCGACGCCATGGAGGGCGCCACCATGACAGAAATTGCTAGCGCGGCGCTGGCCACGCACCGGAACAGATTCGAACGGGTCACGGGCAGTGCTCCATGGGACGGCGCGGCAAATATATTCGCGTTCGCCGTCGGTGTTAGGCCGAGAATGGACTTTTTGCGCCCGCCTCGCAAGAACAGAACGACAAGCGCGCGAGGGAGGTTGAAAACGCCGATGTGGCAGGATCGTGGCCGAGCTTGGCGCCCTACATCACATATTCGGATAGTTTGGTCCTCCGCCACCTTCGGGCGGAACCCAAGTAATATTTTGATTCGGGTCTTTGATGTCGCACGTTTTGCAGTGGACGCAATTCTGCGCGTTGATGACGAATTTGGCTGAACCGCCCTCCTCCACCCATTCGTAGACTCCCGCCGGGCAATACCGCGCCGAGGGGCCGGCGAAGCGGTCATGCTCGGAGGACTTTTGCAAGGCCATGTCGGCGACACGCAGATGGACGGGCTGATCTTCCTCGTGATTGGTGTTGGAAAGAAACACGGAAGACAGCCGGTCAAAGGTCAGCGTCCCGTCAGGCTTGGGATAGGCGACCGGTCTGCATTCGGAGGCAGGCTTGAGCGTCGCATAGTCGGGCTTGCCGTGCCCCAATGTGCCGAGCAGCGAAAAGCCGAGCGTATTGGCCCACATGTCGAGCCCGCCGAGCGCGATGCCGCCGAGTGTCCCGAACCTCGACCACAGCGGTTTGGCGTTGCGCACGCGCCAGAGATCGCGACCGATCGCCGAACCGCGCCACGCCTCGTCATAGGCGGTCGGCTCGTCGTGCGCCCGCCCGGCACTCAACGCCGCGGCCACCTGCTCGGCGGCAAGCATGCCGGATAGCATCGCGTTGTGACTGCCTTTGATGCGCGGCACGTTCATGAATCCGGCATCGCAACCGATCAATGCGCCGCCCGGAAACACAAGCTTCGGCACCGATTGGTAGCCGCCCTCGGTGAGCGCGCGCGCACCATACGAAAGCCGCTTGCCGCCGCTAAACGTGTCGCGCACCAGCGGATGTGTCTTGAAGCGTTGGAATTCTTCGTACGGCGACAGATACGGATTCGAATAGTTGAGATGGACAACGAACCCGACGGAAACGAGGTTTTCGTCGAGATGATACAGAAATGAGCCGCCGCCGGTGGAATTGTCGAGCGGCCAGCCGAACATATGTTGCACAAGGCCTCTGCGGTGCTGGTCGGGCGCGACCTGCCACAGCTCCTTCAGGCCGAGGCCGAACTTCTGCGGCTCGCAAGAGGCCGCAAGATTGAAGCGCGCAATGAGCTCCTTGCCGAGATTGCCGCGTGCGCCTTCTGCGAACAGCGTGTACTTCGCCCGCAGCTCCATGCCGCGCGTGAAGCTGTCCTTGGGCTCACCGTTTTTGCCCACGCCCATATCGCCGGTCGCGACGCCACCGACGGCGTCGTTATCGTCGTAAAGCACTTCAGCGGCCGCAAAGCCGGGATAAATTTCCACGCCGAGCGCTTCCGCTTTTGTGGCGAGCCAGCGGCACACGTTGCCGAGCGACACGATGAAATTACCGTGGTTGCTCATCAGCGGCGGCATGATGAAATTCGGCAACCGCATCGCGCCGCGCGAACCGAGCCAATAGAAGCGGTCGTCGATGACTTGCGTCTTGATCGGCGTGTCCTCGCTCCGCCATTCGGGCAACAGGCGATCAAGTCCGACCGGGTCGATCACCGCGCCCGAGATGACATGCGCGCCGACTTCGGAACCCTTCTCCACGACGACGACGGAAATAGCGGAATTGATCTGCTTGATGCGGATCGCGGCCGCGAGCCCCGCGGGCCCCGCGCCGACGATGACGACATCGAATTCCATTGCCTCACGGTCGGGCAGATCGGCCATGAAAAAGCTCCTCGAACGTCATTGTCCACTTTTGCACAGAACCGGCAATCGCAACTCGGCCGTGCTAGGATATCGCGTATGGTCCCCGGCAACGAAAAGGCTGCCCGCGAACTGCTCGACTTCTATATGGAGGCGGGCGCCGATGCGATGTTGAACGAAACGCCGGCCGATCGCTTCGGCGGCAATCAGCCGCCGCCTGCCGTCACGCGCCCGGTGCCGCCAGCAGCCGCTGCTCCTTCCTTTGACTTCGGCGCGAGGCCTGTGGCAGCCCCCGTCCCCGCACCTCCAGATGCCGCCACCATGGCAGCGCGCGAAGCGGCGCGCAGCGCCAAGACGCTCGACGAATTGCGCGCCATTCTGGAAAAATTCGAGGGCTGCGCGCTCAAGCCGTCGGCAACGCAACTCGTCTTTGCCGATGGCAATCCGAAATCGCGCCTGATGCTGGTCGGCGAAGCGCCCGGCCGCGACGAAGACATCGAAGGCCTGCCGTTCGTCGGCCGCTCCGGCAAGCTGTTGGACCGCATGCTCGCCGCGATCGGCCTCGACCGCCGCTGCGTCTATATCGCCAATATCGTACCCTGGCGTCCGCCGGGCAACCGCACGCCGACGCCGCAGGAATCGCAAATCTGCCTGCCTTTCATTCTGCGCCAGATCGAGCTTGCCGATCCCGATATCCTCGTCTGTCTCGGCGGCCCTTCCGCGCAGACGCTGCTCGGCATCAAGGAAGGCATCACCCGGACACGCGGGCGCTGGTTCACGTTCAACACCGGAAAACGCGACATCCGCGCGATGCCGACATTCCATCCGGCGTTCCTGTTGCGCAGCCCGCTGCAAAAGCGGTTCGCCTGGCGCGACCTGCTCGCCGTGAAGAAAGCGCTCGATGCCGGGACACCGGGGTGATCGCGGAGCGCCGCTCGAACGCGGTCTCGCGGGCTTAAGAATTACAATTGCAAATCCCAGAACTCCGCCACCACATCCTTGCTCCAGGTGTGACGCGGCTCGCTTGCCGTAAGCCTGAAGCCGGCGTTCTCGTAAATGCGCCGCGCCGCGGCGAGCACGCTGTGGGTCCACAGCGTGATCTTTTTGTAGCCAGCCTTACGCGAAAACTTCACGCATTCATCCACAAGCCTTGCGCCGATGCCGAGCCCGCGCGCTTTGGGATCGACCAGCAGCAGACGCAGCCGTGCAACATCCGGCGAGTCACGCACGATCATCACAGCGCCAACCGGATCGCCATCAAGCTCTGCAATCCAGCAGCGCTCGTATTTCGGATCGTTCTTGTTGGCGAAATCGGCGACGATCTGCGCACACAGGCCTTCGAACGGTTCGGTCCAACCGTATTCCTGCGCATAGATCTCGGCGTGGCGTTTGACGAGCCAGCCGAAGTCGCCGGGCTTTGGCTGGCGCAAGATGTAATTCGGTCCGGCTTTCTTTTCCGGCCTGCCTTTTCCATTGAGCAAGCTCTCGATCGAATCCATCGCCTCAACGAGCCGCGATTGATCGGCGGGGGTGAGAGTGTCGAGCATGCCGCCGACAAGCGTCTGCGAGCCCTTTTCCATGGGCGCAAAAGCCTTTCGCCCGCGCGGCGTCATCGCGAGATGACTTTGGCGCGCATCCTCGGCGGAAACCGTTCGTCTGACGAAGCCGCGTTTCTCGAATTGGCGCAACACTCGGCTGAGGTATCCTGGGTCGAGATCGAGGTTGCGCGCGATCTCGGTCGCCGTCCGCGCGCCATGCACGATCTCGTAAAGCACACGCATTTCGCCGAGCGAATAGGAAGTGTCGAGATAACCCTTGCGCAGAACGCCGATCTGCCGCGTGTAGAAGCGATTAAAGCGTCGTACCGCCGCGATGCGCTGTTCGCGTTGAGGGTCTGCGTCCATCTCGGCGAGCGTCGGCCAGATAGTTGACAAAGTCAAGTATCTACTTTGGACCGGAGCGCAAAGCTCAATCCAATTGAAAATTGGCGTCGCCAGCGAGCGCGCCAACAGTGCGACACGGCGCGGGCCGATACGGCAGCCGGCGAGATCGGCGACTTCCTGCGAGCCGCTGTCTGCAACGATCACGTCCCGCAGAAGCCCGAGGTCGCAGCCGGCACCAGGAGCGTGTGCACCAATGCGCGCTCCGATTCGCGCGACGCAATAGTGGCGCTCAGCATGGAACCGGAACCCCGCGGACAGCTTTCAATATCATGCGTTGGCGGAGCCAAGGACCACAACATAAAGGCGAGAGCCACGCCCGCTCTTAGTGTTCTTGTTATGTTCTCATTTTTGCGATAAAGGTGCAGCCATGGCTCGTAATTCTACAGCCTTGAAGCGTCCGCCGGCGGGGCAGCCCTCCACGCCGGCGGACGACAGCAAATTCGGCGAATACACCACTGGCCTGCTGGGCGTTGCGGTCGAGTTCGAGCGCCGGCGCGGACGCGGCGCGACGAGCAACGCGACGGGCCGCTACGAGCCGCTGGCGCGCATCGCCTTCGACGACGGCTGGCGGTCGCTCGACGAATTGCCGGCGTTCAAGACGACGGTGACGGTCGACGCGACGCGCAAAATCATCGCGCGGAACGATTCGCCCGATATCGGGTTTGATCGCTCGATAAATCCCTACCGCGGCTGTGAGCACGGCTGCATCTATTGCTTCGCTCGCCCGACGCACGCCTATCTCGGCATGTCGCCCGGGCTCGATTTCGAGTCGAAGCTTTTCGTGAAGCCGGACGCGGCCGAGCTTCTCGAGAAAGAGCTTTCCGCGACCAGTTATGAGCCGCGGGTGATCGCGATCGGCACCAACACCGATCCGTATCAGCCGATCGAGCGCCGCTACCAGGTGATGCGCCGCATCCTGGAAGTGCTGGACGCAGCCGGACACCCCGTCGGCATCGTCACCAAATCGGCGCTGGTGCTGCGCGATCTCGACATCCTCGCGCGCATGGCGCAGCGCAAGCTCGCCAAGGTCGCACTATCGGTGACGACGCTCGATGCCGCGCTTGCGCGCAAGATGGAGCCGCGCGCGGCGACGCCGATGCGGCGGCTCGAAACCTTGCGGCGTCTGTCGCAGGCGGGCGTGCCGACAACCGTAATGGTTGCGCCGATCATTCCGGCACTCAACGACATGGAGATCGAGCGCATTCTCGATGCCGCCGCGGTCGCCGGCGTGAAGGAAGCCGGATACGTGCTGCTGCGTCTGCCTCTGGAAGTACGCGACCTCTTCCGCGAATGGCTGGAAGCGAATTACCCAGACCGCGCCGATCACGTGTTCAAGCTGATCCGCGATACGCGCGGCGGCAAGGATTACGATTCCACGTGGGGCAAGCGCATGAAGGGCGGCGGCCCTTACGCCTGGATGATCGGCCGCCGTTTCGAGATGGCGTGCGAGAAGCTTGGGCTCAATCAAAGCAAATATACGATGACGACCGAGCACTTCCGCAAGCCGAAGGCCGGCGCGGAGCAGTTGAGTTTGTTTTAATGCTCAAGTGTCGGCAGTTGAAGCACTGCGCGGTGCAGTGTCCTATTTCCAATCAAATGAACGAGTAACCGCTGCGGGCGAAGAGGGCCGATGTGGTGAAGACAAAGTTTCCTCAAATTTGTAACCGCAAAATCTACAAACCTTAGCTGCCCCCTTCACCGTTTCAGCACACTCAGGACAAGTTTTTTCGTATTCAGCCTTCGTATATCGAGTGCTATCGCCAACGGGCTTTGTGGAAACGACTTGCGGATTGCTAAGCGCCCAAATTAACGCTGCGACCCAACCTAGAAACGTCCAACCTGTAAGGATGTCCAACCATAAGATCGCGGTGAATTGGGCATGTTTTCTTCGATAGGCGACGATTGCAGGAGTAAAATAAATGGTGATCACAATGGCGAGTATGACGATCAGCCAAATCACGCCAGCTGCAACGTTCGGTCCGTTGTTCATTGAATCCGCCCCGTTGAAATAGTGCGATTATCTGTCGATCTACCTGAGGTTGTCTAGCTTCAACAATGGCTCTCTTAAGCTGGGGGCACCGGACAGATCGTAGCCAATCCGCGAACATCTCGCTCCATCCCCACATTCCACATCGCGCATTGACTTCGGCGGCCGGCCGCGCGTTTCATCGCCGCATGTCCCGGACCGCCGCCGTAAAATCGCAAGCCGCAAGGCTGCCGCTGAACGAGCCGGAACTGCGCCCGACGTTCCGGCGCGAGCGGCGCGCGCTCGCCCGTGGCGTCTGGCCGGTCGCCGGTTGCGATGAGGCGGGCCGCGGGCCGCTCGCCGGTCCGGTGGTCGCCGCCGCGGTGGTGCTCGACCCGAAAAGCATTCCGCGCGGGCTCAACGACTCCAAAAAGCTCGACGCGGCGGAGCGCGAAAAGCTCTATTTGAAAATCTGCGCAACCGCCGAAGTTGCGGTGGCCTTCGGCGCAGTCGAGCGCATTGATCGCGACAACATCCTGCGGGCTTCGCTTTGGGCGCTGGCACGCGCGGTCAAGGCGCTGCCGGTGCGGCCCAAGCTGGTGTTCGTCGACGGCAACATGAAGATCGACGCCGGCTGCGATTGCGAGGCGGTGGTCAGCGGCGATGCACTGGTTACGTCCATCGCGGCGGCTTCGATCGTTGCCAAGGTTACGCGCGACCGGCTGATGATGCGGCTCGGTTTTGCCCACCCCGGCTACGGCTTCGAGCGCCACATGGGCTATAGCGTGCCGGAGCATTTCGCCGCGCTCGCTCGTCTAGGGCCCACAATCCATCATCGCCGCTCGTTTGCGCCGGTTGCAGCAAAGCTCGCCGCTTCGGGCCAAGAGGCCGCTGAACTGCTGGCGGAAGAGACTATCGCCGGCTTGTTGCCACGCTAGCGTTCGTTCTCTAATCCTGCCGTCCGGCTCCTGTCCCTCCCCGCTTGCGGGGAGGGTGGCGAGCGAAGCGAGCCGGGTGGGGCTCGCCAGATGACCCTACCTCGATCGCGCTTCGCGCGATCGACCCTCCCCTTGCAGGGGAGGGATGAAGATGTGCGCGCGGGCCGATGCATTACGTCTCCCTGATCGTCGAATTCCTGCGCGGACGGCCCTCGGCCGTTTTCTGGGCCGCCGCGCTCACGCAAGCGACGCTTTGGGTCCTTGTCCCTTCGCTGTTCTACAGCGCGCCGCCCGGCGATGTGCCGATGCTGCTCGCGATCGGCCACGAGTTTCGGCTTGGCAGCTATCTCGGCCCTCCGCTCGCCTTCTGGTTCGGCGAGGTCGCATTCAGAATGGCCGGCGCGTTCGGCGTCTACGTGCTCGCGCAAGCCTGCATGGTCGCCGCCTATCGCGCCGTCTTCGAGCTCGGCCGCCTGATCGTCGGCACACGTCATGCCGTGCTCGCCGTGCTCTTGATGGCGGGCATTGCAGCATTCTCGGCGCCATCGGCCGACTTCGGCCCGGCGGTGCTCGCGCTGCCGCTCTGGGCGCTCGCCCTCCTGCATTACTGGCGCGCGGTAGGCGAGCGCGAGCTCGGCTACTGGTTTCTGCTCGCCGTCGATCTCGGCTTGTTGCTGCTCACGAGCTATGCCGGGCTGATCCTGCTTGCCCTCTTGATCGTGTTCTCGATCTTCGCCCGCCGCGCGCATTCCTCGTTTGCGCATCCCGAGCCGTGGATCGCCATTTTATTGCTGCTGTTCATCGTCTTTCCGCACATCGTCTGGCTGGAGCAATCGGGTAAGCCACTGCTCGACAGCTTGCGCGAGAATATTCTGCCGGCGCCATCGGCAAGACCGGCGCTCCAACTGCTTGCATTGATTGTCGCCGTTCATCTCGGACTGCTCCTGCTTGTCTGGTCGGCAAGCGGCTTTCCACGGCGGCGGCGCAAAGAACGCGCGCCTGAAATCGACCGCACGCCGACGCAGCCGCTCGCGCGCGCTTTCGTTTATTTCTTTGCGCTCGCGCCGGCGCTGGTGGCGCTTGCCGTTGCGGGCGCCTATGGTCGCGTCGAGCCGCTTGCGCGCATCGGCCCGCTGGTTCTGCTCTCCGGGCTCGCCGTGATCGTTCTCGCCGGCGACCGCGTGCTGCTCTACCGCGAGCGCGTGGTCAGTTTTGCCTGGCTCGGCCTGCTGATTGCGCCGCCCCTGCTCACGGCGCTCGCGATCACGGTGTTGCCGTGGGTGTTTCCGACCGACCTGCGCGTCGCCCAGCCGGCGAAGGCGATGGGACGTTTTTTCGCCGAAAATTATCAGCGCCGCACCGGGCAGCCTCTGCCCTATGTCGCCGGCGACAATCGCACCGCCGCGCTGGTTGCGCTCGGCTCGCCGAGCCGGCCGCGTGTGTTTTTTACCGATGCGCCGGAGCGCAGCCCGTGGGCGACACCGGCCGACATCCGCGAGCAGGGAGGCGTTCTGGTCTGGCCGGCGCCCGGCAACACCGCGATGCCGCCGCAGGAGATCAAGGCGGATTTTCCCGGCCTGGTGCCGGAGGTACCGCGCGCGTTTCCGCGCGCGGTGGAAGGGTTCCTTCCGCTCATCCGCATGGGCTGGGCAGTCATCCGCCCGCAATCGGCGCAGAACGCTGCAAGCCGCTGAGCAGGCGGTTGATCGGCCGGGCGGTAGTGGACAAGTAAGCTGGCGGCAAGCAGCCGCCGGCTTTTTCGGAATATCTTGTCGCGCCAGCCACGGGTGGGGAGACCTGCGATGACCGACACGACCGCGACCGAAACCTCATTCCTCGAGCGCCAGTTCAGGTTGACGGAAAACGGCACGAACGTTCGCACCGAATTCATCGCCGGCCTGACCACGTTCCTGACGATGGTCTACATCGTGTTCGTCAACCCCGCGATCCTCGGCAAAACCGGAATGGACGCGGGCGCGGTGTTCGTCGCGACCTGCATTGCCGCGGCGGTGTCGACGCTGGTGATGGCGCTTTACGCCAATTACCCGATCGCGCTCGCGCCCGGCATGGGCATCAACGCCTTCTTCGCGTTCACCGTGGTGCTGACCTACAAATACACTTGGCAGCAGGCGCTCGCGGCGGTGTTCTGTTCGGGTGTGATCTTCTTTTTCATTTCCGTCTTCCGCATCCGACAATACGTCATCGACTCCATTCCACAGAATTTGAAAATGGCGGTATCGGCCGGCGTCGGCCTCTTTCTCGGCATCATCGCGTTGGAAGAATCGCACATTATCGTCGCGCAACCGGCGACGCTGGTGACTCTCGGCGATCTGCGCCACTGGGAGCCGGTGCTGATGCTCTTCGGCTTCGTGCTGATCGCGGCGCTGAACTACCGGCGCATCATGGGCGGCACGTTGATCGGCATTCTGGTCGTGGCAGTCATCGGCATTCCACTCGGCCTCACGCACTATTCCGGCATCGTGTCGCTGCCGCCATCGATCAAGCCGACGCTGTTCCAGCTCGACTTCTCGCGCATCGGCGAGGCGACGTTCCTCATCGTCATCTTCTCGATTCTGTTCATCGACGTGTTCGATAATGCCGGCACGCTGATCGGCGTCACGCATCGCACCGGCCTGATGAAAGACGGCAAGCTCGCGCGCATGAAGGAAGCGCTGATCTCCGACAGCTTCGCCGCGATGTTCGGCTCGCTGATCGGCACCTCGACCACGACGAGCTACATCGAAAGCGCGGCCGGCGTGCAGGCCGGCGCGCGCACCGGCCTTTCCTCGGTGTTCGTCGCGATCTTCTTCCTGCTCGCGCTGTTCTTCTCCCCGCTTGCAGGCATGATCCCCGCCTATGCGACCTCGGCGGCGTTGTTCTACGTCGCCTGCGTGATGGCGCGCGGCCTTGCCGAGGTGGACTGGAACGACGTGACCGAATATGCCCCCGCGGTGGTCGCCGCGATCACGATGCCTTTGACCTATTCGATCGCCACCGGCATCGGGCTCGGCTTCATCACTTATGCCGTGCTGAAAATCATCTCGGGCAAGCTGCGGGAAGCGTCGCCGGCGGTGATCGTGCTGGCGCTGCTGTTCGCGATCAAGTTTGCGATTTCGGGATAAACGTCATGCCTGTCTTGGAAGGTTTTGGCGAGCTTTCCGCGCTGCCCGAGGAGCATCTCGGCGACAAGATCAGCCGCCGCACGCTGTCGGGCAAGCAGGGAATGATCGTGTGGTGGAAGATGAAAGCCGGCGCGCATGCGGCCGCGCACAAGCATCCGCACGAGCAGATCGTGTACATGCTTACCGGCCGCATGGAATTCCGCATCGGCAGCGAGAAACGCACGATGGGTCCGGGCGACGTCGCCGTTATCCCGGGCGGTGTCGAGCACGAAGGCTTTTTTCCGCAAGATACCGAGGTGATCGACGTGTTCGCGCCGCCGCGCGAGGATTTCCTCGCCGGCGGCGTGCCGGCCTACATGCGGAAGGCTGAATGAACGGAGCGCTGTCGTCCTGGCAGTTGTGGGCGGTGTTGTCCGCCGTATTCGCCGCTCTCACCGCGATATTCGCCAAAGTCGGCGTCGAAAACGTCAATGCCGATCTGGCGACGCTCATCCGCACCATCGTCGTGATCGTGACGCTCGCATTTCTGTTGCTCGCGACCGGTGAGTTTCAATCGCCCACCTCGATTTCAGGCCGCAGTTACCTGTTCCTGCTGCTGTCCGGCCTCGGCGCCGGCGCCTCGTGGCTGTGTTACTTTCGCGCACTCAAGCTCGGTCAGGCCGCGCAGGTCGCGCCAATCGACAAGCTTTCGGTTGTTCTGGTCGCGCTGTTCGGCGTCATATTCCTTGGCGAGCGGCTTTCCGCGCCCAATTGGCTCGGCGTTGCGCTGATTGCCGCGGGCGCCCTTCTCGTCGCCTATCGATGACGCCGAAGCCGCAGCGGAGACGGCGTCAGACCGTCGCGCCCTTTGCCTTCGGCCGCCGCAGATGCTCGTCAAGCCGCGGCATGATCTCCACGAAATTGCACGGCCGATAGCGGTAATCGAGTTGGTGCACCAAAATTTCGTCCCAGGCGTCGGCGCAGGCGCCGGGTGATCCCGGCAAACAGAAAATATACGTGGCGTCTGCGACGCCTGCGGTCGCGCGCGTCTGAATGGCGGAGGTGCCGATCTTCCGCTCGCTCACCAGCAAGAACATGGTGGCAAAAGCATCCATGCGCTTCTGAAACAAGGGCTCGATCGCCTCCGGCGTTACGTCGCGGCCGGTGAACCCCGTGCCGCCCGTCGTAACGACGACGTCGATCATCGGATCGGCGATCCACGCCTTCACGCGCTGGCGAATGGCATCGACATCGTCAGTGACGATGGCGCGCTCGGCAACGTAATGGCCGGCGGCGCGGATGCGCTCGGCGAGCGTATTGCCAGATTTGTCGTCCGCGAGCTTGCGCGTGTCAGAAACAGTGAGCACGGCAAATTTGAGCGCAACAAACTGCCTGCTTGGATCGATGCCTGGCATGATCTTCCCTTTACGTCATCCCGGGGCGCGAGCGAAGCGAGCAAACCCGGAATCCAGAAACAAATGCGTCGCCTGCATCTGGATTCCGGGCCCGGCGCTCCGCGCCGTCCCGGAATGACAATCACAGTTGCGCCGCGGCAAACGTATCACATGCCGATACCTTGCCCTGCTTCAATCCGGTATTGAACCAGCGCTGCCGCTGCGCGGAGGAGCCGTGCGTAAATGCATCCGGCACGACGTAGCCTTGCGCCTGCTTCTGCAAGCGGTCGTCCCCGATCGCCGCCGCTGTCTGCAAAGCTGCTTCAACATCGCCAGGCTCGATCGTCTTCCAGCGCTGGTTGGAATGATTGGCCCACACGCCGGCGAGGCAATCCGCCTGCAACTCGACGCGAACTTGCACACGGTTCGCCGCCGCCTTGCTGCCGGCCGCGCGCTGCAATGACGCCGCTTTCGGCAACACCCCGAGCAGGTTCTGCACGTGATGCCCGACCTCGTGCGCGATCACGTAGGCCTCGGCGAACTCGCATGCCTTGCCGCTGCAGCCGTGAAAGCGCACCTGCATGTCGCGGAAGAAGCTCGTGTCGAGATAAATGCGCCGATCGTTCGGACAATAGAACGGTCCCATGGCCGCCTGCGCGAAACCGCACCCGCCCTGCTCACCGCCGCGATAAAGCCGCAGGCGCGGCGGCCGGTACTCGCGGCCGGATTGCCGAAAAATGTCGCTCCACGTGTCTTCGGTGTTGCCGAGCACGGCCGCGACGAAATCGCCGGTGGCGTCCGAGGGCCGCCCCGTCCGTGTCGGCGCCTGCCGATGCGGCTGCTCATAGTGCGTGCGCGAGACCATCTCGGCGCCGCCGATCAGGATCGCCGGATTGATGCCGGTCGCCCAACCGATCAGCGCGAGCACGGCGATCGTACCGATGCCCAGACCGCCGCTTCCGATCGGAATGCCGAAGCCGCCGCCGTAGCCTCCGCCATAACCGCCGCCGTCGCGATCGTCCTCGACGTTGTCGCTGCGGCGGAAATCGTCCCAACGCATTTCGAACCCTCTCCTCAAGCTCGAGCGCAGATTACCGTTATTTGCGCACGCGCGGAAAGCAGCACTAAGCCCCGATGAAATAGGCAGAATTTGCCTACTCGAAAGGGTCGCCGGTTAAGTCGTTTTTTACCTTGGACGCGCATGATGCAAAGCAAGTCGGTTGTAGGTCCCGCGTCGCCGGCCGCGTCGTCCTTGAGTCAGAGTCCTGAGTCATGGTTGTGTCGCGTCGCGGGGCGCCCTCACGGGCGCCCCGTAGAGTTTCCGAGAGCGTTCCGCCGGCTCGCGTTCTCGTCGGCGACTGCATCACGGAAATCGCGAAGCTGCCCGCCGAATCCGTCGATTTGGTGTTCGCCGATCCGCCTTACAATCTCCAGCTTCAGGGCGACCTCAAGCGTCCCGACGACAGCCGCGTCGATGCCGTCACCGACGACTGGGATAAGTTCGCGAATTTTTCCGCTTACGACGAATTTACGAAAAGCTGGCTGAGCGCATGCCGCCGCGTGCTCAAACCCGCCGGCACGATCTGGGTGATCGGCTCCTACCATAATATTTTCCGCGTCGGGGCGCTGATGCAGGACTTGGGATTCTGGATTCTGAATGATGTGATCTGGCGCAAGTCGAATCCGATGCCGAATTTCCGCGGCCGGCGGTTCACCAACGCGCACGAGACTCTGATCTGGGCTTCGCGCGAGCCGAGCGCCAAAGGCTACACGTTCAATTACGAGGTGCTGAAGGCCGGCAACGAAGACATCCAGGTGCGTTCCGATTGGACGATCGCCCTGTGCACCGGCGAGGAACGGCTGAAAGGCAGCGACGGCAAAAAGCTGCACCCGACGCAAAAGCCGGAAGCGCTGCTCGCGCGTGTGATCCTTTCCAGTTCGCGCGTCGACGATCTCGTGCTCGATCCGTTCTGCGGCACCGGCACGACGGGCGCAATGGCAAAGCATCTCGGCCGCAGGTTTGTCGGTATCGAGCGTGATCCCGTTTATGCCAAAGCGGCGGAAAAGCGCATCGCGGCGATGAAGCCGCTGGAGGCGCCCACGCTGGTGCCGTTCGTCACCGCGCGCGAGGCGCCGCGCGTGCCCTTTAATGCGCTGATTGAGCGCGGGTTGATTACGCCCGGCGCGAATCTGGTCGACGGCAAAAAGCGCCATCGCGCGCTGGTGCGCGCCGACGGCGCGGTATCGCTGGGCGACAAGGTCGGCTCGATCCACCGCATCGGCGCGCTGGCGCAGGGGCTCGATGCCTGCAACGGCTGGACTTTCTGGCACGTCGAGACGCCGAAGGGCTTGACGCTGATCGACGAATTGCGCGCCCAAGTACGCGCGGAAATGGCTTCAGTTTAGCCGAAACTGGGCGCTTAGCGGGGGGCAGCCCCGGCCGTCGCGCCGCGTTTGCTTCTCAGTGCTTTTTGTCTTTTTGCTCGTGCGCCTTTTCGGCCGCATGCTTCTTCGCTTCGTGGCGGCCGATGACGCAGCCCGCCGCCGCGCCAAGCAGACCGTGATGGCCGGCGTAGTGCCCGGCGACACCGCCCACGACCGCGCCTTTGACGCAACCTTTCGCGTTTGCGGTGGATGCGGTCGCGATCGCAGCGAGCGCGACCATCCCGGCCGCCGTCAGTTTCACGATGGTTTGCATGTTCGTATTCTTCGCTTTTATCCCTATGCGGAGCTTGCATTGCGCCAACTCGTTTGCAGTCAAAGAGTTGCACCCTGCGCGATCGAGCAGGGCGTTCCTGGAACAACTGAACCGGAAGCAACGTTGCAAATGCGCAACGCGCGGGAAAGCAGAGGCCGTTTGACCGAACGATGCACGCCGTCTCCATTTTTTTCGATGCGGTCTTGGGCCTGTCGGCCACCAAACCCGAGCAACTCAGCACGCTTCAGGTGTGCGTGCGCGCCTTCGCCGTCTATGTGATCCTGATCGCCTACATCCGCTTCAGCAAAAAAAGATTCCTCGGCCAAGCCACGGCATTCGACGCAATTCTCGTTATCATCATCGGCTCGGTCTCCAGCCGCGCGATATCCGGCAACGCACCATTCGTAGCGTCCCTTGCCGCTGCTTTCGTGCTCATCCTCATGCACTGGGTCATCTCATACTTCACGGAAGACTCCAAAGCGCTCGGGACGATCACAAAAGGTCACGACACGCTGATCATCAAGAACGGCGTCGTCGATCGCAAGGGGATGCGCAAGACGCATATGTCCGACGACGATTTGGCCGAAGACCTGCGTCAACAGGGCGTGAAGGATCCGAGCGAGGTCGAGGAAGCTCGCCTCGAGCGCAGCGGGAAACTTTCCGTCATCAAAAAATAAGGATTGCGCAATGTCCGCAGAGAACGATGAGGGCAAGAGCCACTGCGTCACCAGCGAGCTTAGAAGAAGCCCGGACAAGCCTCGCAGGATTCCTCTCGGCAGCCCGCCGCCAAAGGACGGGGTCTAGCAGGAAAATCGCAAGCAGCAGGACAAGTGATCGGTCTTTACGGAGGGCAATGCCGAGACGAACGCCGCATGCTTTGAGAGGTCAGAGATTATCGCGTCCGATCGAGCAGAGGACACGAAACACGCCGACTTCGGCTCCCGGAAATTGCTTCGACATTTGCGCGCCGATCGTTTCGGCGTCGGCCTGCCTCAGCGTATCGATCATCAGGCAGCCGGCGATCTTCTTGTCGCCGCCGCGCAGCTTTTCCTCGCCGGAAACGAGCATTCCGCGTGGATCGAGCGCGATCCAGATTTCGCCGCTCGCCACTGCCGGCTGACGCACCAGACTTTCCAATTCCGATTTCAGCGCCGCCTCGTTCGGCTTGTCATGGAAGCGCAGTGTTACCGCGAAAGCGCCGCGAAAGCCGCCGCTTCGGATAACGCGACGGCAGACCGTGCGATTCATATCGATGAATATCTCCGACATGACCTTGCGCGTCATCGGTGTCGGATTGTCGAGCCGCTCGAGATACGGTTTTGACGTGAGAACGTCCGGGCTCTCGGTCAGGTAAAAATTGAAGTAGCCGCTCGATCCCGACACGGCCTGATGGCGGCGGCCGTAAAGGAAGCCGGGCACGCTCAACCGCTCGCGCAAATGCTCGCCCTGAAACCATCCCTCGAATTCGGCCTCGCGGCCGGGCCGGCAGTCGTTGAAGATTGCGAGGATTCCCGGCTCGTTCACTTTCCAGCCACCACCATGATCTCGACCTTGTAATCCGGCGAGGCGAGCTTTGCCTCGACGGTCGCACGCGCCGGCGCATTACCGGGCGAAACCCACGCGTCCCACACCGCGTTCATCTCGGCGAAGTTCGCCATGTCGCTGACCCAGATGTTGGCCGAAAGCAACTTCGACCTGTCCGTGCCGGCCTTGGCGAGGAAACCGTCGATTTGCGCGAGGATGCTTCTGGTTTGCTCGCCGGTGCTCTTGCCCTTCGGCTCTTCCGCGACAATGCCTGCGAGATAAACGGTGTCGCCGTGCACCACGGCCTTGCTCATGCGCGAACCTGCATCGTGGCGCCGAATTGTCATTTGCTTTCTCCCTTTCGAAATTGAATGCCCCGGAACTTGGCGCGCGGCAAATGCTTAACTAGCGAAGTAACCGCAACGCAAGGACTCCGACAATGGGCTGGTTCTCCCCTGATATTGCGACGATGGACGATCTGTTCGTGCACGCTTTGCAGGACATGTACTACGCCGAACGCCAGATCGAAAAGACGCTGCCCGACATGGTGCAAAAGGCGAGCGACAGGGAATTGAAGAAAGGTTTTCAGGCTCACCTGAAGCAGACCAAGGGCCAGATCAAGCGGCTGGAGAAGGCGTTCAAGAAGCTCAAGCTCGAGCCCTCCGGTACCGATTGCCCGGCGATCGACGGCATTCTCAACGAGGCGAACGAAATCGCCGCTGACGTCAGCGACAAGGTCGTGCTGAACGCGGCGCTGATCGGCGCCGCGCAGACCGTCGAGCATTACGAGATCACCCGCTACGGCACGCTCGTCGCCTGGGCGAAGGCGCTTGGTTATGCCGACCTCGCCAGGCTCTTCGGCGCGAACTTGCGGGAAGAGAAGGCGACCGACAAGAAGCTCACGGGCATCGCGAGGCGCAAAGTCAACCGCAAGGCGGTGACGCGCAAGAGCAAGCCGATGAGCCGGCGCGAGCAGGAGGCGATGCTGGCGGCTTCCATGGGCGTGCCGACGGTGTAATCGTAGGGCGCCTCATCGTGAGGAGCCCGGCTGGAAATAAGTTGAAGATTCTCACGGCATTAGAGTTGCTCGTCATGGCCGGGCTTGTCCCGGGTCATCCACGTCTTTCTTGCTTGAAATATTGCAAAGACGTGGATGCCCGGCACAAGGCGGGGCATGACAAGTCCACGGCAAACCTGATTTGGCTACTTGCAATTGCGGCCATCGGGCCGCGCTTCTCATCATGAGTCGCAAAGTTAGCCGCCCGGCGCGCCTTGCGTGTTCACATAGAGCGCATAAAGCGAATGGCTCGCCGCCATGAACAGGCGATTGCGGTAGCGGCCGCCGAAGCAGACGTTGGCGCAACGCTCCGGCAGATCGATCTTGCCGATCGGCGTTGCGTCCGGCGCGAACACCATGACGCCGTCCTGCTCAGGATTGCCCATGCCCCAACCGCACCACAGATTGCCGTCGACGTCGAGGCGGAAACCGTCGGGCGTGCCGCCTTCCTTGTTCTCGATGAATACTTTGCCGTTGCGCAGGGCTGTGCCGCTCACGTCGTAGGCGCGAATGGTGCGCGGCGCGACGCCGCAATCGACCACGTACAGCTTCGATTCATCAGGCGAGAACGCGAGACCGTTCGGCAGGGTGATGTCGCCGACTGCAACGGTGACTTTTCCAGTCTGCCCATCCACCCGATAAACATGCGTCGGCAATTTGGCTTCCGCTTTTTTCCCTTCGTAATTGGCAAGAATCCCGAAAAACGGATCGGTGAACCAGATCGAGCCGTCCGACTTCACCACCACGTCGTTGGGCGAGTTCAGGCGCCTGCCCTGGAACGCATCGGCCAGCACGGTGATGCGGCCATCGTGCTCGGTGCGCGTGACGCGCCGCGTGAGGTGCTCGCAGGTGACGATGCGCCCCTGGCGGTCACGGGAGTTGCCGTTCGCATTGTTGGACGGCTGGCGGAACACGCCCAGCGCCCCGGCGGCATCGTCCCAGCGGTACATGCAGTTGCCGGGCA
>JAICMO010000009.1 GCA_025929185.1 Pseudolabrys sp.
CACGCTGCGGCTGGACAGCACGCGGTCGTAAATCTGCAACATGTAAAGAGGGCCGGCGAGCATCAAGATATTGGTCGCGCCGGAAAACAGCACGATGCTCCACAACGCGCGGCGGCACTCACGCAACGCATTGGCCACGTCGGGGTGCATTGGTCGCACGGGCTTAGAAGTGGTCACGCGTCCCCCGATCGCGCAGAACGTTCATTTTCAATCAAGAGCAGGGCAGCGAAGGCCGGCGCTTATTTTCGTAAATGATTGATTTTAGGTGCCAGTCATCTAACTTACAAGGCGCAGAGCCTATTACCATTAATGGAACCGCGGAATGGCGAGATCATTCGACACTCGAACAAGCACCGCAACGAGTTCGTTATAATTGCCACACATTTGCGATGGGGATCGCGGTCACGCCTACAAAACCCCACTCGCCACGCAGCGCGAAGGATTAGAAGGGGTTGAACCCCCATCAATACGGATCTTTATCGTGCGCCGCTTCGCAGCAATACCACCCCGTCCGCAGGCGGCGACCGAGCCGAGAAAGCCCGCCAATCGGCCACTCAGCCTTGAGCCGGAAAGCGGTGTTGTGACGGTCGATGGTGCTTTCCATGCAGTCTCATTACCGATCTGGCTGCGGATCGAGCCGATTAGGCTTCTGAAGCGGCACGCATGGATAACACTGCGCTATTCATCCGGCGTTTTCGATGACGCGGTCAGGCCCTTGATCAAATTCATCACCAATAACGGCAAGGAGCTGATCCAACCGATGAATGCTCCGGTGCTGGGCACCGCGGAATGGATCGGGCGAATTCCAAATCGAACGGTTTCGGTATCGATCAGCCCAAGCAATCGATTGGGCCCATTCTCGTTCCAAGTTGAAAATATCGACGCCCTGACGAGGCGCGAGTTGATACGGACCGGATTGCGAACCGACCCCCCTTGGGCTCTTTGGTCCTTGCGCTCACGTTTGCTGAACTCACGCGAAGAGGCTTGGCAAGCACTCAAATATGCAAGAGGCGGAACCCGCCTCGATCGATATGACGAATGGCGGGCGCGCTTCGCACGGCCCGTCGATCTTGCCGGCTTTGATCGACCGCGCTCAGATTGGGGCGCGGCTCCCCGTTTTTACCTTTTGATGTCACTGGATACAGCGGACGCTGACGGGCTGCGAAACACTATCGCTTCGCTCCGCGCACAATTTTACCAGCGGTGGTCGCTTTGCGTTCGAACAAACGAAAGAGTGTCACCGACAATTATGGATGCTCTGCGCGATCAGATGAGAGACGATAAACGTGTCATTGAATTATCACAGGTGGGAAAACTCTCTGAGGCTTTGCATGACAACGATCGGATCGCCGTCATACAGTGCGGCGATACAATCGAGAATTACGGGCTCGCGGCAATAGTTGAGCTAATTGCGCAACAACCACGACTCGCGCTGATTTATTCAGACGAGGACTCTATTACTCAAGACGGCACGTTCCATAGTCCAGTCCTCAAACCCGACTGGAGCCCGATTTTTTACAGATCATTTGCCTATCTCGGCGGCTTGACGTGCGTGAGGCATGACGTGCTGAGATCGAGCGGCGCCGGACTGAACGATATGCTTTCTGAAGAAGGCAAAGTGCGCGATCGAATCATGGCCGATATCGATGCGGCAGCCGTCGGCCACATGCGGCGCATCCTTTATCACAACCGCGATGGTAAGCGCGAACTATCATTCGGCCTACCGGCGATTCGCGTCCGCGCACAAACTGAAGCAGGGGAGACGATCGAATGGCCGAAGGTGACGATCGTGATGCCGACGCGCGATCACGCCGAGCTACTCGTGGACGCCACGCGCGGTTTACAGGAATCAACAGATTACCCTTGCTTCGACGTGGTCGTGGTCGATAACGGAAGCGTAGATGTCGCAGCGCGCGCAGTCCTCGAGCGGCTGAAGAACGATACGCGATTTAAAATTCTCGAGCGGCCGTATCCGTTTAACTACTCCCGCTTATGTAACGATGGTGCAGCCGCGAGCGATTCGCCCGTTCTTGTCTTTCTCAATAATGACGTCCAAATCTTCTCCACCGGTTGGCTCAAGGCGATGGTGCGCCTCGCCACGAAGCCGCAAATCGGCGTCGTCGGGGCAAAACTGATGTTTCCTAATGGCAGGATTCAGCATGCCGGGGTGGTTTTGGGGATGGGTGGAATCGCCGGTCACGTATATCGGCGGGGAAGGCCGCAAGAACCAGGCTATCTTAATCAACTCACGAGCGTGCGGGAAATATCGGCGGTGACCGCGGCGTGTATTGCAGTAGAGCGGGCTAAATTTGAAGCTGTCGGAAAATTCGATGCCGAAAATTTGCCCATTGATCTAAACGATATAGACCTTTGCCTTCGAATCAGGGAGGCAGGCTGGACGAACGTTTGGACACCGGATGCCGTATTGATTCACGCCCAGTCCGGAAGCCGCGGCCAGGAGCGTGATCCGTTTCTCATTTATCAGCGAGAGCGTAGCTATTTCGTCAGACGATGGGCCGAATCAATCCGCGATGATCCTTGTTTCCATCCTGGCCTGTCTCTTTTTTCCCAACGACCCGCGCTAAGCTGATGGCTGCCCGCAAGGTGCTAAGTCGGCGGCCCGCCCGCGATGGTCGACCCCATGGCGAATATCGTCGCAAGAATGGAAGCTTTTTGGCCCGATCGACGATGAATAAGTCGACTTTTCAGGTCGCTTTTGCTGATTTAGACTTTGCTCAGATGGGGTATCCAAGGCATGCGAAATCCATCACGTGCGTTGTTCCGGATCGCTGCGGACGTATGGCATCGGTCTTATGCAAGTGCTTTCAAGCGCGCCGCGCAACGCGGATCTGCCGGCTGAGATTCAGTAGAGCTGGTTGATGCGCTGCGCACATTGCGGAAAGCCGGCAGGCCTTTTGCATCGATATCACGCCCAGTGCCGGGAGCGCCACGACAGCGCCATAGCGATGGTGCCGACGTTCTTCACAAAGATTCTCGCAAGCCAACTCCCTGCCGACCGATTTAGCCAGCTCTTGAGTGATTTGGTCCAGAGCGCCCATCTGAAACCGAACGAATTCAAATCCATGTGCGTCGTGGGCTTCGGTACAATGATCGATAACGTTCTACGCCAGCGGCTGCTCTCCTCCGCGGAGGAGCGGCGCATTCTGGAACTCAAGGCAGCACTGGCACTCAATGCAGCGGACATCATCGAAGTGGAGGATAAACTCCTTAAAGCCGGCATCCTGCGCGATCTTGTCGAAAGAAAAAACTCTGATCGCGTGGCGGTCAGCGGACCGATGCCCATCAAACTGTTGCCGAATGAAAACGTTCTATGGATTTTCAACCGCGTCAGATGCTATCGGCCCCCACCCGAGGACGACGGATCGGGGGTTCTCGTGAGCGTCGCAGCAGTGGATGCGGTTTATATGCCTACGGCGTCACTCGGGACGGATTTCGCGTCAAAACGATCCGATCTGGAAGATGGAAGCGGCGATCTTGTTGTCACCAACCTAAATCTCTATTTCCTTTCAGAAGGGAAATTCAGAAGAATTCCGCTTGTTAAAATGACCGCACTGCATTCATACCGCGACGGCATAAAAGTCACGCGCGGCGTGCCAGAGCAGAAAACGCGTATCTTTGTTCTCGACGATCCGTGGTTCGCGAGCAATTTGGTCGCTTTGGCCGGCCGACATGCTCTCACAGATAGTGCAATATCCCTTGCAACCCGCTTCACCGCAGAAGAGAAGCCGAGTCACACATAGGAAGCTGGCGACCCTGTGGCATGGACTTCTACTATTGCGATAACGGGGAGCGAATTGCCGACGGCGATCAAGTCCGAAACTGCCACGTTGTGTATGGATAAGCACCCATGATCCGCAGCAAGTGGCCGATCTGGCGTTTCATACCGAACAGGCTGAGAGCCGAATACCAGATCATCAAAAAGGAGTTCGATCGCGACTATTATCTCAATCGATATGAAGACGTGCGTTCGAACGGCATCGATCCGTGCCTGCATTATTTACGATATGGCTGGAAGGAAAGTCGCAATCCGACGCCATGGTTTAACGGCGACTTTTATCTGCGAGCAAACCCGGACGTTCGGGATGCGGCAGTAAATCCGTTCGTTCATTACATAAAATTCGGGCGCGCCGAGGGCCGACAGCAACTGGCCTTCGACTTCCATTCCGCTCAGGCCGACGCACTCCTGCCTTTGTCGTCAAACCACGGGGCGGCGGCGGACAGGCCGATCGCCGGCGCCGCGTTTGATCTCCCAGCTTATGAACGATCTTCCGGACAGACATTCTCGTCGCTGCAAGATGCGTTGGAAGATGTCGTTCGCCGGGGCCATGTGCCGCCGGAAGCATTAACCGGCGGCCCTGGATTATCTGCCGATCTACTGACCGAACTGGGCGACCGATGCCGGCTGCGTAGGCTGAACGGACCAGCAGAGCATTTCTATTCGCAAGCGCTCGAACACAATCCCGCCCATTTCTTTGCCTTGCAACATCTCGCCGACAGCCGGTTTGACCGCCGGAATTTCGCCGGCGCCGTCGAACTTTATCGCGCGGCCGAAGCGATAAACCCAAACTATGTATGGACGCACGCTAATCTTGCAAAAGCCCTTTTTGAGCTAGACCGTTTCGATGAAGCCATTTGCCATGCCAAGATTGCTCAAAGCTTTGGTGAAAGCTCGGCCGCGACGTGGGGCTTATGGGAGGCGTTTACTCACGCACGCGGCAATCGTCTAGTTCAGGCAGGCTTCATAGCCGCGAAGAGAGGCGACTTACGTAACTCACGCAAGCTCATGAACAAAGCGGTCGCCTTGGGCGCGACTGTTGAGCGGCCGACAGGCCAGCCGTTCAGTCGATGCAGATCCAAAACCAATCTCCGCGTCGCAATTCTCGCAGACGACACAATTCCGCAATGCCTGCTTTACCGTGTCACGAACAAAGTTTTTCAGCTTAGGGGGGCCGGAACTAGCGTTGAATGGTTCGCCAAGGCTCGACTGAAGGAATTCGAGAGCTTCGCTACCTTATCCGATGTCGCGATCTTCTACCGGATTCCAGGAACGCCGGAAGTGATCGACCTCATCAGACACCTGCGCGCGCTGGGGAAGAACACGTATTACGAGATCGACGATCTGATCTTCAACGGAGAGTATTATCCTGAGCCGTATGAGAGCTACGCCGGATTGATTACGCCAGAGCAGTATGCCGGGCTCGCCGCAGGAGCCGAACTGTTTAGACTCGCAATGTCTGAATGCGATTTCGGCATCGCTTCGACGGCGGCGCTGGCCGAGCAGATGAAGAAAGAGCTGATCAGCGGAGAGGCCCTCGTGGTGCCGAATTCGCTTGGTCCCGATCACCTCTATGCAGAAAAGGCCTTTACGCCGCACCACAAACGCAAGAGGAAAATTCGACTCTTCTATGGTTCGGGCACGCTGGCGCACAAGAATTATTTCGAGAAATTTACGCGGGATGTCCTGGCGCCAGTTTTGCAGAATAACAAGAACGTTGCCCTCACCCTGATGGGAACGTTTCCAAAACTTCCTGCACTGGCGGCCTATGGTTCACGGGTGAAGAAAAAAAAGCCAGATTGGAACTACGCAAATTATTTAGCCGAATTGAGCAGGGCAGACATCAATATAGCTGCGCTTCCGACGTCTACGTTCAACAACTGCAAAAGCGAAATAAAGTGGCTTGAGGCGGCATTGTTCGCAGTTCCGTCGGTGCTCAGCCGCACGACCACTCATGAGCTCACTGTGGAGGATGGAACGAGCGGTTTTCTTTGCTCCTCACCAAAGCAATGGGTCGCAACCTTACAGCGGCTCATCGACGACAGTTCGCTTCGCCATGAAGTCGGCATCGAAGCAAAAAAAGCCGTCAATGCCGAATACAATTCGGCAAAGGTGGGAAAGAAATTGATGGACGAGTTTACCCGACGGGTCGAGTTTAGGCGGAGTGACGAACGCAAGCTGCGTATCGTTGTTGTCAACGTGTTCTTTCCGCCGCGTGCGATAGGCGGCGCGACCCGAGTAGTACAAGAAAGCGTCGATTCACTTGTCCGCCGGTATGGCGACGCCATCGAAGTATTGGTGTTCACGACATCGGGCCTGGATGGGCCTGCCTACAGCATTCACGAGTACGATTATAACGGCGTGCGCGTAACCGCTGTCAGGCTGGATGCACGACCGCGATTTGAATGGAATGCAAGGGACGATCGCATCAAATCGTTATTCGCTCAATATCTAGAGTTTTATCGCCCTGATATCGTGCATTTTCATTGTCTTCAGCGCCTCACTGCCTCCATTATCGAAGCCACTCGAGAAGCCAAAATTCCACACGTGGTTACTGTTCACGACGGCTGGTGGCTCTCCGACCACCAGTTTCTCGTCGACTCGACCGGACGCGTCCACACGGGACACCATCTCACCATCGAAGGCATGCGAGAATTGGGCGCGGCGCCAGCAAGCGTCGAGCGCACGAAGTACTTGCGCGATCTTCTCGCCAACGCGTCCTCGGTGATTTCCGTGTCTGCACCATTTGCTGCGCTCTATGAAGGAACAGGGCTACGCAACGTTGTTGTAGTGGAGAACGGCACGATCATGCTCGATCCGATCGAGCGAAGCTCGCAGGCGGGTGAGAAGGTGCAGATCGGTTTTATTGGAGGCCTTGCCGCGCATAAAGGCTTCGATCTCATCAGCCAAATTTGGGCGACCAACACGTTTCAGAACATCGAACTGGTGCTCGTCGACCATAGCCAGTCCGCAATGAAAGCGCGGCGCGCGCTTTGGAATGCAAATCCGGTTAAGATCGTCGGCCGAGTACCACAAAGCAGGATCGAAACGCTTTATGCGTCCCTCGATGTGCTCCTTGCGCCGTCGATCTGGCCGGAGAGCTTCGGCCTCGTGACCCGGGAGGCGGCGCAAGTCGGGTTATGGATAGTGGCTTCGGATCGCGGCGCAATCGGCGACGCAGTCGTTGAAGGCGCCAACGGATTCCGCGTGGACGTATCGGACACCACCTCGCTTCTCGCTGTGCTGAAAGAAATTGATGCTGGTGCTGAAAGGTTTAAACAACGGACGAACTGTCCGATGCACTTCCGCAGCTTCGACGAGCAGGTCGACCAGCTCGTCGCATTATACAAGTCCATCGTGCGTACGCCCGAATCCTCGCCAGCTCGACACCAAAGCGACTTGCAAAGCGCCAAATAAGGATCTTTGCTTAATCAAAACGCGTCAACCTTCTCCACTTTCTTATAATTGAACTCTTTGAAATCGCGGTCGTAAATCTCGTTCACGACTGCGAGCGCACGATCAGTATAGAACTCCTTGAGTCGCGATTTAGCGAGTGTAGTCGCCGGAGAATAATTCTCCGAAAGCTTGAGCGCCTGCACGGCCTCGTGACCGTAGATTCTGGCGATAACGTGTTTCAGATCGCTTTCAAGACTTTCAAACTTTCCCACAAACGAATATGTAAGACAGTCGAAGCCGGCCTCGTAATATTGCGGACGCCAGTGAGGGTCCATGTCTTTGATTGCCGCGTTTCGAATCCCAATGACAAAATCGTCAAATGATATCCTGTCACCCTCTTCTTTGTTCGCCAGTTGCAGCGCCCGCCGATTGGAGCCCGAGCCCGGTGCCGATACTCGATCGAGGAAACAGGACAATAGGCGGTCATAGGGATTACGAACAAATACGAACCGAAAATACTTGTCGGATGTCAGCGCGGTTTCGATCACTCTGGCGGGAAGCTGATAAGCCTTGAGCAGCGGACCGTAATAAGGATTGTGAACCGTGCGCTGAGTCGGCATGAATTTTTTGGGCATTGGAATCGAAAGGCTCGCCGCTTCAGCTTGAAAGAGGAACGCCTTAATCGAGGAGTTCGCGACTTTTCCAATCGGTAAATAAACCAGCCGATTGCGCAGCGATATATGAAAGCTACGAAGAATTTGATTGATTGGCCGGTGCTCCTTCAAACGGAGCAGGAGCGACGACGCTTGGTGCGCGCCTACAATATTAGCACGGCGCACGTTTGTTCCCGGTTGGCCTGCACGTTCCACAAATTGTATTCCTGCCGACATCCAGTTCTCCGCGTTCGGCGATTGCAATCAAACTAGCGATGGGAACCGATTGTGTCCAGACGAGCGATCTCCGACGGGGGGCGGAAAGATGCAAGTCAAAAACAACCTTGAACCTTGCGCTCGATCACAGCAAAATTAACATTCTCTGTTTGCTTTCGATCAATGCGCAGAGGCAACGGGATGACGGACAAAAGGCAGGGGCGAACTCCGTTCATGCATGAGGCCATTCGGACTCCCGAAGAAGTCCATAGACGCTTGGCAAGGTTGGAGCGGCTTAATAAAGCCGATGCCGCGCAACGCGGTTATGTGAAGCTGATTTTCGATGTTCTCGCAGGAATCGCGTGTGGGTCGATAAAAGAGCCCTCGAGCACTGCCGCCGCTGTACTTTCTGGCATAGACCGAAATACCCTGATTACTCGTACGAATTCGCACGTTGCGCAAAACACACATGCAGGCAGCGTCCAGGACCAGGCGCCGCCAAGCGGACCTGCATCGTTCGGAATCGTGAACCGCGCCAGCATCGTGGAGTCGCTCATCAAGCAGGCCGAACGCGCCGCAGATACAACGCCCGTCGACCAGACCGCCATGGATTTTCTCTATAGCCACAGCCGATTCAATTGCATGCCGAAGCCAGACTGGGAGGCCGCTGTTCGCATTGCGTGCACGATCGAGTTGATGCCACGCGGGCACCAAAGGGGCCTTTTACTGTCAGATTTTGTCGAAAGCGAAATAGCGACTGCAGAATTCCAAAAAGTAAAATCTTGGAAGGAACCGTCCAGAGGAACACTGCTCCTTACGTTTCACGGAGCGTTTGTCATTATTGCACGACGGCTATTCTCGAAGGCTTGTGAAGATGGCCTGATTTTCGGAAAGAATGGAACAATGCGCGGACGTGTCCCGACCACTGACACGCATCGAGATGCTTTATTCGCCTCGCTAAGAATACTGCAAGGTGGAGGAGCAATACTGATGGCCCCTGACGGTCAGGAGGGCCGTCGGACCGCGCAGTTGACCGTGCTCGGTACGACGGCCATGGCCGGCGAAGGTGCCGCGTTCCTGGCGCACGCCTCAGGGTGTAACACGGCGTGGTATACGGTTGTACGGGACGGATACCGCTTCGTTCCCATTATCGAACAGGGCCCCCGTCGAGAAAACGCCGAGTCGTTCGAAAAATTTGCCGCACGGCTCTACAGATTTTATGCCGATAAAATCGAGGCGGTGTTTACCGGTCATCCATCCAATATTCTGCTTCGACCCATGTGGTCCAAGCTCTTTAAAGAGAAGCTTCTTCAGGCTCGTTAAAGAGCCTGTCCTTATAGGGACGGCTGACAAGACCGGCTTGAAAGCACACCACTCGCTATTTACAAGTCTCGACGATCGCGAATTAACGAAGTCCATTCTTCGTGATCGCGACAATCCAGCGCCCCAACGGGAGCACGTCTGTGGCGATACAACTGACACGACGAGACATCCTCGCTAGAATTCAGGGTATTTTAGCTGAGGTCACGGATAACGAAGCTCTGCAAGTGACGGAAGGTACAACAGCAAACGATGTGCCCGACTGGGACAGCATCAATCATGTGAAACTGCTCATCGGCCTGGAAACTGATCTCGGTTTTCGATTCGAGACTGCCGAGGTTACCGGACTACACAATGTAGGGGAGCTTATCGACCTCGTTGAGAAGAAACTTTCGTAGAACCTTACTTAATCGGATCGTTTGGCGTTGACTGGCGAACACCGCATGGCACCCTCGATTGTCGACCTTCCCTGGCTTCCTCCGCCGCCTGCGGATTTTTCAGCTCAATGTCGCGCCCTTGATTTGACATCCGAGTCCTTGGGTTTCTCGATTCAGCAACTCTCCTTGTTTAGGCTCTCGGCGCGCCAATCCACTTCACTCGCCCGCGCCATAAAGCGATGCCAATTGGCCAGAGGTGACCTCCCACCGTTGTCGGGATTTCGCCTAGGCATACTAGCAAGCTCGACGTTCGATCTTCTCGTTGACTGCCTGCCAGCAGCCGCGGCCCGGCATGGCGTCGCACTAAACCTGACAACGACGCCGTACGACCAAGTCATGCAACAGGCGCTCGATCCGAATTCTGCGATCAACGCGGCGCGGCTTGATGCTGTACTGATCGCCGTCGACCACCGCTGGCTCAATCTCGATCAGCCAAATCTCACTGAAGCGCCGGGTGAATACGTGCGCTTGGCGATTTCGCGGATCCGCACAGTCGTTGACACGCTGCGGCAACATGGCGGTGCCCCTGCAATCCTGCAAACAATGCCGGCACCTCCCGTTCCGCTGTTCGGAAATTACGATCGTCGGATTCCCGGCAGTGTCCGAGCTATGGTAACGGATGCCAATCGCGCGATCGTCTCGCTTGCGGAAGAAACCGGAAGTTACCTCCTCGACGTCGCCACCCTGGCCGAACAGATTGGAACGGACCGTTGGTTCGATCCAATACAATGGCTATCGTATAAGCTGCCGTTTTCGGCCGACTGCTTTCCGGCTTATGCCGATTTACTGGGACGGATGCTCGGCGCGATCCGCGGCAAAGCCCGCAAATGCCTGGTTCTCGACCTCGACAACACCTTATGGGGCGGCGTCGTCGGCGACGATGGTCTCACTGGCATTCATATCGGGCACGGCAATCCGCGTGGCGAGGCATTCCTGGCGATACAACGGGCCGTGATGGAGTTGCGGGAGCGTGGCATAATTCTCGCCATCTGCTCGAAGAACGATGACGTCACTGCCCGCGGCCCGTTCCGCGAGCATCCCGACATGCTGTTGCGGGAGAACCATATTGCCGCATTTCATGCCAACTGGACGGATAAACCAAGCAACCTGGAGGCGATCGCAAAAAAACTGAACATCGGGTTGGAGGCGCTGGTGCTTCTCGATGACAATCCAGCCGAGCGCGCGCAGGTTCGCGCCGCCCTTCCCATGGTGGCAGTCCCGGAACTGCCCGAGGATCCGAGCTGGTATCCTTGGCACCTTGCAGCCGCAGGCTATTTCGAAGCTGTGACGTTTTCGTCCGAAGACCAGCTGCGCGCGCAAGCGTACACCTCCGACCTGCAGCGAACGGAGGTAAAAGCCAAGGCGCGCGATCTTGGCGATTATCTTGCCTCTTTGGAGATGGTCGTCCGTTTCGCTCCATTCGACAGCAAGGGACGGCAGCGCATCGTTCAACTCATCAACAAAACCAACCAGTTCAACCTCACTACTCGGCGATACACGGAAGTGGAAGTAAGGGCCATGGAGACGGATAAAAATGTGTTCACATTGCAGGCCCGTCTGGCCGACAAGTTCGGCGATCTCGGCATGATTGGAATCATCATTTGCCGATCGGTTGACGAGTTCACGTGGGATATCGACACGTGGCTAATGAGCTGCCGGGTACTGGGCCGGCAGGTGGAGCAGGCGATGCTTGACAAAGTGGCGGCCGAGGCAAAGAGGCGCGGCATTCGACGACTGGTGGGCACATATGCGCCTACGGCAAAGAATGCGATAGTTTCGGAACATTACAAACAATTGGGGTTTCAGCAGATCGAGTCATCAGGTGAAAACGTGACCGTTTGGCACCTCGATCTTGCGGCGTATATCAGTCCGAAGTTGCCAATGCGCATGGAAGAAGCGATGTTTGCATTGTCGGAAGCGGCGGAATAACAGCCATCAAGAGAGACGCATGACACAAACGTCACTGCTCTACATAGCCTGACGACTACTGCATCGGCTTCTCTCCGACGATAATGCAAGTAACCGTAAGTTGCTGCTTGATCGCCCGGTCCAGCGTCACGCCCGTCATCGGAAAATGAGCGGTATCGATTACATTGAAACCGACATCGCGAACGAGTTGCTCCGCCTGCTGGGGCTTGTTCACCAGATATAAATGATCGGGCGCCGGACTGTTGGCCGGCACGTTTATCCAAACGCGACCGGATGGTTTGCACAGATGCAGCAATACGCGAATTGCCTGCTCCGGTTGTTCAAGATGCTCTAATACTTCGCTCAGCACGACTGCATCAAACAAGCCAGCTCGCGCCTCATCCAGAATGCTGGCATCGAAAATATTGCGTGCTTCGAATTTAACTTGGCGCGTGGCGCCGAGGGTCTCGAGCGCGTGCTGCGACATCGCCAGGCTCGTTTGCGAGACATCCCACGCCGAAACGCTCCCGATATGGCTTGCTTCGGTCGCAAGAAAGAGCAAGAGCCCATGCCCCGGCCCGATTTCAAGAAGATCGCTGCCGGCGTCCAAGCTCGGGAGGAACTTCTCGGTATAGTGCTGAAGCCCACGACAGTGATTTACCCACATCACGTCAGACATGAGGAGGCCGTTCATGTATCGAGTCATAAACACGTTGTCGCTGTACACGGTGTTGAGCGCGTCTTCGAATTTGGTGAGCCGATAGCGGCCGTTTCTACGGAAATAGAGTTCCTCGGGCAAAACGATTTGCTCGCACAAAAAACGATAATCGGCGGCTAGCGTCGTTAACCCTCCGTCGATCGTATGGCTCAATCGCATGATCATCGCAGAGAGCCGTTCTGAGTGCCTCAATAAGTGAATGTCGCGACACGAGAAGCTTTTCTCGAGGTACCGCTCATGCTCCGGCCATAGCGACAGAATCTCGAAAATAAGCTTCGAAAGGTTCGGGTAAGTGTTTTGATCTGGACAATTCATCACTATCCTTCGCTTACTCCCGGCATTGTCGAAGCGGTTCGCATCGCGTTTCGTATCCGTGCCATGCTGTTCGTCAATGGCCGCAGCAACGATGGAGGCCTCGATGCCGCTCTCAATAGGTCGAAGAACACGGCGCAGGAGAGCGCATGCTAGAAGATTTCGATATCATTATACGCCTGCGTTATTTGCTGCACATTCATGAATAGCTTTGCCTGTTAAATTACCGCAAGATAGCTTCTCCATCGCGACCATCCGGAAATCGCCAATGCTTTCGACCCTCACGGCCACATTCCATCACGTCGGCTTGGCGTGCCGCAGAATCGGCGATGAAACGGCTTGTATTGCCGCGCTCGGATATGAGCCAGAAACCGAGGTCATCGATGATCCGATCCAGAAAGTTTCGGTGCAATTTTTCGTCGGTGCCGGACCACGTATAGAGTTGATCGCTCCTTTGGCGCCGGATTCCCCGATTTCAGCGTTCCTCAAACGCGGCACGAAGTTTTATCACCTGGCTTACGAAGTGGCAGACCTTGACGGAGCGATACGCGAATTGGGTAACCATGGCTTTCGCCCAACGGGGCCTACTGAACCGGCCGCCGCATTTGGCATGCGGCGCATAGTATTCGTAATGGCGGCAAGCGGCACGCTGTTGGAGTTCATTGAATCGGTTAGGAAGGACTCTTCCCCGACACCTTAACGCACTCCGTTGCGCGCCTTCCGCTGCACCCTTAAACCCGTGATTAGCATAGCTTTGCTAGCGTCCACGAAGTACCCTTTTGTGTATGGTCCAGCAGTCCTGGTATCGAGTGTGCGAAAATGAATCTGCTTGGCTCATACGGCCGCCTACTCAAAAATCCGCGCTTCGCGGAACTGGCCGAAATAAACGCGCGCGCCATTGACAACCGGCCGTTTCAAAGCCCCGATTACATTTTCCGCCCTGTATCCGCGCACGACAAGGCGTTCCACGATCTCCTGCTGCGATTTCCTTATTTTGGCCCCATAAACATCTCGGTGCTGAACAAAGTGGACCTCTTGGCTCTGTCAGTTAACGACGACATCGTCGCAAAAATTTATTTCTTTTTTGGACCGGATTCATATGAGCCGCTTAGCGTCGCGCTGTGGACCGAACTTGCGGCCAATGCTCCGGACGCGATTGTGGATATCGGCGCCTACACTGGCTTGTTTTCAGTGATCGCGCGCCGGGTCAACAAGCGCTCGCCGTGCCTCGCATTTGAACCCGTACCTATGATCAGAGCGAGGTTGCTTCAGAACCTGGCGCTCAATCGACTCAGCCCGACGGTTGAGGTGGAAGCATTCGCACTTTCAGATAGCGCGCGTCTCAGCGTTATCAACGTAGGCAAAGGACTGCTGCACTTGGATTCAGGCGCCTCGCTCGCCGTAAAGCCGCATAAGAAATCAGTCGCCGCCGAGGTTGTTCAAACCATCACGCTCGATCAATACCTCGGCGCTACCCCGCGCGCCAGAATTTCGCTGATGAAGATCGACGTAGAGCTCCATGAAGCGGAGGCTCTTTCCGGTGCGCGCGAGACAATCGAGCGAATGCGGCCTGTAATATTGTGTGAGGTAGATAGAACTCGATCATTTAAAAAAGTATGCGAGTTTTTCACAGCGAGCGGCTATGTCGTCCTCGTGATCGATGACATCGCGTGCACGCTTATCGCCCAACAGACGCCCGATATCGAACTGAAACTGAAGCAATTACCGTCTGTTTTCAACGTAATTGCCATGCCTGGAGAAAACGAGTTGGAAAAGGTACATGCCGCTTGTGATCGATTTCATCGTCTCTATCCGGTGCTTAAATCCCGCGTGAAGGAAGCGGCACTTTCGTCCATATAGATTTTTCCGATCCCATCCCCTTCCTCGATTCTTCCTGCGGCATAACTCTAAAGGGCCTGTGCGCTGGCTACGGAAACGAGAATACATTACCTTGCACATCGCCAAAGGCTATCAGAATTGCAGAGTAGCCACATGCCGATGCCCCAAAGCCATTCCCGCACTGACGACGATGTGTGCAGTCTTCCCTCGGTTCTGCATACTATCGTTTGTGGGTTTGAGCATAGCGGGACGACACTCGTCGGCGAATTGCTGCGCCAGCACGAAGACCTCGACAGCGGATTCGAGGGGGGCCTCTTGTTGAATGACTCGCCGCGGCAATTTCCGGATTGTCAACCGTTTTACACCAACATGCTCAATACCTGGAAGCTGAGCGATGAGGCTGCGAAAGCAGCATGCGAAACCGACAGATTTGCGGAGGCCTACTGCCGTTTGCGCGACGCCTCTCCAATTCTGAAAAACAAGTCGGTCAGACTTTACGACAAGACTCCACGCTACATGTCCTGTCTCGATAGTGTGTTGACTCGTGCGCCGCAAATTCCGGTTATCGCGATCGTGCGGGACTTTCGCGCAGTAATGTGGTCATCGTTTAAACGGTTGGGAAACGGTGACATGGCGACATGGCAACGCGAAACATTGCCCCGCACGCTTCGTCATACCTACAGCTATGCTGCCGGCCTCAGGGAGGCGATGCGGCGTTTCGGCCTTGAGCGCATACTGGTCGTGCAGTACGAACGGCTTTGCCTGGACCCTACAACGGTCGGCACGCAAATTTTCGATCATATCAACCTTAAATACGATGAGCGGTTTAGTCGGTTTGGCAAGGCACGTTATGACCTGGTGTACGGCCAGGATGTGCAGCGGGCATACATCTTTGAATATCGTGACCGCTTGCCGAAGGAGTTGCAGCTACGCATCATCGATTATTTCTCCGAGTTCAATCCGTTCTTTTTTAATCAGTGCTGAGCGGTCGGACGAATGTGGTACCATAGGCTCTTTAATCTAGAGCCGAACTAGTGAGCGGGCAGCAACCTTCGCAAAATTCGAATGCCAGCCCAAATGGGCCGGTTTTGTTTGACAACCTTTTCCTGGGAGTTGGCGCACAAAAAACCGGCACGACCTGGCTCTACTCCGTGCTAACCGGACATCCGGATATTTATTTCAGCCCGGAGAAAGAATTGCATTACTTCGCGCACCTTTATACCGACGAGAAGCGGCTTGCGGCGGAGGCTCGGCTGCTAAGAGTCAAGCAAAAGTTCAGCAATCTTGATCCTGCGCGTGCGAATCTTGGTGCCATTAAAACACAACTTCGCTGGTACAGCGACTATTTGTCAGATCCGGTCGATGACGCTTGGTATGCTCGTATGTTTGCCCGTCGGCGTGGACAGAAGTTTTGCGCAGACTTCAGCAATCTAAATTGCCATCTGGCCGAAGGCGATTGGAAGCATGTCCGCACTCGCACCCGCAATTTGAAAGTGATCTACATCATGCGCGATCCGGTGCAGCGATTATGGTCACACTTGAAGTTTTTCTTACAATTTAGCGGCAACTCGAAGGCCTTGGACAGGCTAACCGACATTGAATGCCTGGAATTGGCGAAGCGGCCTTACATCTGGAGGAGTTGCGAGTATTCCAAAGCCGTCTCTACACTTCGCAATGCACTAGCCCAAGATGAGTTGAGGATTGCCTTTTACGAAGACATTCATGCCGAACCCGAAAAATGGCTTTTTGAACTTGAGTGTTTCCTGAACGTCAAACACATCGTATACCCGCGCGAAAGATTGAAGAAGCGTGTCAATGTTTCCTCGGCGCATGGCATGCCCTCTTTCTTCCCGCATCTGTTTTCGGCTGAATTCCGGCGGGAATGCGCAGCGCTCAGGGACCTCGGCTTCACGCTGCCGCAACAATGGACGTGCACATAGTTGATGAGAGCGGCGGTCGTCTACCCTGGCAGAGCGTCACCGTTCAGGCCTAACCTATCGGCTTAGCGTTTTTGTTTCAGGCCAATCGTCATCCGGCCGCTTTGCATCTCGACGAAGCGCTTTTGAAATCCGCTCGGAAAGCGATGCAAAAGATTGAAGCCGTTTCGCCAGCCGCGCGAGGTCGTGCGTACCGCGACCGCGGCTATCAAGCTGTGAGATCAACTCTGCCAAACCAGCGAGCGCGTTTCTCCTGCACTCCAAGGCGCGTGGTGTTGCCGCGATTATACGTTGCCGCCTATCATCGCCATCCGATTGCGATATCGTGACTATCCGCTTCGTCTCGAGCTCTTGAAGCAGCTTCCGTATTCGCTGACGAGATACGCCGCTCTTACGCAGGACATGTTGCTGATACTCTTTTTGATCCCCAAGAACCTTCAGAATGGCCCACTCGCTGATCCCAATTCCGCTTTGCGCCAAACCCTTGCTTTCGCCGAGCGCCGTGGAAAGTCGATGAACCGCGATCACAAAATTCTCCAGTGCGGCGGGAAATGAAATCACGCCACGTTGTGCTAACCTTTGAGTCATCGCTTTCCATCACCTCATCGCATTCCGAAGTCTTATCCAGACGTAGCAGCAATGATATCGCCGTCAAAAATAATGTCAACTCTGTTTACATAGTTGCAAACCAACGCTATAATACCCATTGCACGGCAATGTCATGTTCCGTGCCTAGTTTAGATACCGTTGTCCGATTGCAGGCCGCGATTCGATGGTCCAAGAAGCACTCTTACAAACGCAGCGTTCTCTTGCCATTTGGTTCGATTGCATTGGTGCGGTCGTCGTCAGGGAAGCAGAAAAAAAATTCAGTACGAAACCGGGTGGACTATTCACGGCGATCGAGCCAATTGGATTTATTGCCGTCATTGCAACAAGTCGAATCTTGTTCAACGCAACGCCGACCTTCGGCGATTCGGTTCTCCTGTTCTATTGCACGGGCGTCGTGCCGCATTACGCTTTCATATGGATCTCGACCCATACAAAAGTCTCCGATCTGACGGTAACTTCGTTTCCACGCGTTCAACCTTTGGACCAAATTATTGCAAAGGGCGTTGTGGAAATGTTGTTCTATTTTGGATTCATGATTTTTGTGTTCGGCGGACTTTGGCTTGTGGGCGTTTCCGCCTTTGCGTTGCCCCGACATCCGCTGACCCTATTGGCAGTGGTAGAGGCTTTATTTTTGCTTGGTTTGGGAGTCGGTATCATCAACACGGTCGTAGGAACGTTCTTTCGGCTATGGTTTCATATTTATCATGTGCTCGGGCGAGGAGCGATGATTCTTTCAGGAGTGGTCTTTGTCCCGGATTTTCTTCCTCCCGACGTCCGCAATTGGCTCGCGTGGAATCCAATTTTACATGGAGTGACCTGGTTCAGAACTGCGTTCTATGAAAAGTATCCGACTCATATTCTTGACACCGGATATATCATCGAATGGGCGATCTTGACATTGGTCGTCGGATTGGCGCTTGAACGCGTGACGAGACATAGGCGGGCCCAGCATTGATCGCATTGCATTCCGTCTCGAAGTATTACCGCCACAAGCGCGATCCCGTGCTCGATCAAATTTCTTTTCTTTTTCGCCCCAATACCCACGTTGCAATTTTGGGTCCGCGCGGGTCCGGTAAAACTACCTTGCTGCGCCTGCTGTGTGGCATGGAAATGCCGACGTCGGGTTATATAGAACGAAAAATGTCGGTTTCCCTTCCAGTTGGTTACAACGGAAAGGTTTCAGCGAAGACAACCGTCAGGCAGTTTCTCGGCTTCGCTGCACGCGTGCACTCAATCGGTGCGGATGATCTGACGGCGTTTGTGCTGAAAACCGCCGATTTACAAATCGACCTGAAGCAGCCGTTAAACGAACTGCTTGGCATCGAGCGACGGCGGTTAAACTATGTCCTGAGTTACGCGCTTCCCGCCGATTGCTATCTTTTCGATGAATCAATCGGACCGCGATCGCGGGCAGACGCTGAACTTTTCGATCGTTTGTTCAAGCTGCGCAGCGAAACGGCGGCAACCGTTCTTGCAACCAGCTCGGCGCGGGCAGCCCACAGCTTCTGCCAAAGAGGCGCCGAACTGTATTTGCTCTTTGACGGCCAACTAATCCGCTGTCCGAACGTCAACAGAGCGGTGCGAGATCTGCACAGGCTATCCAGATCTTTCCCCTTACCTGATAACGGCGATGGCGATCCTGATCACGAACGGCCAAGGTGACCAAAGGAGGCTTCGATGTATGTCGCCGTGCACCTAATGCGTCTGGCGTTGATCGCGACGTTTACTGTGGTGTCAGCAGGCTTCGCATCTCGCGCCTTTGCGCAGGCGGTGCAGTCGGACGGTCAGACCTACGGAAATCCGCAATGGGGACAAACCGGAACGCCGACGTGGGGCGAATATCAGAGTTCAATAGGCCAAAATGGCTGGTCAGGCGTGGCCGCACGCAATCAAGTGCCGGCAGGGGCGCCTGTTCTCACCCCCAATCAGGCAAATACAAACTTTCAAAATCCGAGGACCGGAATGACTCTGTTCACGCCGCAGGACAGTCGGTTTAAGGGCCGCGATCGGCCGTAAGGTTATCTTTGCTCAACCCTGATGCGCACTGCCCGACTGGGTAATGCGTGCCAAGGTTGCCGAGCCAGCGGACGGGGAGCAGCCCGCATTCGAGCACCCGCGCTGCGTTCCCCATGCGCAACGCCACGCAGCAAAGCGATGACGCCGGCACGGCAAGGCTTAGTGGGAATTCTGCAAAGCTCTCCAGACTTTCTCCGCGGTTGCCGGCATTTCGATGCTGGCGCCTGCCGGCAACGCGTCGATCACCGCGTTGATCAGCGCAGGCGTTGCTGCCGTGGTGCCGGCTTCACCCGTGCCTTTCACGCCCAGCGGATTCGTCTTGCAAGGCACGACAATATGCTCGACCGTCATCGGCGGCACGAGTGTTGAACGCGGGATGGCATAATCCATGAAGGAGGCGCTCAGCAGTTGCCCGTCGCCGTCGTAGACGACGCCTTCGGTCAGCGCTTGGCCCAGTCCTTGCGCCACGCCGCCATGCACCTGCGCCTCGACGATGGTCTCATCGAGAATGGTGCCGCAGTCGCCGACCGCGACATAGTTCGGCACGCAGACCGCGCCGGTTGCCGGATCGATTTCGACCTCGGCAATGTGGCAGCCATTCGGAAATGTCGCCGGTGTTTTGGCGACCGCACGCGTGTCGAGCGTTTCCTTCACGACATTTTGGCGCACCAGTTCCCTGGCACGCTCGGCGACTTCGAACAGCGACACGCTGCGGTCGGAATTGCGCACGGTGTAACGTCCGTTCGCGTAATCGACGTCGGCTTCAGCCGTCTGCATCAACATCGCCGCAACCGGACGGCCTTTGTCGATCACGAGCTTGGCGACATGCGCAACCGCATTGCCGACCATGAACGCCGAACGCGACGCGACCGCACCGAACCCCGGCACGTCGCGGGCGGAGTCGCCGGCGGTCACGGTCACCGCATCTGTTGCAATGCCCAGCTGCTCGGCGGCGAGGCGGCCGAACACGGTCTTGTGCCCCTGCCCGCTGGCGCCCGCACCAATGCTGACATTCACCTTTTCGCCGCCGGGAAATGAGATGCCCGCGCCCTCTTCCGGAATGGCGCCCGCAATTTCGAGATAGCAGCCAATGCCGATCCCACGCAGCTTGCCCTCTTTCTTCGCCTGCTTGCGGCGTTCGCGAAAACCGTCATAGTCGGCGAGAGCCAACGCTTTCTCGAACACCGCCGGAAAATCGCCGCTGTCATACCTGTTACCGAACGGCGTCGTGTACGGGATTTGCTCAGGCTTGATCAGATTGCGGCGGCGCAATTCGGCGGGATCGATGCCGAGCTTATCGGCAGCGGTGTCGATCACGCGCTCGAGCAGGAAGCTCGCTTCCGGCCGCCCCGCGCCGCGATAAGGGCCGATCGGCACGGTGTTAGTGACGACGCAGCGCGCGCGCACCGACGCGACCGGAATATCGTACAGCGTCGGTAAACAGCCGGAAATGTGCAGCGTCGAGCAGAAATGCGCGACGCCGGTAACGTAGGCGCCGACATTGGCGAGACCCTCGACACGCAACCCAAGGAACTTTCCGCGCGCGCTGAGCGCGAGCTCCGCCGTCCAGAACGAATCGCGTGCGTTGTTGTCGCCGAGGAATGCTTCCGCCCGGCTCGAGGCCCAGTGCACCGGCTTGCCGAGGGCACGCGCCGCATGCAGCAGCGCCACGTATTCCGGATAGCCGGACGCTTTCATGCCGAACCCGCCGCCGACGTCGTCGGTGCGGACGTGCAACTGTTCCGGCTTGATGTTCAGCGCGCCCGCGGTCTGCATCCGCACGCCGGCAACGCCCTGGGTGCCACAGCGCAGCGTGAACATTTGCGTGGCGGCATCGTAGCTCGCGGTCGCCGTGCGCGGCTCGAGCGAGGCGCAAGCGAGCCGCTGGTTGTTGAGATCGAGGCGCACGACATGCGCGGCATTGGCGAAAACCTCATCGAGCTTTGCGCGGTTCTGGCCATTCGGGTCCGCCGGCGCGACCCAGTCAAACGCCACGTTGGCCGGCGCCTCGTTCGGCCAGAGGACCGTCGCACCGTCGCGCAAGGCGCTTTGTGCGTCGATCACCGCGGCGAGCGGCTCATACTCGATCGTAATCAGGTCGGCCGCATCCTGCGCGGCACCGACCGTTTGCGCCACAACCAGCGCGACCGGCTCGCCCACGTAATTGGCGCGCTCGTGCGCCAGCCCGGGGCGGAACGGCCCCTGAATCGGCTTGCCATGGCGATCGGGAATTGGAGCCGGCTGCGACACCGACTGATAGGGCTCCGCCGCGAGATCGGCACCGGTGAACACGCCGGCGACTCCCGGCTCCGTCTTCGCCCTGCTTACGTCGATGGCGACGATCCGCGCCAGCGCATGCGGCGAGCGCACGAAGCAGACAGCAAGCGTTCCGTCAGGCTTCACGTCATCGCCGAAGCGGCCCGCTCCGCGCAGCAACGCGTCATCTTCCAGACGTCCGTTCCAACTACCTTTTTGCGCGCGGCCAAAGCGTTCCATATACGGCTCCGAATCTTCCGTTAACGCATCGTTAGCTTTTCATTTCACCGAAATTAACTGCAAAAAAACGGGTTGGGAAATACCATTCCGGCGACTTCCGGGGCACTTTTTGACCAACGGATTCCGGGCACGCGGCAATGAGTGACGGGGTTTCCTCGCACGTCATCTGGCGGGGGTGGCGCGTGGTCGCGCTCACCGGCACGGGCACCTTTTCCCTTTCGTTCGTGCTGCTTCTTTTCCTGGCGTCCGGCCGAAGCGCCGGCGTTCGGTCACTGTGGTCAGCCCTGATTGCCATCGTGGCAATGATCGCAATCGAAGCGCTCATCGCACGCAAGATGCACGCTAATAATCTGCGCATGCGTTCGGCGCTCGACAACATGACGCAAGGCCTCTGCATGTTCGATGGCGCCGAACGGCTGGTGGTCTGCAATACGCCCTATCTGAAGATGTACGATTTGTCGCCGGACGTGGTGAAGCCCGGCTGCACGCTCATGCAACTCCTTGAGTATCGCATCGCCAAGGGGACCTTTACGCGGAATCCCGCGGAATACCGGCAGCAATTGCTGGAAAAAATGACCACCGGCCAAATCACCAGTACCGAAGTCAAATCGGCGGACGGACATGCCATCTGCGTTGTCAATCGGCCAATGCCGGGCGGCGGCTGGGTGGCGACCCACGAAGACATCAGCGCACGCAAGCAGGCCGAGCAGGATCGCGCTTCGATGCAGGAGCAGCAGAAGCTGCGTGCGCAGGTCGAAGCGGCGATCGCCACGTTCCGGCGCGGCGTCGAGAGCCACCTTCAGACCGTTGCGGAGAGCGCCCAAACGATGCGCTCGACCGCAACCACACTGCTTTCCAGTTCGGGCCAGACGACACAGCGCACAGACAGCGCAGTGCACACGTCGAACGAGGCTGCCGCCAATGTCGACACAGCCGCAACCGCGGCCGAAGAATTGTCGGGATCGATTGTCGAAATCGGCCGGCAGCTCAGCATGACGACCGATATCGTGCGCACGGCGGTGGCCGAGGCGCGCGGAACCAACGAGCAGATCGGCGCACTTTCGCAGGCGGCGCAAAAGATCGGCGATGTCATTAAGCTCATTCGCGCCATCGCCGGCCAGACGAACTTGCTGGCGCTCAACGCAACCATCGAAGCCGCGCGCGCGGGCGACGCCGGCAAGGGCTTCGCGGTGGTCGCCTCAGAAGTGAAATCGCTGGCCGTTCAGACTGCGAAAGCGACGGAAGATATCTCCCACCAAATTAGTTCGGTCCAACATTCAACGACGGCGGCCGTGCAAGCGATCGGCCGCATTGCGGCGCGCATGCGGGAAATCGACGAATGCGCAACGGCCGTTTCTGCCGCCGTCGAGCAGCAGAGCATGGCGACCGGCGAAATTTCTCAAAGCGTCGGCGGCGCCGCCGGGCGCGCCAAGCTGGTCGTGACCGCGCTCGGCGGGGTCGCAGGGGCCGCCAGCGAGACGCGACAGTCGGCCGAGTCGGTGCTCACAACTTCTGAGTCCGTCGAATCGGCGACTGCCGAGTTGCGCCGCGAGGTCGAGAGCTTCCTCGTCAAAGTCGCGGTCTAGAGCATCGAATGATGCGGGCTGAAGCGGGTTCTCGCTCTCGCCCAATCGCGCGGACAAAAGGACGAGTCCGGCGCTAGCGAAACAGTCCAATGACCCAATAAAAAAACGCGGCGAGAACAGCCGCGGCGGGAATCGTTACGATCCACGCGATCACGATTTCGCGCGCAACGCTCCAGCGCACGGCGGATACTTTTTTTGCAGCACCAACGCCAATGATCGACCCGGTGATCGTATGTGTGGTCGACACGGGAATCCCGAGATGGGTCGCTGCAAATAACATCACGGAACCCGCGGTTTCGGCGCAAACGCCCTGCATGGGCGTCAGTCGCGTAATGCGTGAGCCCATCGTGCGCACGATGCGCCAGCCGCCGCCGAGCGTACCGGCTGCCATCGCGAATTGGCATGCGAGCACGACCCACAAGGGTACATAAAACTTCGTACCGAGATCGCCCTGCGAAAAGAGCAGGACGGCGATAATGCCCATCGTCTTCTGCGCGTCGTTGCCCCCATGGCCGAGCGCATAAGCTGAAGCCGAAATGAATTGCACGCGACGGAAAATATTGTCGACGCCGTAGGGCGTGTACCGCAGGAAGGCCCACGAAACGCACAGCATCAGCAACAACGCCAGGACGCAGCCAAGTCCGGGCGAAAGAAATATAGCGGCCGCGGTCTTGCCTAAGCCGCTCCACACGATGACGCCCGTACCCGCCTTGGCAATGCCGCCTCCGACCAGGCCGCCGATCAACGCATGCGAGCTCGACGACGGGATTCCGAGCCGCTGCGTGATGATCTGCCACACGATGGCGCCGGCCAGCGCGCCGAAAATGACGCGCGCATCGATGACGTTCACGTCGACAATGCCCCGGCCGATCGTTTCGGCGACGTTCAAGCCAAAAACCAAGAACGCGATGAAGTTAAAGAACGCCGCCCACGCGACCGCATATTGCGGGCGCAGTACACGAGTGGACACGATCGTTGCGATCGAATTGGCGGCATCGTTCATGCCGTTGAGAAAATCGAAGGCGAGCGCCACGCCGATCAAGCCGAAAAGAATCGGCCAAGGAAGCGCAGCGGCGTCCATGTCATCGAGCTCCCGCGAAAACGACGATATCCAACGACCTATCTCCGTCCCCCTGAGATGGCCGCCGCAGGCGGCCCTCGGAAGACGACGGCCACAGCAAGTCGGGCATAGTCGATTTGTGCAGGTTCACGTCGTTGCCGGTCTTGGATTTATCTGAGGTCAGTGGCCGTTCATTCTTCGAGGCTCGGCCTCCGGCCGAGCACCTCAGGATGACTGGGATAGATTGCTTGCAGCATTTGTTAAACATGCTCAATGACAATGCCGTGCATGACGTTGGCAACGTCGTCAAAGCGGTCAACGACCTTTTCGAGATGATCGTAGACCTCGTTGCCGACGATAAAAGCCATCGCATTGGAATTTGCGTTGGCCTGGTAAAGCGACCTGAGGCCGTTGTCATGCATCTCGTCGGTGCGCCCCTCAAGCTGCGAGATTTGCTCGGTCAGCGAGCTGATATGCCCCGCTTCCGAGCTGAGCGATTTGAGCAGCGGCACCGCCTCCTGCACAAGCTGCGCGCACCTGACGATGGCATCCGCCATGTCGCGCATCTGCGGCGTAAACGTGGTCACGTCGAACAGAATGATTGCTTTCGCCGTCTTCTGCATCTGATCGATCGAATCGTCCATCGACGTAATCAGGTCGCGGATGTTGCCGCGGTCGAACGGCGTAATGAAACTGCGGCGCACCGCGATGAGCACCTCACGCGTGACGTTGTCAGCATCGTGCTCGCGATCCATGACCGTTTGACAATTCGCCTTGACGGCGACGCCGCCTTCCAGCATCGCGCGCAGCGCTTTCGCGCCGCCAAGCACCGCCTCGGAATGGCGCGCGAACAGATCGAAGAAACGATCTTCCTTCGGCATCAAGGCATGAAACCAGCGTAGCATTCAGTCCTCGCAGATTTTCGGGCGGCGGCTTGCGGCCGGAAAGTAGTGGGTTCACACGGCTTTGCAAAAGCCTTATCGGCCCCCTGGGGAAAAGGCCGTTAAAAGTTCTCTCCAGGCGCGCCCCCATCCTCCGATGGCGGAAGCCGCGCGCGCCCCTGCTTTAGCATCGTGAAATCCAAAAGCAAAAACAAAGAGAAGGCGCCAATCGGTGCGTCGATTGCAACCACAAGAATTGCTGCAATAAGAGCGGGCCTCGGTTAGGTTGCCGGCCGATGGAGACGAGGCTTGACGGAGAACGGAATGCGGTTGGGCTATTTTACGATGCCAGTGCATCCCATGCACCGGGATTGGTCGCAGACGCTGCGCGAAGACCGCGAGGCGATCATCCTGGCCGACGAGCTTGGCTTTTATGACGCCTTCGTCGGCGAGCACCTGACCGACGCCTGTGAAAACATCACCAACAGCATGATGTTTCAGGCAACGCTCATCAACGACACCAAAACGATCAAGCTCGCGACCGGCACTACAAATCTCTCGCACATGCATCCGGTGCTGATCGCCGTGCAGTCGGCGATGTTCGATCACCTGGCGCAAGGCCGCTTTATTTTGGGCATCAGCGCCGGCGCGCTCACATCGGACGCGGAGGCACTTGGCCTGCTTGACGAGGATCGCAACAAGATTTTCGCCGAGGCGATCGACGTCATCCTCGCGATCTGGGAGCGCGATCCGCCCTACAACATCGATTTTCCCGACAACCGTTTCAAGGTCGCGATCAGCCGCGTGCCGGCTTACGAACTCGGCGTCGGCATCATGGCCAAACCGTTTCAAAAACCGCGGCCGGAGATCGTCGGCACGGTCGTAGCACCGTTTTCGCCCGGCGTCGTGCAGATGGGCAAGCGCGATTTCCATCCGCTGTCGGCGAATTTTCTTTTGGCGAAGCACTTGAAGTCGCATTGGACCAATTACTGCAAAGGCAAAGCGGAGGTTGGGCAAAATCCACGCGTTGAGGACTGGCGCGTGGCACGCGCGGTGTTCGTTGCGGACGATGACAAGACCGCGCTGCGCTACGGGCGCGACGACTCAAACAGCCCCTATCGTTTCTACTACGAGCAGATGCGCGCCAAGATGAAGCGCGGCAACCGGCTTTACGTGTTCAAGAGCTACAAGGAACAGCCGGATGAAGAAATGACGCACGACTGGGTCATGGACCACTGCGTGATCCAAGGCGGCGTCAACAGCGTGGTCGATCAGATTCTGGCGCTGCGCGAGGAGACCGGCGATTTCGGCGAACTGGTCTATGCCGGCATGGACTGGGTCGATCCGCGGCTTGCCAGGCGCTCGATGCAGTTGATAGCTGAGGAAGTCATGCCGCGCGTTAATGCGGCGATCGGGAAGCCGGCCATCAAAGCCGCGGCGGAGTAATGGATGTGTCGTCCCCGCGAAGGGGGGCCAGTAATCATTGAACTTTTGGGGTTACTGAATTACCCGCTTTCGCGGGCAATGACAGCAAAGGGGCAGTAACTTTCTGTCATTCCGGGGCGCGAGAGCAGCGAGCGAACCCGGAATCCAGAAACGAATACCGAGATTGCATCTGGATTCCGGGTTCCGGCCTCGGCCGGCCCCGGAATGACGAATCAAACCGACACCGGCTCGGTGCCGAGTTCGCGATAAAGGCCGTGCTTCGCGCCATCGGCGAAGGCTTCGTTCTTTGCCAGCTCGATCGACACCGAGCGCACGCGCTGCGCCTCGGGCTCGGTCGCCGGCACCGGCTTGCCCTGCGATGCGGCTTCTGCCGCGCGCAGCATCATGCGGCGTGTCATGACGATGCCCTTGTCGGTCGCGCACAGATGCTCCTTGGTGCGATCCTGGATCGGACCCATGCTCTCCTGAATCGAAGCATCCTGCATCGCGATGCCGTCGACGCCGGTTGCGCTGTGGCCGTGGCGCTGCGCGTCACGGTCCATGAGATAGTTGTTTGACTTGTTGGCGAGCGGGATGAACGTGCCCGGCACGTACTTGACGTGGATGCCCTCGCCTTCGCGCATGGCCGCGACTTCGGTCTCCTTCAGCGCACGGCTCGGGTGATAGTTGATGCTCCACGCCCAGCAATTCTCGTCGTCGATCGGCACCCAGGCGTGGGCGCCTAAAGGATGGCCTGCGCGCGGCGGAATGATCGTGTACCAGGGCATGATGAACGGCGTAATGCGCCAGTAATAGCGCTCGGCATCGGCATTGCGGCGCGCGCCGATCAGCAAACCGCCGGAGAATTCCGCGACGTCGAAATGCGGCATGCGATCCTTCTCGTTGTACTCGTTGCCCTTCGAGCCCTTGAACAACGGATCTTTGTTGAGCTCGGAACCATGCAGCCACGACACGTGGCTTGAATCGATGCCGCCTTCCATCGCCTGCAGCCAGTTGCATTCCTGCAAGCGCTTCGAGACGAAACGCTGCTCCGGTTTTACGTCGGCCCATTCCAGCGCGGGCGGCGGCGGCTGCAAGTCCGGCGGACCCATGTAGGCCCAGACGATGCCGGCCTTCTCAATGCAGGGATAGGATTTCAATTTGATGTTCTTGCGATAGCCCGACTCTTCGGGCTCCGACGGCAGATCGGTGCAGTTGCCGTTCACGTCGTACTTCCAGCCGTGGTAGTGGCAGCGCAGGCCGCAGTCCTTGTTCTCGCCGAACCAGAGCGAGACGCCGCGATGCGCGCAGAACTCGTCGATCAGGCCGATGCGACCCTCGCTGTCGCGAAAGGCGATCAGCTTCTCGCCCATCAGCGTGACCTTGACCGGCGGGCAATCGCGTTCGGCGATCTCCTCGGCCAGCAGGAAGGGCGCCCAATAGCGCCTGAGCAGCCTGCCCATCAGGGTGCCGGGGCCGATGCGGCTCAGCTGGTCGTTCTGTTCACGCGACATCATGGCGGGACGTTTCCTTGCTTTGCGAGAGCTTGCGGGTCGGCCATTATAGGCGGCAGCCAAAGATGGAAAAGAGAACAGCAATGCCTCTGCCGCGCATCGCCGTTGCAACCGGAGACCCCGCCGGAATCGGGCCGGAGATCGCGCTCAAGGCCGCGCTCGACCGCCGGGTGACGGCGCTGTGCCGGCCGCTGCTGGTGGGCGATCCGGCGGTTGTGCATATGCACGCGAAAGCGGCCGGGCTTGCGCCGGAGGTGAATGTCATCGCGAATATGGCGGACGCGGATTGGTCGAACGGAGCGGTCAACCTGCTCGATGCCGGCGACGGCGCGAATGCGCCGGTGAAGATCGGCACGGTCGATGCCGCTTACGGGCGGGCCTCGCTCGCCGCCGCGGGGCGCGCGATCAAGGCCGCGCTGGCGAAAGAAGTCGATGCGGTGGTGGCGGCGCCGCAGACCGAGCGGTCCATCGCCGCCGCCGGTGTTCGTTTCGATGGCTATCCGTCATTCGTCGCGCGCGAGACCGGCACGCCCGTCAACGACGTCTATCTGATGATCTGTTTCGACGACAGCCGCATCGTGCACGCGACCTTGCACGTGAGCGTGCGCGAGGCCATTGCGCTCATCACGCGCGAAAGCGTCGAGCGCGTCATTCGCGTAACCGACGCGTCGCTCAGACGACTTGGCATCGTCCGCCCGAAAATTTTCATCAGCGGACTAAATCCGCACGCCGGCGAGGAAGGGCTGTTCGGCCGCGAGGAAATCGAGATCATCATCCCTGCGATCGAACGCACAGCCACAGACGGCGTCGATGTAACGGGCCCGTTCGGCGCCGATACCATGTTCCGCAAAAAAGGCTGCGATGCCTATATCGTGATGCTGCACGACCAAGGCCACATCGCCGCCAAGCTGCAAGCCTTCAACCGCACGGCTGGATTGTCGATCGGCTCGCCGATTCTGTTCTCGTCGGTCGCGCACGGCAGCGCACACGACATTGCCGGCAAGGGCATTGCCGATCATGGCGCGATGGTCGAAGCGATCACGCGTCTGGCGAAGGTGAGCGCGCGATAGCATTCCTTCGTCATTCCGGGACGCGAGCGAAGCTCGCGGGCCCGGAATCCATACTCCGTAGCGTGGTGATTATGGATTCCGGGTTCGGCACGGAGCCGGCCACCGGGCCACGCTTCGCGCGGACCCGTTGGTGCGCCCGGAATGACAGCTCTACCGCCTCGGCGGCGGAGGGAGCGCGCTGCTGCTGATCGAACCGGTTGAACCCGAACGCATCTGATTGACCGGCACACTCTGTGCGGGCGCCTGCGCAACGGAAGCCGGCGCGGTGCTGGCGACCTCCGGCGGCTTGCGGCCCGGCAATACCACTACGCGGGTGCCGACCTGCACGCGGTTGTAAAGATCTTCGATATCCGAATTCAGCAGCCGAATGCAGCCGGACGAGACAAAGGTTCCGATGGTCGACGGCTGATTGGTGCCGTGGATGCGATAGAGGGTATGGCCGAGATAGAGCGCGCGCGCGCCGAGCGGATTACTGGGACCGCCGGCCATCACGCGCGGCAGATAGGGCTGACGCTCGATCATTTCCGAGGGCGGATACCAATCCGGCCACTCCGCCATGCGCGAAATGCGCTCAGTGCCGCTCCAGGTGAAGCCCTCGCGGCCGACGCCGATGCCGTAACGCAGCGCCTTGCCATGACCGAGCATCAGGTAAAGGAAGGTGTGAGGCGTATCGATGACGATCGTGCCGGCCGGCTCCCTGGTGGTGTAGTTCACCAATTGCCGCCTGAGCTCAGGCGGCAATTCCTTGGGCGTCCCTTGCTCCGGCTGATCTTCCGGCGGCAACGCCGCCGCATCAGGAGAGCCCGAAGCCGGCGCCACCCCGACCGAGCCGGGCGGGCGCACCACGTCCGGACCCTCGACCGGCGCCCCGGCGGGGCCAAGCTGATGGCCGTAGGGGTCGGACATCGGCTGTCCATTGCGCGCTGCGAAAGCGGGCGCCGGAGGAGCCGCTTCGTTGTCAACGAAATAACCGGAAGGTGGCGGACCGTAATCGGATGCGGGCGGCGGCGCAGGGCCGCGATAAACCTTCTGGGAGGGGCCGTAGTATTGAGCAGCGGCCTCACCGCCAGGCACAACAAAACACAGCAGCAACGCCGCGATGGCGGCAGCGGACCGAACCATCATTACCCACCCGAATTGGCCAGAATCATTCTTGCGCGCGCCTAATTGCTCCCGGATGGCGGCACATTCAAGACTATATTGGGGCTGCCAGGTGTCGGCCCCCCGTTGTCAGGACGTTTGCGAAGCGGAATGCGGGCCGGTGTTGAGTAGGCGCAACAGGAGGCCCAGCTACCGCCACCGCATCGCATATCAAATGTTCCGGCGGACTGCGCTCACTGCCTGACGGCCGCAACTTGCAGGGATCACGATTTCCCGTTCTCGGCAAGGACCTTGCGCGCGGTGCGGAAGCAATCGACGGCAACCGGAAAGCCACAGTAGATCGCAATCTGCGTGAGGATCGCACGCAATTCGTCTTGCGTGAGCCCATTTCGCAGCGCACCGCGAAAATGCGTTTCAAATTCATGCATTTTACCGAGGCACGCGATCATTCCCAGATTGAGGATACTGCGGTCGCGCGGCTTCAGAGTGTCATCTCCCCATACCTCGCCCCAGGCGAATTCGGTCAGCAAGCGCTGGAATTCGCGATTGAAGTCATCGACATTGTTGATGTTGCGGTCGACGTAATCGTCCCCGAGCACCTTGCGGCGCATGGCCATGCCGCGGTCGTAACGGGTTTTATCCATGACTTCCTTCCTCTCTCGTTTTGATCGAATACCAAGTGCGCTATCTTGTCAGAGAGCAAACCGGCACGGCTATGGGGCTCTGCGGGGCAATTAAGCTTCGACAATTCAAAGGATTAGAACGAAGGCGCCGTCTTTATGCTCGGATTCCCGGTTATCCCGGGGACCGCAGGTTTAAAGATGCTCGCCCGTTTATCGGATAGGCCAACGACTACCTTACGAAGGCTTTTCCGATGGCGACCCTCATCGCATGGACGACAGCGACGAAGCGCTTATGGCCCGCGTCGCGCGGGGCGACCAGGCCGCATTCCGCGAACTCTCGCGTCGGCACGTTCCGGCAATGCTTGCGCTTGCCCGCCGCATCCTCGGGAACGCCGCGGACGCAGAGGACGTGGCGCAGGAGGCCATGCTCCGCGTCTGGACCAACGCGCCGCGCTGGCGCCCGCTCGCATCGGTGCGCACGTGGCTCACACGCGTGGCGGTCAACCTTTGTCTCGACCGCAAGCGCCGTGCATCATGGGTTCGGCTTGAAGCCGCGGGCGACATTGCCGATCCTGCACCGCGCGCGGAACAGGTCATCGATTCGAGGGAACGGGCCCGGCAGGTTGCGGCTGCGATCGCGAAATTGCCCGCGCGGCAGCGCGCAGCAATCGCGCTTACTTATGACAAGGGCATGAGCAATGCGCAGGTCGCGGAAGTGCTTGAAACGTCCGTATCGGCGGTCGAGACGTTGCTGGTGCGTGCGCGGCAGAGCTTGCGGCGAGCGCTGGGCCATTTGATGAGTGGGGATGAGAGATGAAAGACGATCGGCGCATCGACGAGCTTGTGGCGCGCCATTTCGAAGCCGGTAACCGCGACGACGAGGCCGCCGTCGCGCGCGTGCTCGCGGCCTTGGCGGCGCAGCCCCTGCCGCGGCAGAGAGGCGGATTCGGCCTGCCGGAGCTGCTGCTCGACTGGCAGTTCGCGCCGGCGTGGCCGCGTGTTGCCGCGCTCGCCTGTTGCGCGGCGCTTGGGCTGATGATTGGGTTTTCCGGGGTTGACCGCAGCATCGACGGGCTGAACGCGGAAGCGGCGCAGGCGCCGAATTTCGCCAGCGCGGTTTTCGAGCCCGAGCCGCTGACGGGAGTGCGGCCATGAGCATCGCACACGCTACGCCCTCGCTTCAAACCTCCTCGTCGCGCTGGCTGCTGCTCGCCTCGCTGGCGGTGAACCTTTTTTTTATCGGTGTTGCGGTCGCGCTACTCGTGCGAGCGCCTGCCAAGCCGACCTATGACCGCAACGTTTTTGTGCGTATCGACCGCCTTGCGGGAACGCTGCCGACAGCCGACGCCGCCAAAATTCGGTCTGAAGTGGCTTCGCATCACGACGCGATTGAGGCCGCCCAGACCCAATATCGCGCAGCGCAGGACGTGATCCGCGCGAGCTTGCGCAAAGAGCCGTTCGACGAAAGCGCCATGCGGGCTGCCATGGTTCAGACCCGCGCCGCGCGACAGAATTTCGATCAAGTGATCCAGGGCGTGGTGGCGCTAGCGGCCGCGGAGATGTCCCCAGCCGGCCGCAGAGCCCTCGCGGACTGGCCGCCCGGCCGCAAGAAATAACGGCTAAAATATGCGGCGATCGGAGTGGGGCTCTGATTCGCCGCATTGAAAGTCGCTTCATGGGTTCGGGGTCATGGATTCTGGATTGGGGGGCCAATCGGCGCGTGCGCCGATTTTTGAAAGTTGTGTGTGGTGCCGTGCTGATGCAGCCCTTGGGCGGATGCCTTCTGACGGACCGGTCGAATCCCGCGCTCGACATTCCCCTGTTTTATCGTGACGGCCCGCGCAAAGCTGCGGGGGCACAAGCCGCGTTGCCGCCGCTCGACTGGTGGCGCAGCTTTCATTCACGCGAACTGACCAAGCTCATCGAGGAAGCGCGCGAGGCCAATCTCGACATTGCCGCCGCCGTCGCCCGCATCGTGCAGGCCGACGCGCAAGCGCGCATTGCGGGCGCGCCTTTGCTGCCGGCCGTCGATCTCGACGCGAACGCCACGCGGTCGCGATCTTCGCAATCGACCGGCAGCGTCAATAGCGGCGCGTTTGCGGGAAGCGGCCGTTCCGAGCGCAATCTGTTTTCGGCGTCGCTCACGGCGAGCTACGAAATCGACTTCTGGGGCAAGAATCGCGCGGCGCTGCGCGCGGCGGAAGAAAATGCCGTCGCCAGCCGCTATGACCGGGAAGTTGTCGGCCTGACTACGATCGTCGGCGTCGCCAATGCTTACTTCCAGGTGCTGGCCGCCCAAGATCGCTTACGTGTCACGCGTGACAACGTGGCGAGCGCCAGCCGCATTTTGAACGTTATCAAACAGCGACTCGCCGCCGGCACCGCATCGGCGCTCGAGGTCGCGCAGCAGGAAAGCCTGCTCAATACCGAGCGTGCAACGATTCCACCGCTCGAGCAGACGCTACAGCAGAACAAGGCCACGCTGGCCCTGCTGATCGCACAGCCCTACGAACGGGTGAATGTCCGAGGGGGCAGCCTGACGGGGATCACCGTCCCGCGCGTCACACCGGGACTTCCATCGGAGTTGATCGCGCGTCGGCCCGACATCCGCGAGGCGGAAGCGCGGCTTGCCGCCGCCGACGCGAACGTCGAGAACGCGCGCGCTCAGATGCTTCCCAGGATCACGCTCACCGCGCAAGGCGGCTATCAGAGTGCCGTGCTCAAGACGCTGCTGCGGCCGGAATCCGCTTTTTACGATCTGACCGCGGGGTTGACGCAGCCGATCTTCGACGGCTTCCGCTTGCAGGGGAATCTCGATTTGCAAAAGGGCTTGCAGGACGAATTGCTGCAAGATTACCGCAAGGCGGTCATCTCCGGCTTTACCGACGTCGACAAGGCGCTGATCGCAGTGCGGCAGACGGCCGAGACCGTCCGGCTGCAAACCGAAGTCGTGAACAGTTCGCGGCGCGCGTTCGACATTTCGGAACAGCGTCTCAATGAAGGCACCGTCGATCTCGTCACCGTCCTGCAAACGCAGCAGACGCTGTTCCAGGCCGAAGACACGCTGGCGCAAGCGCGGCTCGCGCGTCTGCTGGCCGTCGTGAGCCTGTATCAGGCGCTTGGCGGCGGCTGGTCGCCCAAGCCGGTGGTGGCCGTCAATGCACGGTGAGCTTCCCACGGTCGTGAAGGACAAAGACAAGGCGCCGCCGCGCGGCCGGCTGCGCCGCTATGTCATTTTTGCGCTGATGCTCGGCATCATCGGGGGCGCACTCTATTACGCCTTCTCCGGCGGCGCGCCCAAGCAGCAGCGCCGCAGCCGCTTCGCCGCGGAGGGTCCGGTGCCTGTGCTGGTGGCGCCAGCGGCGAAGGCAGACGTGCCTGTCTACCTCGATGCGGTGGGCACCACGCGCGCGCTCAACACCGTTACCGTGCGACCGCAGGTCGACGGCAAGCTGATGAGCGTCAACTTCGATGAAGGCCAGGACGTCAAGAAGGGCGACGTGCTCGCGCGCATTGATCCCACAACATTCCAGGCGGCGCTCGATCAAGCGGTCGCCAAGAAAGCGCAGGACGAGGCGCAACTCGCGAATGCGAAAATCGATCTCGCTCGTTACGAAAAGCTGGCGGCAACCAATTCGATCAACCGCCAGCAGGCCGACACCCAAAAAGCTCTGGTCGCCCAGCTCACCGCGCAGGCGCAATCCGATCAGGCCGCGATCGAAAACGCACAAGCGGTGCTGAACTACACCACCATTCGCGCGCCCATCGACGGCCGCACCGGCATCCGGCAGGTGGACGAAGGCAACATCGTGCACGCTTCCGACTCGACCGGCATTGTCGTCATCACGCAGGTCAAGCCGATCTCGGTGCTATTCAATCTGCCGCAACAGGACCTCGATCAAGTCAACAGCGCCTTCGCAAAGGGTCCGATCCGGGTCGATGCGCTCAAATCCGACGACGATACGCTGATCGATCGTGGCAAGCTGATCGTGGTGGACAATCAGGTCGATCCCACGACCGGCACGGTCAAGATTAAGGCTGAATTTCCCAACGCCAACCTGCAACTGTGGCCCGGGCAGTTCGTCAACGTTCGCGTGCTGGTCAGCACGCTGAGCCAAGTCACGGTGATTCCGACCGGCGCCGTGCAGCGCGGGCCGAACGGCACCTTCGTTTTTGTCGTCGACACGGACAACAAGGCGAAGATGAGGCCGGTGACCGTTTCCAAACAAGATGAATCGCAGGCTGTCGTCTCAAAAGGCGTGACGCCGGCCGAGCGGGTCGTCACCACCGGCTTCGCGCGGCTAACGGACGGCAGCAACGTCGCGGTCGAAACGCCGGGCCAAGCGCCGCCCGCACAACCACCCTCGCGTCAACGCGGAAAACGACGGCAGCAACAACAGAGTCCGGGCAACAGCCTATCGCGATGAGCGTTTCTTCGCCTTTCATCCACCGGCCGATTGCGACCTCCCTGCTCGGCATCGCGGTGATGCTGGCGGGTGCGCTCGGTTACTGGTGGCTGCCCGTCTCCGCGCTGCCACAGGTGGACTTCCCGACCATCCAGGTCGTCACGCAACTTCCTGGAGCGAACCCGGACACCATGGCCAAGCTGGTGACCGCGCCGCTGGAGCGGCAGTTCGGCCAAATCCCAGCGCTGCAGACCATGACCTCGTCGTCGAGCTTCGGCATCAGCCAGGTGACACTGCAATTCGATTTGAATCGCGACATCGATGCGGCCGCACAGGACGTGCAGTCGGCGATCAATGCCGCAGGCTCGACGCTGCCGCGCAATCTGCCCTACCCGCCGCTTTATTCGAAAGTGAATCCGGCCGACGTGCCGATCATCACGCTGGCGCTGACCTCCGACACGATCGACTTGCGCACGCTGAGCGACATGGCCGACACGATGATGGCGCCCCGCCTGTCGGAATTAACCGGCGTCGGCCACGTGTCGGTGCAGGGCGGCATCCGTCCGGCGATCCGCATCCAGGCCGATCTCTCACGGCTCGCCGCCTACGGCATCGGTCTTGAAGATTTGCGCACGGCGATCGTCGGCGCGAATGTCGCCGGCGCCAAAGGCGCGTTCGACGGAACGCACCAGTCCTACACCATCGCCGCCAACGACCAGATCAGCAGCGCGGAAGCCTACAAGCCGATCGTCGTCGCCTTCCGCAACGGCGCGCCGGTGCGCGTCAGCGACGTGGCCGACGTGGTCGAAGGGTTGGAGAACACGAAAGTCGGCGCGTGGTTCGAAGGAAAGCCCGCGGTGGTGGTGGACGTGCAGCGCCAGCCTGGAGCCAATGTCATCGAAACCGTGCAAAGGGTCCGCCAGGAGTTGCCGCGGCTTACGCGCAGCATGCCGGCGGCCGTCAAGCTCACGGTCGTCGACGACCGCACCAACACCATTCGCGCATCCATCCATGACGTTCAGTTCACGCTGATCCTCAGCGTGGCGCTGGTCGTGCTGGTAGTGCTGATTTTCCTGCGCACCATCCGCGCGACCGTCATTGCCGGCGTCGCCCTGCCGCTCTCGCTGATCGCGACGTTCGGGGTGATGTGGTTCTGCAATTTCTCGCTCGATAATCTTTCGCTGATGGCGCTCACCATCGGCACCGGCTTCGTCGTCGACGATGCCATCGTGATGATCGAGAACATCGTCCGTCACATGGAGAACGGCGAAAGCGCCCATGAAGCGGCGCTGCGCGGCGCGAAAGAAATCGGCTTCACCGTCATATCGCTGACGCTGTCGCTGATCGCCGTGTTTATTCCGCTGTTGTTCATGACCGGCCTCGTCGGCCGCATGTTCCGCGAGTTCGCGTTGACCCTTACGATCGCGGTGGTGGCTTCGGCCGTCGTATCGCTGACGCTGACGCCGATGATGTGCAGCCGGTTGTTGCGAGCGGAATCCGAAGGCAGCGGCGCGCGATGGACCCGTGTCTTTACCGGCGCCGTGGACCGCACCGTCAACGCCTATCATCGCAGCCTCGAATGGGTGCTCGGTCACCAGTTCGGCACGCTGACGGTGACGCTTATAACGCTGGCCGCGACCATCGCACTTTACGTCGTGGTGCCGAAAGGTTTCCTGCCGCTGCAAGACACCGCCCTGATTACCGCCGTAAGCGAAGCCGGCACCGATGTTTCATTCGCCGAGATGCAGCGCCGCCAGCGCCAGGTGGAGGACGCGATCCGCAGCGACCCCGACGTGACCGGGCTCGTCTCGGTGCTCGGCGTCAGCCCCGTCAATGCCACGCCCAATGCAGGCAAGCTGTCGATTTCGCTCAAGCCGAGCGACGAGCGCAAAGCCCACGTCGATCGGATCATCGATCGGTTGAAGCGCAAGGTCGCGCGCATTCCAGGCATGACGGTCTACTTCCAGGCGGTGCAGGATATCCAGATTTCAACGGTCTCGAGCCGCGCCCAGTATCAGTACACGCTCACCTCCACCGACGCGAACGAGGTCGTCAATTGGGCGGACAAGCTCGCTCGTCGCCTGCGCGAGGACCCGGTCATGCGCGAGGTTGCCTCGGAAGCGCAGGAAGGCGGGCCCCGCATGATGGTCAACGTCGACCGCGAGCAGGCGGGCCGTCTCGGTATCTCCATGCAAAGCGTGACCGATACGCTCGATGACGCTTACGGTCAGCGGCAGATTTCGACCATTTACGGGCAGTCGAACCAGTACCGCGTCATCCTCGAAGCACAGCCGCGCTATCAGCAGGACCCGACGTCGCTGTCGAAGATTTATGTCACCGGTGCGACCACCTCTACCGGAACGGCCGCGACCGTCGGCAATACCGCGACCGGAACGACGAACACCAACACGACGGCGACGCCGAATTCGGTGACCGGGAACGCGCAGGTGCCGCTCTCTGCCTTCGCCCACTTTGACTACACCTCGGCGCCGCTCGCGATCGCCCATCAAGAGCAATTTCCCGCTGTTACGATAAGCTTCGATCTCGCGCCCGGCGCAGCGCTGAGCGACGCCGTGCGCGCGATCTCGCAGGCCCAGCGCGACATCGGCTTGCCGTCGTCCGTGCTCGGCACGTTCTCAGGCGACGCGGCGGAATTCTCCAAGTCGTTGGCGAGCGAGCCGTGGCTGATCCTCGCCGCCGCGATCACGATCTACATCGTGCTGGGCGTGCTGTATGAGAGCTTCATCCATCCCCTCACGATTCTATCGACGCTGCCGTCTGCCGGCGTCGGCGCGCTGCTTGCCTTGATGCTGTTCGGCTACGACCTCTCGGTCATCGCGCTGATCGGTATCGTGCTGCTGATGGGCATCGTCAAGAAGAACGCGATCATGATGATCGACTTCGCGCTCGACGCTGAGCGCGAGCAGGGCCTGTCGCCGCGCGCCTCGATCGTGCAGGCCGCCCTTTTACGCTTCCGCCCGATCATGATGACGACGCTCGCCGCGTTGTTCGGCGCGCTGCCGCTCGCGCTCGAAGGCGGCACCGGCTCCGAGCTACGCAACCCGCTCGGCGTCACCATCGTCGGCGGCCTGCTGCTGTCCCAATTGCTCACGCTCTACACCACGCCCGTGATCTACCTCTACATGGAGCGCTTGCGCGTGTGGCTCACCCCGCGCGAGCGCTATCGGCCGCATCCGGCGGAGTAGCCGATGAACTTTTCCTACCCGTTCGTCCGCCGCCCGATCGCCACGACGCTGCTGGCGATCGGGCTCTTTTTGGTCGGCGCGGCGGCCTATTACCATTTGCCGGTCGCCAGCCTGCCGACGGTTGAATTTCCGACCATCAGCATCGCGGCAAGCCGCCCGGGCGCCGATCCCAACATCATGGCTGCAACGGTCGCGGCGCCGCTCGAGCGGCGGCTTGGCGAGATTGCCAGCGTTACCGAAATGACGTCGGTGAGCTCGCTCGGCTCGTCGCGCATCATCGTGCAATTCGATTTGAGCCGCAGCATCGAAGGCGCCGCGCGCGACGTGCAGGCTGCGCTCAACGGCGCGCTTAGCGATCTGCCGGGCGATTTGCCGACGCTGCCGACCTTCCGCAAGGTCAATCCGGCGGCTTCGCCGATCCTGATCCTGGCGCTGACCTCGAAGGTGATCCCCGCAAGCGCGATTTACGACGCCGCGGATACCGTTATCGCCCAACGCCTTTCACAGGTTGATGGCGTCGCCGACGTGACGGTTGCCGGCTCGGAGCAGCCGGCCATTCGCGTGCAGGTCGACCCGACGAAGCTCGCCTCCATGGGGCTCAACCTCGAAGACGTCCGCACCGCGATCACGAATTCCAATGCCGTCGGCCCGCTCGGCAGCTTCGATGGGGGGGCGCGCGCCGTCACGATAGGCATCAGCGACCAATTGCGCGAGCCGCACGATTACGACCCGGTCGTGGTCAAGACCGTGAACGGCAATGTCATCCGCCTCTCCGACATCGCATCGATCACGCCGGGCGTACGCAATACGCGCTCTGCCGGCTGGTATAACCGCGATCCATCGGTGCTGCTGATCATTACGAAGCAGGCCGACGCCAATGTCATCGACACGGTCGACGGCATCTACGCGCTGTTGCCGGAACTGCGGCAGTGGATTCCGGCCGGGCTCGACATTTCGGTGCTGGCGGACCGCACACAGACGATCCGCGCCAGCGTCCACGACATGCAGCTCACGCTGGCTGCGACGGCGTGCCTGGTGATGGTCGTCGTATTCCTGTTCCTGCGCCGGACAGCGGCAACGGTTGCCGCCGGCATTACCGTGCCGCTGTCGCTCGCCGGCACTTGCGCCGCGATGTGGGCTGCCGGATTTTCCGTCGACAATCTTTCGCTGATGGCGCTCGCGGTGAGCGTCGGCTTCGTCGTCGACGACGCCATCGTGATGATCGAGAACGTTTTTCGCAATCTCGAAAGCGGCGACGGGCCGCTGCGCGCGGCGCTGAAAGGCGCCAAGCAAATCGGCTTTACCGTCGTGTCGATCAGCATTTCGCTGATCGCCGCCTTCATTCCGTTGCTGTTCATGGGCGGCATCGTCGGCCGCCTGTTCCGCGAATTCTCCGTAACGCTTGCCTTCGCGATCGCCGTTTCGACGGTGGTATCGCTGTCGGTAACGCCGATGGTATGCGCCTATTTCGTAAAACAGGGACCGAGCCCCGACGCGACTTGGCTCGACCGCATGGTCGAGCGCGCGCTCAACCATCTCATCCGCTTTTATTCACGCACGCTCGATATCGTGATCGAGCACCGCGGGCTGACATTGATCGTATTCGTGGCGACCATCGCACTGACGGCCGGCCTCTACATCAAGACGCCGAAAGGCTATTTCCCGCAGGACGACACCGGCCTGATCTTCGGCGGCACGCAGGCCTCGACCGATATTTCCTACGAGGCGATGGAAAAGCTGCAATTGCAGGCGATGGACGTGGTGCTGGCCGATCCGGCGGTCGCGGGCCTCGGCTCCTCCGTCGGCGCGTCCGGCTTTAACGCCTCGGTCAACCATGGCCGGCTGTTCATCAGCCTCAAGCCGCTCGACCAGCGCGGCGGGCTCAGCAGCCAGGCGGTAATCGCGCGCTTGCGCAAAAAGCTCAACATGATTCCCGGCATCCGCGTGTTCATGGTGCCGTCGCAGGACCTGCGCGTCGGTGGGAGGCAGACCGACTCGCAATACCAGTTCACGTTGTGGGATTCGGATATCGAAGAATTGCAGCACTGGGTGCCGCTGGTGCTCGATCGCGTGAAGCAGATCCCCGGCATCGTCGACGTGACCACCGATCGCGAGCAGGGCGGCTTGCAAGCCAATATCGTCATCGACCGGCAAGCCGCCGCGCGGCTTGGCGTGCGCATCCAGGACATCGACAATGCGCTCAACGATGCGTTTTCGCAGCGGCAAATCTCAACCATTTACAGCCAGCGCAATCAGTATCGCGTGATCCTCGAAGTCGACCCGCAGTTTCGCCGCGATCCAACGGACCTGACGCAGCTTTATGTGTCGGGAAAAGGCAATACGCAGGTGCCGCTATCGACGGTCGCGCATTTCGAACGCTCGATTGCGCCATTGGTGGTGAATCATCAAGGCCAATTCCCCTCCACCACCATCAGCTACAATCTGGCGGCGGGAATGCCGCTGGAAACG
>JAICMO010000251.1 GCA_025929185.1 Pseudolabrys sp.
TTGAGCGACGTATTGAAATCGTATGAATCCATGCGTCCGGCGATGGCGTGGATTTTTCCGTCGACCACCGCGACGCCCATGTGGTCGCGCTGGCCGACGAATGGCTGCGTGCCGGTCGAGCCGCGCATGCTGGCGCGGTCGGAGAATTTGTTGGTCTGCGGATCGTAGACCTCGTGCCATTCGACCGAGCGCACGTCACGCCCGCCGAGCAAGTGGATTTTGCCGTCCAGCACGATCGCGGAAATCGCGCCACGCGGACGCGACAGGCTCGCGATCGGCACCCACCGATCGGTCGTCGTGTCGTAGACGAAGCACTTTGAATGCGGGCAGCGATTCTGCTCGATGAAGCCGCCGAAGGTGTAAATCTTGCCATTCAGCGACACGCCGGCGACGTGATTGCACGGCAGCGGAAATGCCGCCTTCAGCGTCCACGATTTCGTCGCCGGGTCATAGACCTGATGGAAGTTTCCATCGACGCGGTGCTTGGCGTAGCCGGCGATGCTGTGGATTTTGCCGCCGCATTCGATCACCGCATGCTCGCCGGTTGGGATCGGCATGCGCGGCTGCTCGACCCATTTGCCCGGATTGGCGGCCTTGGGCGCGACGCTCGTCATGTAGCGTTGTCTCTCGACCGTCTTTGGAATGTCGGTGATCGACTTGTCGTTCAGGCCGAGAAATACCGGAAGCTCCTGCTCTGCCATGGGGACCTCAACTCACATAAGAGGGAACGGCGTCGCGCAATAGTTTTCTGGTCAGTTCGACGCCTTCGCGCGCGACCTCGATCGCCGGGCGCGCCCACATGTCCGGATTCGGCGCCTCGTAGCTCAGAAAGCCCGTGTATTTCTTCTCCGCCAACAGACCGAGCATTTCGCGCCATTTGATGACGCCCTTGCCGGGAGGCAGGCGGTCGGTCGGCCGCTTCACGCCGGTGACCGGGTTGGGCGACAGATCGCTGTACTGGAAGCAATAGATTCTATCCGCCGGCACGCTTTCGAAACCGCGCCCGCCGGCGCCGCTGCGCGTGAAGTGATAGGCGTCGATCAGATAACCGCAATTCGGCTTGTCCGCGCCCGTGACGAGCTCGGTCAGCACCGGCAGGCTGTTCAGCACGTCGTGTTGCGAATTGAATTCGATCGCGAGCTTGAGCCCGTATTCCGCGGCGATGTCACCAGCCTCCTTGAGATATCTGATTGCGTCCCTGATCGGACCGTTTATCTGCCCCGGCGCGCTCATCAGCATCTTGCAATTCAAAGCCACCGCGTTCTCGCAGCTTTCACGGAAGACCTTGAACAGTCGCCTGCTCTCCTCGCCGGTCGCGAACAGCCAGCCGTATTCGACACCGAGCACGCCGACCGGAATGCCCGATTTGCGGATCAAATCGAGCACCTGGGCATTGGACATGCCGGCGTCGAAGCAGCGCTTGAAATCCGTCCGGCGCAATTCGACCGCATCGAACCCGGCCTCGCGCGCGGCGTCGAGCGCCTCCTTCAGGGGCGTCGTATCGATCGTCCACATGTGGAGCGCGAGCCGCCCGAATCGTTCCGTCATAACCCGCTCATCAGACGTTGGCTTGAAAAAGACGCCGGTTTTGAAGCGACGCACAATGCCCGTTCCCTCGCGATCTTGTCCATGTCAAATTGGCGGCCTTGCTTCGCTGTCACGATGCGAAAACATCCCGCAACGGTATTGAAATGACCACCGCCAGCTTCCCGCCCGCCGGCGCGTGCGACAGCCATGTCCACGTGATTGGGCCCAAGTCAATGTTTCCGCTGCCGCCCGACCGCACCTACACGCCGATGGACGCACTGGCGAGCGAATTGCGCGCGATGCTCGCGCGGCTCAAGCTTGATCGTGTGGTGCTTGTGCAGCCGAGTTTCTACCGCACAAACAATTCGTGCATGCTGGCGGCGATGGCCGAAATCCCGAATTGCCGCGGCGTGGCGGTGCTGCCGCCGAAGGTTTCCGATGCCGAACTCGACGATCTTGATGAGCAAGGTATTCGCGGCCTGCGGGTAAACATCGCCAGCGCCGGCGCGGTGCCGCTCGACGTTGTGCGCGAGCAGCTGTTCGCGGCGGCACGGCTGTGCGAACGGCACGGCTGGCATGTGCAGATATTTGCCGAAGCGGAGACGTTCGAGCGGATCGCGCCGAGCTTGCTTCAACTGCCGGTGCATTCGGTGATCGACCATTTCGGGCTCATTCCGCCGGGCACCACGGACGGGCCGCTGCGCACCCTCACGCGCCTGCTGCAATCCGGGAATGTCTGGGTGAAGATTTCCGGCGCCTATCGCACGGCGCAAGACCCTTACGATCCTCGCCTCGGCCCGCTGGCGCGGCGATTGGTCGAGGCCAATCCGGACCGCATCGTCTGGGGCTCGGATTGGCCGCACACGCCGAAGCACGGTCCGCATCGCCGCGATCCGCTTCAGGAAATGCCGTTCCAGAATCAGGACACACTCGGCCTCCTCAATCTCGTGCCGCAATGGCTCAACGGCGACGACAAGCTTGTGCGCAAGGTGCTGGTGAGCAACCCGGCGAGACTTTATGGGTTTGATTGAGCGCGCACACTTTCTTTCCCTCCCCCTGAAAGGGGGAGGGTCAGGGAGGGGGTCGCCTTCGGATATTCGGCCTGAATTAAGATGACCTCCAGCCGCGCGCTTCGCGCGCGACCTCCCCCTTTCAGGGGGAGGTAAATGAAAGAGACTCTGCCACCCGTTTCCCAAACGCCTCGGTCCCGAGCGGGCCGCCTAAATCCGGCGTGCGCCATTCCGGTTTGGCGATGACCCGGTCGAGCACCTTCTCGATCGCCTCGCCCGCGCGCAAAAGATTGTCGGCGCCGCGCCGCTCGCCGAGCCACGAGAGAAGCATCGCCGCCGAACCGATCAGCGAGGTTGGATTGGCGATGTTCTTGCCTGCAATGTCGGGCGCCGAGCCGTGCTGCGCCTGCGCCACCGCGTGCTCGTCGCCGGCATTGAGCGAAGCGGCAAGACCGAGACTGCCCGAAA
>JAICMO010000146.1 GCA_025929185.1 Pseudolabrys sp.
TCGGACATCGCCCGCGGCGAAACGCTGTTGCGGCGCGGCACACGTGTCGGTTCGCGCGAGATCGGAATGCTTGCGGCCTGCGGACTTGCTGCTGTCGACGTCGTGCGCAAGCCGAAGGTGGCGGTGCTCTCGACCGGCGACGAACTGGTCGCACCCGGCGCTCCACTGCCGCCGGCCGGGGTCTATGACAGCAACGGCGCGATCATCGCGGCAGCCGTCACAGAGGCGGGCGGTGAGCCCGTCGCCTACGGGGCTTTTCCCGACGACGAAACGGCGCTCGAAAACGCCGTGCGCAAGGCGCTTTCCGAATGCGACATGGTGGTGCTGTCAGGCGGAACGTCAAAGGGCGCCGGCGACCTTTCTCATCGCATTGTCTCGCGGCTTGGCAAGCCCGGCGTGCTGGTGCACGGCGTGGCGCTCAAGCCGGGCAAGCCGCTTTGCCTGGCGGTCGTGGACGGCAAACCCATTGTCGTTTTGCCGGGCTTTCCGACCTCCGCAATTTTCACCTTCCATGCCTTTGTCGCGCCGGTGATCCGCGCGCGCGCCGGTCTCCCCTCCGAAGCGGCGAAGAAAATAGCCGCGCGCGTGCCGGTGCGAATTGCGTCCGAACTCGGCCGCAAGGAATTCGTGCTGGTGGCCATGGCGCAAGGAAAGGACGAACCCATAGCATTTCCGATCGCCAAAGGCTCGGGCGCGGTGACGAGCTTCTCGCAGGCCGACGGTTTCCTTGAAATCGACGCCCTTGCCTCGGCACTCGACGCCGGAAGCCAAGCCGAGGTGACGCTCATCGGCAATGCCGTCCGGCCGCCCGATCTCGTCATTATGGGCAGCCATGACATCGCTCTTGACGTGGTGGTCGGCGCGCTCGTCGAGCAAGGATTTTCCGTCCGCACGTTCGCGATCGGCAGCCTCGGCGGCGTGGCCGCGGCCAAGCGCGGCGAATGCGATATTGCGCCGGTGCACGTTGTCGATCCGGCGACGGGAAAATATAACGAGCACCTCACCGCGCCGGGCTTGGTGCTCGTCCATGGCTGGCGGCGCATGCAAGGCATTTTGTTCCGGCCGGGCGACAAGCGTTTCGAAGGAAAAAGCGCCGAGACCGCGTGCGAGTTGGCGATCGGCGATCCCGATTGCCTGATGGTCAATCGCAACGCGGGCGCGGGCACGCGCGTGCTAATCGACAGATTGCTCGATGGCGTGCGGCCGCCCGGCTACGCCAACCAGCCGAAATCACACAACGCCGTCGCTGCTGCCATCGCACAACAGCGCGCCGATTGGGGCGTCGCCATCGAGCCTGTCGCCAGACTCTACGGTCTTGGTTTCATTCCGCTGGCGCCCGAGCACTACGATTTCCTTGTCATCGAGACACGACGAGAACGCCCGGCGGTGCAGGCATTTCTCGCGGCTTTGAAAGACGAACGCGTGCGCCGGAGCATTGTCGCACTCGGCATGAAATTCGACTAAAGCTTGACCCGGACGAAGACGGCGGAATGATCCGAAGCGTGGCCGCTGCTTCCGTCATGACGCGTATAGGCGCCGTCCAGCACCTCGTACATTTCAAGCGCATTGACCAGGTCCTCGGAAATCCAAATGTAGTCGATGCGCTCGCTCATCGACCCCTTCGGCCAGTGAAGGCTTGTCGCCTTGACATCATTCCGGAGCTGAGCCGAATCCATCAGGCCGAAAGTTCGCAATGATGCATGCGGCCACGCTTTTGGGGCGCTATTGAAATCGCCCATGACAATCGTCTTGGTCGGTGGACTTCCCGAAAGTCGCGCCAACAGTCGGGTGAAAAGCGCTATTTCGGAGCGTTTGACGTCCACATCTTCGGTATGGTCGAGATGCACATTGACAACCAGAATTTTGATTTGTCCAAATTGAATCCAGACATAAGTCGCATGACGAAAGCAGATCGAGCCTTCAACTTTCGCTTTGCCTTTGCCGTCGCCGAAAATCCAGAACGCGCCATGTTCGCCGACACTTAACGTGTTGCGGACCATAATAGCGTTGTAGGCGCAGTCAGCCTCATAAAAAGCGTCGTCAAAATACGCGGTGTGAGAGTCCTTGAGCGCATCTCGAATGTCGTTCATCTGCTCGTCGCTGTCTTCCTGAAGCGCAAGGATGTCAGCATCGGCCTTCCTGATTAGATCGATGGCGGCGCCCCGGCGAAAGGGCCAGTTGTTGAAGGCGTCGGTTCGCTTCTCCTCGCGAATAAGGCCATTACGAAGGTTGTAGGAAAGGAATTTCATTTCCGCGCGGATGCCCATTTGAAGTCCGTTTATTGCATTGATTCGGTTAACCCATCTCACTATTTCGGCGATAAATCCGAGTTGAACCGCGGTCCTGCGGCAACGTTCTGCTATAAGATCCCCCATGGACGCGTCCACACATCCGGCGAAAAAACGTGCCATGCGCATCATCGGCCTTGCCGGCTGGAGCGGGTCGGGGAAGACGACGCTCATCACCAAGGTGATCCCGCGGCTGACTGCGCGGGGCCTGCGCGTCTCCACGCTCAAGCATGCGCACCACGGCTTCGATCTCGATCAGCCGGGCAAGGATTCGTTTTTCCATCGGGCCGCCGGCGCAACCGAAGTGATCATCGGCTCCGCTAAGCGTTGGGCTATCCTGCACGAACTGCGCGAAGAGCCAGAATGGAATCTGGCGGCGCTGCTTGCGAAAGTGTCAGCGGTCGACCTGGTGTTGGTCGAAGGTTTCAAGCGCGATAGATTTCCCAAACTTGAAATTTATCGTGCGGGAAATGGCAAGCCGCTGCTGCACCCGGACGACCCGCATATTGTCGCAATCGCCTCTGACACGCCGCTGCCGGAAGCTAAGGTTCCGGTGATCGATCTCAACGACGTTGCTGCGATTGTCGACCTGCTGCTTGCACGCGCTGTTCCAGTGTCAACGCTAAGGGCGAGCGTCTGATGGCGCAACTCACTGACGATTGCTTTGCTTTCTCCGGTCCATTGATGCCGATCGGAGAAATGGAGAGGCTGATCGCCGAGCGCATCCTGCCGGTACGTGAGACGGAGCGCGTTGGCTTGCGCGATGCTCGCACGCGCGTGACTGCGGCGGACGTGATCGCGCCGGTCGATTTGCCCCCGTTCGATAATTCCGCTGTCGATGGATACGCCGTTCGTCATGCTGACCTTAAGAGCAATGACGAAACGCCCATGAAAATTGCCGGACGCCTGACCGCAGGCAAGCCGACCGGTCTGGTATTAAACGCTGGCGAGGCGGTCCGCATTTTTACCGGCGCGCCGATGCCTGTGGGCGCCGACACCGTCTTCATGCAGGAGGATGTGAAAGTTGAGGGCGATAGGGTCATGCTGCCGAGCGGCCTGAAATCGGGCGCCAATCGTCGTCTCGCTGGCGAAGATTTGCGCGCGGGCGATATTGCAATTGGCGCCGGCACTGTGCTCGGCGCGCAGCATATCGCTCTCGCAGCGGCCTTGGGTCTGACCGACCTTCACGTCGTTCGCCGGATCAGGGTCGCGATCTTTTCGACCGGCGACGAGGTGGTCGAGCCTGGCGCACGGCGCGGTGGCGCGGCGATTTATGATGCCAATCGTTATCTGCTGTCCGAATTGCTCGGCCGCCTTGGCGCGGCTGTGACCGATCTTGGCATTCTCGCCGATCGGCCGGACGAGCTGATGCACGCGCTTCAGGGAGCGGCGAAGGACCACGATCTGATTATTACCTCCGGCGGCGTGTCGACCGGAGAGGCCGATTACGTGCGCGACGCGCTCGAGCGTATCGGAAGGTTGGTATTCTGGCGCGTCGCCATCAAGCCGGGCCGCCCGGTGGCGATGGGTGTTGTTCGTGCCAATGCCGGCAAAGGTGCCGCAGCTTTCATCGGACTGCCTGGAAATCCGGTTGCGGCATTTGTGACCTTCGTGCGGGTGGTGCGGCCGCTGTTGCGGCGGCTTGCGGGCGCGCAGCCGCAGGAACTGATCGCACTTCCGGTGCCCACCGCCTTCGCCTACAGGAAAAGGAAAGGCCGGCGCGAATACGTACGCGTCGCGCTACGCCGCCGTCCCGACGGCGAGATAGAGGCGGTGAAGCATCCCCAAGATGGCGCCGGAATCATTACGTCGCTGACGGAAACCGACGGTCTTCTGGAATTTTCCGAGGAGGTAACCGAGATCGAGCCCGGCGCACGCATCGGGTTTCTGTCGTATGCGCAGTTGGTCGGTTGACGATCAACTCCCAGCCGCAAACTCGGCCGCGCGCCTGGCATCTTCCGGCGTATTCACGTTGAAGAACGGATCGATCGGCTCAACCGGCCAGTCGGCAACTGCAACGCCGTGGCGAGACGTCCAAACTTCGATCTTGCGCAGCTCTTCATCCACCAATGCGTGGCGCAAATCGGCGCGCAGCGCCACCGGCCACAGACCCACGACCGGGTGCCGCCAATCGCCCGAGCGCGCGCAAGCCAGCGGCACGCCCGCGCCCATCTTGCGCCGCGCCTGATGCAGCTTCTCCACCAGATCGTCTGGTAGAAACGGGCAGTCGCCGGGCACGCTCAACAGCCACTCGATCCCGTTACCCTGCGCCGCCAGCCAGTCGAGCCCGGCGAGAATGCCGGCGAGGGGACCGGGATGCCCGGCAACATTGTCCGCGATTACTGTCAGGCCCGTCTCTGCGAAGCGCTTCGGATCGCCGTTGGCGTTGATGATAATGCCGGTGCACTGAGCGGAGAGCGTTGCCAGCACGCGGTCGAGAATACTGACGCCGCCGATCTCGAGGCGGGCCTTGTCGCCGCCACCCATCCGCCGCGCCAACCCGCCGGCGAGCACCATGCCGAGAGTAGGAGGAAAGGGCGGGCTCATGCAGCGTATTGAGGAGTGCGCGAAGCCTGCCGCGCGCACTCTTTCCATAAGTCATTCATCGTGCATTGCGGCCTTGCGGCGGTGCTTGGCGCTTTCTTCTTCGACGAATGCAAGATCCTGATCGAACAGGATGCGGTCTTCGCCGGCGAGCGCGATGAATCGCTTGCCGCGGGCACGGCCGATCAGGGTCAGGTTTGCCTTCCGCGCCAGTTCCACGCCCCAGGCGGTAAAGCCGGAGCGCGAGATCAGAATGGGGATGCCCATGCGCACAGTCTTGATGACCATCTCCGACGTGAGCCGTCCGGTGGTGTAGAAAATCTTGTCGTCGGGAGAGACCTTCTCCTTGAACATCCAGCCGGCAATCTTGTCGACGGCGTTATGACGCCCCACGTCTTCCATGTAGACGAGCGGCTGGTCGCCCTTCGCCAACACGCAGCCATGGATCGCGCCCGCTTCGAGATAAAGCGACGGCGTGGTGTTGATCTCGTGCGCGAGCCTGTAAAGCCAGGAAGTGCGTAACTCGGCGTTCGGCAGCTTGATTTCTTCCAGTGCCTCCATCAGGTCGCCGAACACGGTGCCCTGTGCGCAGCCGGAGGTCTGTATCTTCTTCTTCAGCTTCTTTTCGTAATTGGTCTTGCGCTTGGTGCGTACTACGACGGCGGCCAGTTCGTCGTCGTAATCGACGCCGGTGACAATGTCGTCTGGCAGCAGCATGTTCTGATTCAGCAGATAGCCGATCGCAAGGTATTCCGGGTAGTCGTTGATCGTCATCGCCGTGACGATTTCCTGGCTGTTCAGGAAGATCGTCAGCGCCCGCTCGACCGTGACCGAGGTTTGGATTTTGGCGCCGGTCTGATCGATGCCGCTCACGCGCTCGGTCAGGCGCGGATCGTGGGGGTTCGGCCTGATGGCATAGGGGTCCTTCGTCATGGAGCTAATGTAAGTGCTGGGGGCTGGTCTTGAAAGCGATCCCTTTGGGATGAAAGCCCGCCGCGGAGCCGCCATATTAAAGGCCATGGCGTTGCCTTTCTTTACCATCGGCCATTCGACGCGTCCGATCGACGGGTTCATCGAACTGCTCGCCGAATCCGATGTCGGCGTGGTTACGGACGTGCGCACCATCCCACGCTCGCGCACGAACCCGCAGTTCAACCGCGATGTACTGGGTCAACAGCTATCGGACCGTCAAATCGGCTACCACCATGTTGCGGAGCTGGGCGGCTTGCGCCCGCGTTCGCGCGATATCGCACCCGAGGTCAACGGATTTTGGGAGAATCAAAGTTTTCACAACTACGCCGATTATGCCATGACACCCGGATTTCGCTCCGGCCTTGCGTGCCTGCTCGAGCTCGGACGCGCGCGCCGTTGCGTCATCATGTGCGCGGAATCCGTCTGGTGGCGATGCCACCGCCGCATCATTGCGGATTATCTGCTCGCTGACGGAGAGCAGGTGTTTCATATTCTAGGACCCGGAAAGGTCGCGCCTGCAACGCTCACGCCAGCCGCACGGCCCCAGCCAAATGGCACGCTCACGTATCCGGCGCCGTCATCGGCATGACCGAAAATCGACGGCCAGGGAGAGGGCACCGCGAAAAAATCAGGCGCTTGGGTCGCTCGCGTCCGGATAGAAGAGCTGCTGACCGTTGATCGTGTAATTCGCGATATCCTTCTGGCCTTTCGGCGAGACCAGGTAATCGATGAACTGCTGGCCGAGCTCCTTCTTCACGTTGGGGTGCTTCGCCGGATTGACCAGCATGACGCCGTACTGGTTGAACATGCGCCTGTCGCCTGCGACAAGAATCTGAAGATCGCTTTTGTTCTTGAAATGAATCCAGGTGCCGCGGTCGGACAATACATAGGAGTTGCTGGCCTGCGCCGTATTAAGGGCGGCGCCCATTCCCTGGCCGATTGCCTTGTACCAGGGGCCGTGATCCTTCGCGATGTCGATGCCGGCCGCCTTCCAGAGGCGCAATTCGGCGCTGTGCGTGCCGGAACGGTCACCGCGCGAAATGAAGGACTGCTTCTTGTCATGCAAGACCTTGAACGCCTTGGCGACATCCTTCATGCCTTTAATGCCGGCGGGATCGCTGTTCGGGCCGATCAGCACGAAATCGTTGTACATGACCGGAAACCGCTTCACGCCTTGGCCTTCGGAGAGAAATTTCTCCTCCTGTGCTTTCGCGTGCACGAATACCACGTCGGCGTCACCACGCCGGCCGGTGTCCAGCGCCTGGCCGGTGCCTTGTGCGATCACCTTCACCGTAATGCCGGTCTTTTTCTTGAACAAAGGCAACAAATATTCGAACAGGCCGGAATCCTGAGTTGACGTGGTCGAAGCGACCACGATCGACTTGTCTTGCGCAAACGTCCGAGGTACGACGACCGCCGTGATGGCGCAAAACGCAAGTAAAGCGGCGAATGTGCGACGTGCAATCATTGAGAATCCTCCGCTCTTTTTTTCGAGTTACACCAGCAACTCGCCGGCGATAAACTTTCTTGCCTCTTCGGTTTGCGGCTTTGCAAAAAACATTTCCGTTGTCCCGCTTTCGATTGCGCGTCCGCGGTGAAGAAGCACGATTTCGGAGCCCACGCGCTTCGCCTGGCCGAGATCGTGCGTGGACATGACGACTTTCACGCCCCGCGCGGCGACCGCGGCGACGATGTCTTCGATGGCTTTGGTCGCGGCAGGATCGAGGCTTGCGGTAGGCTCATCCAGGAAAAGCACCGCGGGGTCGCGCGCCAGCGCGCGCGCGAGGGCGAGACGTTGTTGCTCGCCGCCCGAGAGCCGCCGTGCCGGACGAGATGAAAACGCTTCGAGTCCGACCAGTCTGAGCAACTCGGCCGTTCGCCGTTCCCATTCCCCGCGCGGCGCGCCGGCCGCACGCAGCGCGTAACGCACGTTGCCGGCTGCGCTGCGGCGAAGCATGGTCGGGCGTTGCAACACGATCGCGCGGCGCGTCGCTGAAACCGCCTCGCGGCCGTCCCACGTCACTCGTCCATGAGTCGGCGATAACAGGCCCATTGCGACGCGCAGCAAGGTGGTCTTGCCGGCGCCGTTCGGTCCGACCAGAACGGTCGGCGCTCCCGGCGCCAACACGAGCGATATCCGGTCGAGCAGCGCAACATCGCCGACGCGAACTGTGGCTTCGGCGAGTGTGATGGGCAGATCGGACGCCGGTGCGCGCATGATCATCCCGCGTATCGTTCGCCGGCGCGTCGGGCGCCCCACGCGAGCGCGTTGATCAAGATCACGATTGCGATCAACACGAGGCCGAGTCCGATCGCGAGCGGCAGGTCGCCTTTCGACGTTTCCAGCGCGATTGCCGTCGTCATCGTGCGCGTAAAGCCGTCGATATTGCCGCCGACGATGATGATGGCGCCGACTTCCGCCGCCGCGCGCCCGAATCCGGCAAGTAGCGCCGTTACAAGGGAAAACCGCGCGTCCCAGATCAGGGTCATAACGCGCGCCGCCGCGGCGACATTCATCGCCGCAAGCTCGTCGCGATACTCGACCCACAAATCCTCGACCGTTTGCCGCGACAGCGCGGCGATGATCGGCGCAACCAGAATGGCCTGCGCGATCACCATCGCTTGGGGGGTGAACAAAAGGCCCCATGAGCCGAGCGGTCCCGATCGTGACAGCGCCAGAAAAACGGCGAGGCCGGCGACGACCGGCGGCAATCCCATCAGCGCGTTCAGCGTGACGATAACCGCCTCGCGGCCTGGGAACCGCGTCAGTGCGATAAGCGCGCCGAGGGGGACACCGATCAGCGCGGCAAGCAAGACGGCCGTCAGGCTGACCAGCAGCGACAGCTTTACGATGGCGATCAGGGCAGGGTCTGCCGAAAGGACCAGTTGCAGGGCGGACAGGTCGGTATTCATGTTTTGGGCACCTCGGCGCTTTTCGCGCCAACGCGCCCACCGGTCAAATATAGGCGAAAGTTGACATATTTGTTAAGTCACGGAATTCACTTGAGTCGTCGAAATGGGAAAGGCGCAGCGCGGTCAAATGGAGGTCTCAAGCACGGCAGCCCGCAAACCTCGAAGGCCAGCGGAACCCCGCCGTGTCTCTCTTGACGAAAGGAGGCGTGCGCCTTCTTTAAGAGTTCTCGTGAAGAGCGCGGCTCAAGGCGCAAGCGTGCTGCGCGCGCAGCGTGAGCCGAAGATGCGTGGGCGCTGTCAAGTGATGGAGAGGTGGCCGAGTGGCTGAAGGCGCACGCTTGGAAAGCGTGTATACGGGAAACCGTATCGTGGGTTCGAATCCCACTCTCTCCGCCA
>JAICMO010000270.1 GCA_025929185.1 Pseudolabrys sp.
CATCTCGCGTAAGGCTTGGTAGAACGCGCGCGAGCCGAGAAAGAACCCGGCGTCGAGCACGGCGCCATCCACTTCGCGCTTCAGCACTCCGGCGCGGAAAAGGTCGACGAAACCTTCGACAAACATCTCCGAGCAGCCGTAAAGGCCTTCGTCGAAGGTCATACTGTGAACATCCTGGTCTTTCACCTGAGCCGCGGGCAGGGCCGCAAGCAGCTTGCAAAAGTCCGCGTTGTTGCGGTGGCGCAGGATGAGGCTTTGCGTCACCGCGTCGCCGAGCGAGCCGATGCCGATTTGCAGTGTGCCGCCATCAGGCACGAGGCTTGCTGCATGCAGCCCCGCCGCATAATCCGCGAGCGCGATCGGCTCACGCGGAGGCGCAAACAGCGGAAAATCGGCGGCCGGGCTATCGAGCAGCAGGTCAATTTCGTTCTCCGCAATCGCCGCCTCACCGCCCATGAACGGCAACTCGGAATTGACTTGCCCGGCAAAGACGAAATCCGCGCGACCCTCGCGCCGCAGCTTCAGCAGGTCGAGCGTGAGATCCGGATTGCAGCTCAGGCTGTAGGGGCGAGGCTCATCGGCACGATGCGCCACGAGCTGTCCGATGACGTTGACGCCGCGATCGAGCACGTAGCGCAGCGCGTGCGTGTAGTTCGCCGAGATGTAATGCTGCTGCGCGTAAGGCGAATGAAGCCACTGTCCGGCAAGGAAGAAGAATTCGTTGATCTCGATATTCGGCGGCACCGTCCCGGCATGTGCGGCCGTCGCGTAATCGAGCGGCGGGTATCCCGCGAACACGCGCTTTGCGACGGGCTCCAGAAAGCGGCGTTCCAACTCCTGTTTCGCGCGCGGCGCTTCCAGCGTCAGCGCGGTAAAAATGATCAGCTTGATCGACCGGTCGGCCGCCGCCATCGCGTAAAGCGCGTTGGCGATGTGATTGGCCTTGCCGAGGCCGAGCGGCAGCGCGAGCACGATTCTTTTGCCGACGCGCTCAACGATGGCGGCGGCGAGCCGCGCTGCGTCGTCATAGAACGCCGGGCTCCCGCCCGATCGGCTCATGTGAGGCTGTCCCAACCCGCGTCGGGCTTGAAGTGCGCGCCGTATTTCGCTTCGAGGCGGGCGAGCGCATCGCGCACGTCGCGCAGTCCGCGCGTTCGCGCATAATGCATCGGCCCGCCGCGGAACGGCGCGAAGCCGGTCGCGAAGATCATCGCGCCGTCGACGATCTCCTCATCGGCGACGACGCCTTCGCGCAGGCACGTCACGCAGACGTCGAGCATCGGCAAAATGAGGCGGTCGGTTGCATCCGCGGCGGGCGTAGACGCATCGCCGCTCTTGACCGCGTGTCCGTCCTTCCACTCGTAGAAGCCTTTGCCGGTTTTCTTGCCGAGCTCGCCTTTGGCGACCTTGTCCTTCAGCCACTGCGGCGCGTCCGGCATCTCGCGCTTCAGGTTCGTGCGCAGCATCTCCGCGACGTGCAGGCAGATGTCGAGGCCGACCTGATCGGCCAGTTCGATCGGTCCCATCGGCATGCCGAAATCTTCCGCCGCCTTGTCGATGGTTTCTTTCTTCACACCCTGATCGAGCATGACCATGGCTTCGAGCAGGTAAGGCGTGAGCGCGCGATTGACCAGGAAGCCCGGCTCGCTTTTCACCGGCGCCGGCAGGCGGTCGATGCGGCCGAGGAACGCGCGCGCGTCGCCCAGCACCCCATCGGCCACCTTGTCGTGACTGACGATCTCGACCAGCTGCATGCGCGAAACCGGATTGAAGAAGTGGATGCCGACCAGCCGCTCCGGCCGCTTCAAGCCTTCGCGCAGTTGCTCAAGCGGAATGCTCGACGTATTGGTGGCAAGGATTGCGTCCGGCTTCATCTTCGGCTCAAGCCCGGCATAGACCTTCTGCTTGAGATCGAGTCGCTCCGGCACCGCTTCGATGATGAGATCGGCGCTTGAAACCCCTTCACCCTTGAGGTCTGGAATGAGCCGGTCGAGCGCGTCGCGGACCTTTGCGCGGTCGCGGCGCCCGATCTTGCCGTAAAGCTCGGCCGCCCGCTTGATCGCGCCGGCAAGCGGCTCGGCCTTCATGTCCGCGAGGCTGACGGTGAAGCCGTGCCAGGCGCACCAGGCCGCGATATCGCCGCCCATTGCGCCGGCGCCGATCACGTGCACATGACGGCCTTCCCATTTGCCGCCGGCAAGGCTCTTGAGTTTGTTGCGCAGGAAGAACACGCGCACAAGATTTTGCGCGGTGTCGCCGACCAGCAGATTGGCGAATGAAGAAATCTCCGCCTTCTGCATGGCCGCGGCATTGCCGCCATGTTTCTCCCAAACGTCCAC
>JAICMO010000095.1 GCA_025929185.1 Pseudolabrys sp.
CGCCTTGGCGATCATGACGCGCCGCTTCATGCCGCCGGAAAGCGTCATGATCTTCGAATCCTTGCGGTCCCACAATGAGAGGTCGCGCAGAACCTTTTCGATATGCGCGTCATCGCGCGGCTTTCCGAACAGGCCGCGGCTGAATCTCACGGTCGCCCAGACCGTTTCAAAAGCATCGGTCGTCAGCTCCTGCGGGACGAGCCCGATGCGCGAGCGGGCGGCCCGATAGTTTTTGATGATGTCGTGGCCGTTGACAGTGACGCGCCCTTCGCTCGGCACCAGGATTCCGCAGATGATCCCGATCAGCGTCGTTTTGCCCGCGCCATTCGGCCCAAGGAGTGCGAAGATTTCGCCGCGGCGGATATCAAGATTGATTGCCTTCAGCGCCTTGAACCCCGAGGCATAGGTCTTTGAAAGATTTGAAACGGAGATGACCGATTGCATGAATGATTTTTCGGATCTTGTATGAACGGGATATAGCGGGGCAGCAAAGGCCCCGCCAGAGGCCGAGGACCGACGCCGCCTACGAAATGGCAGTGGCAAAAATACGAACGCCGCCGCGGCTTTGCAGGCGAGGCGGCGTTCGGATTGTTGTACGCGAGCCGTTATTCGATGACGCGAATGACGCGGCGGGTCTCCGGCTCCACAATCACGCGCCGGTCGTTGATGATCGCATAGCTGAAGTGACGATTGCTCGGAATCGGCCGCAACTCGACGGTTCTCGGCACCGGATAACCGACGACGATTTCGCCGTCGACCGCGACCGACGGAACGCGCTCACGTTCGACGTAAGTCACTACGTCATCGGGCACCGCGGCGCCGGTCGTTTCGATCACCGTGGTCTGGGCGGAAGCGACGCCGGCCGACAGCAATAGCGCGGCGCCCGTAATGATCGCGAGATTGAACTTCATTGCTGGCCTCCATGGTTTTACCGGCAACCAACCGCATTGCGCGCGCGTGGTTCCGGTTCCCTGCGAGGCCTGGCGCGGAACTCAGATCAAATCGGTCAAATTGTTGAGAGTCTTTTTTGGTGCGAGATCGGCATACTCGTTCGGCATCTTGCTGCGGTTGATCCAGAAGCTCGTGAAACCGACGGCAATACCGGCGGCCACATCCCAGCGGTTGGATGACACGAACGTCACGTCGTTTGCTTTGCATTTAAAGTGATCCGTAACCAGCATATAAACTTCGGGCCGCGGCTTGAACATTTTCAGCACATCGACGGAAAGCACATGATCGAGGTCGCCACGAATGCCGGCCGCATCGACCGCGCCGTTGAGCATGGCGGGCGAGCCGTTCGACAGGACGCCGGTCTTGTGACCTTTGTCCTTGAGCGCGCGTAGCGCAGCGCGGGCGTCGGGAAAGGCATCGAGCTTGAAATAGGCGTCGAGCAGCTTCGGCCTGAGCGCTTTATCGACGCTCGGCACGCGGGCAAGCGCATAATCGAGCGCACGTTCCGTCAATGTCCAGAAATCGGCGTAGCGGCCGAGCAGCGTGAGCGTCCAGCTATATTCGAGCTGTTTCGCGCGCCAGATTTCCGACATCCGGTCGGCACCAGGGCCTGCTTCGCTGCGAAAGCGGGCGATCGCGGCGTGCACGTCGAAGAGCGTGCCGTAAGCATCGAAAACGAAAACGGCCATGGGTTCTCCAATTGGTCATTGCCGGGCTTGACCCGGCAATCCATGATGTGCGTGACGCAAGTGGAAACGCCGGATGCCTCCGCGCGTCAAGCCCGAGGATTGATCAGGCTGGAGAATTGAAATGGCGGCAAAGTGGTCCAGAACGTGGACCTTTTACGAGGGCGATTGGCACGAGGGCAATCTGCCGATCATGGGTGTGCGCACACATGCCGCCTGGCTTTGCTCCGTCGTGTTCGACGGCGCGCGCACGTTCGAGGGTGTGTCACCCGATCTCGATCTCCATTGCGCGCGCGTAAACGCCTCCGCCAAGACGATGCTGCTCAAGCCGACGGTCTCTGTCGAGGAATGGCTCGAGCTTTGCGCCGACGGGAACAAACGCTTCGACAGTAACGCAGCACTATACATCCGCCCGATGTATTGGGCGGAGCAAGGCGGTGCGTTCCTTATCGCGCCCGATCCGGAATCGACCAGATGGTGCCTGTCCATTTACGAAGCGCCGATGCGCGCGCCGGACGGATTTTCGCTCACGCTCTCGCCGTTTCGCCGCCCGACGATCGAAAGCATGCCGACCGACGCCAAGGCCGGTTGCCTCTATCCGAACAATGCGCGCGCCATTACCGAAGCGCGCTCGCGCGGCTTCGATAATGCGATTGTCTGCGACATGCTCGGCAACGTAGCCGAGCTCGCTACCGCCAACGTGTTCATGGCCAAGGACGGCGTCGTCTACACGCCGGCGCCGAACGGCACGTTCCTCAACGGCATCACGCGCCAGCGGATCATCAAACTGTTACGCGGTGCCGGCGTCGACGTGGTCGAGACCACGCTGCGCTACGGCGATTTCGAGAGCGCCGACGAGATTTTTCAGTCCGGCAACTACATCAAAATTTTGCCGTGCACCCGCATCGGCGAGCGCTCATTGCAACCGAGCCCGCTTTATCGCAAGGCGCGCGCGCTCTACTGGGAATTTGCGCACGGATAATTGTCATGGCTTTGACGACGCGGCTCACGCAAAAGCTCGGCATCGAACATCCGATCATCTCGGCGCCGATGGCATTTGCCGCCGGCGGGACGCTTGCGGCGGCTGTAACAGCGGCCGGCGGCTTCGGGATCATCGGCGGTGGTTATGGCGAGCCGGACTGGCTCGAGCGCGAATTCGCGGCGGCCGGAAACGCGCGCGTCGGCTGCGGCTTTATCACATGGTCGTTGGCGCGGCATCCGCGCGTCCTCGATGCCGTGCTCGCGCATGCGCCGGCTGCGATCATGTTGTCGTTCGGAGATCCCATGCCATTTGCGCCGGCGATCAAGGCCGCTCACGCGCTGCTGATCTGTCAGGTGCAGGCGATGAAGCATGCCCGCGAAGCGGTTGACGCGGGCGCCGATATCATTGTCGCGCAGGGCGCCGAAGCCGGCGGTCACGGCTCGTTGCGCGCGACCTTTACGCTTGTCCCTGAAATTGCCGATTACCTGGCGAGAGTCGCGCCGGAAACCTTGCTGGTCGCCGCCGGCGGCGTCGCCGACGGACGTGGGCTTGCGGCGGCGCTGATGCTTGGCGCCGACGGCGTGCTCGTCGGCTCGCGCTTCTGGGCGAGCAAGGAAGCGATCGTGCCGGAACGCTTTCAGCAGGCGGCGGTCGGCGCCGACGGTGACGCCACGATCCGCACCAGCGTCGTCGATATCGTACGCAAGAAGGAATGGCCGGCGGAATTCACCGCGCGCGTGATGAAGAACCGTTTCGTCGACGACTGGCACGGGCGCGAGGCCGCACTCGCCTCGGCGGAGAACGCCGCACACGAGCTCGACCGCTATTCGCGCGCCTGGCAAGCGGGCGACATCGACAATACGGGCGTGTTCGTCGGCGAGGCAGCCGGATTGATCCACGACGTGCGGCCAGCAGGCGACATCATCGGCGGCATCGTCGCGCAAGCCGAGCGGGCGCTCGCGCGCTCGAGAACTGCCACTTGAGTCGTCATGCGCGGGCTTGACCCGCGCATCCATCAAAAGGAAAAATTTTCTTCAGGACGATGGATTGCCGGGTCAAGCCCGGCAACGACCAGTGCAGCGAACTGCAACCGGAAATTTCCTATTGCGGCGGTGGCACCGTCAACAAGTTCGGCATCGATCGGCCGCGCAGGTCGTAGGCGCGCGCGTAGCTCACGCCTTCGCGCTCGATATTGACCAGGAGCGGCGCTTGCAGAGGCCGGCAGTAAAACGTGCCGAGCTCCATGGCGAAATCCGCTTTCTTCTCATCCCATGTGGTTTCAAATTGCGGGCCGAGTTCGACTTCGGCCGCCGACTGCGGTCCGCAGATTGCGACCACCCAGCGTCTTCCCGTGGGTGGGTTCTCATGTTTTGAGGCAAGTCCGGCGCGCAACGCGTTGGCGGCCTGCTTGAAAGCAAGTCCCCAATAATCGAGCATGTATTTGTCGCGCGCCGCGCGCACGCCGCCCGACGCCCAGTTGAACGCCGTGTATTCGTAAGGATGCAGTTGGATCATGTCGCTCACCGGCAGTGCGATGCCGGCGACAAAGACAGCGGAGAGCGCCGCCAACGTGCCGTTGCCGTATTGCCGCGCCTTGTCGAAAATCCAGGCGCCGGCAAGCCCGCCGAGCACCGCAAACGGCGGCACGACAAAGACGAAATGGCGCAAGCCGTTGTAGAGCGCGGGCCGCGCGATTATGGCGATGATGATTGGCGTGACGGCCGCAAGCGCGACCGCGAGTAAACCGGCACGGCGATTGACAGGAATGCTTGGCCGCGCCGCAGCAAGAAATGCGCCGATTGCGCCGGCAACGCCGAGCACCAGCATGATCTCCGGGAGCTTCAGCGCGAACAGATGCGGCAGGTAACTCGCCGGCATGTCCGGCACCGAAATCAAGGCGCCTTCGTAAAGCTCCTTCCAGGGCTTTTCGAAGAATTTGTCGAAGTATTCGGTTGCATAAATCGGGTTAAGCGGCGAGACGATCGACCATGGCCATAGCAGTCCCATGATGAGGTAACCCAGCGCGAGCGCCGGCAGCGTCGCCACAACGAACCGACCGAAGCGCGCTGCCGCCTCACGCCAGCCGCTCGCGCGGCTCTCTACAATTACGATCAACAGCAATGCAAAGAAGACATACGGAGCTGCAACAACCGCCAGAATGCGCGAGCCGAATGCAAGACCGAGGCCGACGCCGGCGAGGGCGACCGCGCGCGCGTCCGGTTCGGGGTACGCATGAACGGCGCGCGCGAAGCCGAGCAGCATGACGGCCATGGCCGCCGCAAACGGCGCATCCTTCGCATTGATGAACATGTGGCCGTAATAGAGCGGACACGTCACCAGCAGCAGCAGCGCGATCAAGCCCGCAAGCGGTCCACCCATGCGGCGCGCAAGCCTGAACGTGGCGAGAAGTCCGACAAGGCCGATCGCGGCGCCGACCAGCCGGCGCGTCTCGAACAGGCCGAACGGCAGAATCTTGGCTGCGAGTGCGGCGGCCATATCGAAGCCGCCGCCATATTTGTACAGATTGACGAAAGACAGCGCCCGCGTGTCGGAAAAGCCCGAGCCGTAGAGCTTGAGCAATAGATCGCCGTATTGCGAGTGGGTGAAGTCGTCCCAGCCGAGGCCATAATCGCGAAAAGTGAGCGCCGCGATCGCCGCCACAACGACGAAGGTAAGAACAACAACGCGGTCGGCCCAGAAGGCCGGCCGCGTCTTCTTGTCGTCGTTTGGGAGCAGATCGACCTACTTCATTGCAGCCGTAAACATCTGCTCGACGTGTTCCCAGTTGATCAGATGGTCGACAAACGCCTTGAGATAGTCCGGCCGCCGGTTGCGATAATCGATGTAGTAAGAGTGCTCCCACACGTCGCAGCCGAGGATCGGCTTTCCGCCGTGCACCAGCGGATTTTCGCCGTTAGCGGTCTTCGTTACGGTGATTTTCCCGTCTTTCACCGCCAACCAGCACCAGCCCGAGCCGAATTGGGTCGTACCGGCCTGGATGAAGTCTTCCTTCATTTTCGCGACCGAACCCAAATCGGCAACTATCTTTTTTTCCAGAGCAGCAGGAATCTTGTCGCCGCCGCCGTTCGGCTTCATCCATTGCCAGAAATGCAGGTGATTGTAATGCTGGCCGGCGTTGTTAAAGAGTCCCGCGTTCTTGCCAAAGGAGCCCCGCACGATCTCTTCGAGCGATTTTCCTTCGAGCCCCGAGCCTTGCAGGAGCTTGTTGCCGTTATCGACATAGGCTTTGTGGTGTTTGTCATGATGGTATTCGAGCGTTTCGCGCGACATATACGGTGCCAAGGCGTCGTGGGCGTATGGCAGCTCAGGCAACGTGAAAGACATCGGGATCCTCCTCGGTCGGCAAATACCGTTTTTGAAATCGGGCCCTTGCCGGTGAAACCGACATGTCCCTGGCGAGTTCCATCTAATTACGCGGTGATCGCTGCGCGGGCAACGCTTTGCCTTGTGCAGGCCAGATTGCCGGTCCGAACAGGCTTTAATGAGGCACGAGGGGCTGGATCGGCAGTTTGATTGCACCGCTGGCGCTGGTATTGTCGCTTCTGGAGAATACCGAATAGCCGCAAAGCCTTAGCGGGCTTGCCGCCGCGGTGAAGCTCAACAACGGTTAGCAGAACGCATGTTGATCTTATTATTTTTGTGCAGCCTCATCTGTATTGCCGCTGGCGCTGCAATGATCGCCTACGGCATTCCGGTCAAAGAATTCAGCTTTGGCGACACGCTCATCACGGACGGCGTTATTGCGGTGGTCGGCGGCCTCCTCCTCGGTGGTATCGGTTTCGCGGTCGTTCACCTCCAGCGCATCATGGATGCGCTCGCGGCGCGGCCGATGAGGTCCGCTCGCCCATCGGAGGCGTTTGAGCCACACGTGGCGGCGGGCGCGCGCGTTAGCCGCGCTTCGTTTCCGCCCCGCCCGCGCTCCGAACGGCGGCCGTTCGACGCCTCGGCTGCCGACAGCGAAGCCTCTATAGCCGCGGGTCTGCCGGCCGATGAAAATCTCAACCATTCCATTCCCACGTTGCGCAATCCGGATGAGCCTCCAACGTTCTCTGAGGACGCGAGGGCATCCCTGTCCTCGCAAGAGGTCTCGGCGCCACCACTCGCCCAGGAGCCTATGGAGACCCCCGCCGAAACCAAGCAAACGCCCGGCTCAACGGCGCGCGAGCCCGCCGATGATGCGCATACGGAGGCCGAGACAACCGAAAATCGCGAGCACGGCGGAGATTGGCGACCGCTAACGCCGTCCGGCCGTCAGCCGCAATCGACGTTTTTCGATGCGATGTGGCCGGCGGAGAGACGCTCGGCTAAGGCCGCCACGCGTGAAGAGCCATATGGCGCCGCGCCGGAAGCCGATCGCGCCCCCAAGCCGGCCGATTCGCCCCCCGTTACCGATTCAGGCTCTGCGCGGTCCGCGTCCGCACCCGGCGAGCGCCGCACCGTCGCGATCCTCAAGTCCGGTGTTGTCGATGGAATGGGCTATACGCTCTATGTCGACGGTTCAATCGAAGCCGAGTTGCCGGACGGAAAGCTTCGTTTCGCCTCGATCAACGAACTGCGCAGTTATCTTGAAAAGCATTAGCCCCTTTGCCTCCGCCGGAGAGTGCCGCGATGCTGGGCACCGCTCCTCGGTTCGAGTCCGCGCGTATCCCCAGCTTTTGCTATAATCTAAAAGAATAGAGTCCCACTTGTACTTGCGACCTGCGGAAGCGCATCATAGTATTTCTTCAAATACTGTGGCTCTATATTCGCCCCGCTTAGGCCTACGTCAGGCCGCCGATGCCCGAGGGCGTGAGGGAATATCCAATGGGCGACAATCCGGGGAATGGCAATTTTATGGAACTGACGGCGGAGATTGTGTCCGCCTATGTCAGCAACAACACCGTGACGGCGAGCGAGATTCCCGCTCTCATCAACCAGGTGCACGCGGCGCTCTCACGCATATCCGGAGGTTCGACCGAGGCCCCTGCGGAGCCGCTCAAGCCTGCGGTATCCGTGAAGAAATCGATCGCGCCGGACTACATCGTGTGCTTGGAAGACGGCAAAAAATTCAAGTCGCTCAAGCGCCATTTGCGGACCCAATATAACATGACGCCAGAGCAGTATCGCGACAAATGGGGTCTCGGCGCGGATTACCCGATGGTCGCTCCCAACTACGCTGCCGCGCGGTCGCAGTTGGCAAAGCAAATGGGCCTTGGCCAACAGCGCCGCCGCCGTTCCAAGTGATCAGTCTGGTCCACAGCTGTTGTAGGACCGGCCGGCAAAAAATCTTCTGCGGAATTCGGTCCTGCTGATTCCCCCCTGGCAATCTAAAGTCGCATCAGCCGCTTAGCTGAATGCACTTAATCTATCCGCGCGGGACCTCTGGACTCGCGCGGCGATCCGGTGTAGGGAATAATTCCTATAGGAGATCGTCGCTCATGCTTCTTCAGACGCACAAAAAGCCAGGCGCACCGTTCCGGCAAATTATTTTGTCCGCGCAAACCGATTGGCGCGTCGCAAAAACCGCGGATGCGATGTTTAGATCGGACTTTCAGCTATGAGCGGCGTTCAGAAGCGGAACTCCGGCGCCGCGGAGACAAAAGGTCCGTCAATCGACACGTTCCGCAGGCGGCACCTCGACGTTTCACGTGGGCATGTCCAAACCGGCAACGGTTCGGCCCTCGTCACGATCGACGAAGCGGAAAGTCCGTTGGCGTGGCTCGCGCGCCGACGCGGACGCGACGGACGCCCGCTCATCGCGCCGCACCAGCTGCAGGCGGGTGAACGTCTTCGCAACGACTTCACCTGTGCTGGTATGATGCCGAACACCACGTCGAACTGGTCAAATCCGGTCGGCGCCGTTCGGCACGAAGGCGGTCAAGGTGCCGCAGCGTTCACCGAAACGATGATAGCGGCGCGCCAACGTGTTCGTCGCGCCCTCGATGCCACAGGACCGGAATTTGCAGGGCTTCTGCTCGATGTATGCTGCTTCCTTAAAGGGCTCGACGAAGTCGAACGTGCGCGGGCGTGGCCGGCGCGGTCGGCCAAAATTGTCCTGCAACTCGCGCTCGACCGCCTCGCGCGTCACTATGGTTTCGAGGCCCAGGCCAAGGGTCCGGCGCGTGCGGCGGTGCGTACCTGGCTCGCCGCGGGCGAGACTTTCATCGTTGCCGAGGGCGACGAAAGTTGAGATCAGGCGGCGGTTGCGAGCGCGGCGCGGGCCTCGGCGCGGATACGCTCCACCATCGAGCGCAGACCGTTAGACCGCTGCGGCGTCAGATTTTCGCGCAGCCCCAGGTGCGTGAAGATGGACTCGGCGTCGATTGACAGAATTTCGCGTGCGTCCTTGCCGGAATAAAGCGCAAACAGGATAGCGATCAGCCCGCGCACGATGTGGGCGTCGCTGTCGCCGTCGAATTGGAGCACGGGACCGCCCGCGCCGTCCGGCTTCACATGCGTGACGAGCCAGACCTGACTCGCGCAGCCCTGCACCTTATTGGCTTCGACGTGGGCGCTTTCCGGCAGCGGCTTTAATGTGCGGCCGAGCTCGATCACATAGCGATAGCGATCGTCCCACTGATCGAGCAGCGCGAAATTCTCGATGATCTCGTCGATCGTCATTGGCGAAAGCCCGGCGCTCCCTCTTCTATATAGGGGTGAAGCCGGCGATGGCCAAACCAGAGGTGCGGAGCACCTGGGCGCAAGTATAGGCCTAGGCGGACGGACCGTCGTTCGCTTTCTGCCGTCGCGGCGGCAACGGAACCGCTGCGTGCCATGCCGGCGCCAGATCGGCCTGCGTCAGCGTGTGCTGGCCCTGCACTGAGCCGGTCACCGTTTTGTCGGTCGCGGCTCTATTTTCGGCGAGCTTCGTCGCAAAGAACTGGTAGAGCGTGCGCGCGCCCGCCTCCGCCTTTTGCGTGACGGCGACCGCGATCTTGCCGCCGACCTCGCAAGCATCGGGCTGGCGTCCGCAGAATCCTCGCACGTCGGATACAGCAGCGCTCGCGGCTGTCACGGCCTCCGCGGTATTGACCCGCTCGGTTGGCGCCGTCGTCTTCGATCCGCTCGGAAGCAGCACGCAGACGACGCCGAGCCAAAACGCCATGCGCAACAGAAAGAACATGACCGTTGTCCCACTATCCCCGGCAGCCGTTCCGCCGCCTTTAATGCAAAAGCTAGCAGACAGGACTAAAGCTGTCGTTCGAATTGCGCCGATATTTTTGGCAAAATACGCGGCAATTTTTCGGAAAATTTGAAATTCAAGCTTCACCCAAAATTTACCAAGCCAAGCGCTTGGCGGACCTGGTTTTTGTCTTGGTCGCGCGACACGGCCCAGCCGGCGCGCCCGTGCTTTCCGCCGGAAAAACTCCGTCGATCTGCAAAATTTGACAACCGAAATTTCACCATGGCCACCGATTGGCGCAGATGCCGCTCGCGAAGATGCAGGCATTTGGCCAATGCGCTGCCACCCGGTCTTGCGCCTTTAGCGTTCGCTTAAGCCGCCGCAGCCTAGATTCCGCCCGACAAGGGGCCGCGTCTGCTTTGCCGAGTGAGACGCGATACAGGGACGGTGAGTTTGCTCGCGTCGGTGTGGAGCTATGTCGATGCGTTGGTGCATCCCTCGGCGCGAGCGGATGCGCTGACGGCGGCGCGCCATCGTGCGTTCATCGGGCCTCGCTTGCTCGGCAGCTTTGCCGCACTCGCTGGATTTCCAATCTATCTCGTGCTGCGCGGGACGCCGGGTGCGCTCGATGTGGCGACATTCGGCTGGTTGGTTATGCCGATCTCGATCTCATATTTTCTATCGCGCACCGGGCGCCTCGAAGGCGCGCAAATTCTGTCGACCTTGTCGATCGGCACTTTAGTAACCGCCGCGGCATGGTGGACGGGCGGCATCAATTCGTACGCCGCGGTTTGGCTTGCGGTCGTCCCGTTCGAGGCCGCCTTGTCGGCCTCTCGCCGCCTCATCGCGTTCACCTTGGCATTTACGCTTGCGTGCACGACGCTGCTGCTGACGGCAACGGCGCTGTCGCTCATCCCGCCGCCTTTGATCGAAAATGCGCAGGGCTCCGCTGCCGCGCTCGGCATCATCCTTGCGTTATTTGCAACGGCTCTTGCGCTCGCCGTCGGCTCGCTCGTGCGCACGAGCACGGCATTGCTGTCTGCCGAGGCCGATCGTTTTCGGCTGCTGGCCGGTCATACCGCGGATATCGTCATAAGACACGGCCGCAATGGCGGCGTTGCTTACATCTCTCCCTCCGCGGAATCGCTGTTTGGCGTTCCGCCGGCCGAGTTGCTCGGGCATCGGCTGTTTGATCGCGTTCATGTCGCCGACCGGCCGGCCTATCTCACCGCGCTCTCGGAAACGGCAACCAATGGCCAGAGCCGCTCGGCTGAATTCCGCGTCCGCAGCGGCGGCGAGCAGACACCCGGCCATTTCACTTGGGTTGAAATGCGTTGCCAGCCAATCGGTCAAAGCGGAAAGCGCGACGATATAACTGCCGTGCTTCGCGATATCGGCGAGCGCAAGCGCCGTGAAGAGGCGCTGCAAATCGCGCGCGCGGATGCCGAGCGCGCCAATGCGAGCAAGACGCAGTTTCTTGCCGCGGTGAGCCACGAGCTGCGCACGCCACTCAATGCGATCATCGGATTCTCGGACATGCTCGGTAGCGAATCTTTGACGCTCGATGCCGACCGCCGGCGCGAGTATGCGAGTCTGATCAACGATTCCGGGCGCCATCTTCTGTCGGTCGTCAACGGCATTCTCGACATGTCGCGAATCGAAGCCGCCGATTTCGAGATCGCGCCCGAGCCCGTCGCGCCCGCGCTTGCCGTTTCGACTTGCTGCGACATTCTCGCGCTCAAGGCCCATGAATGCGGCATCGAACTGAGGACGCGCATGGCCGATGATTTGCCGGAGATTCTGGCCGACCGCCGTGCAGTGGATCAAATCCTGATCAATCTCGTTTCCAACGCCATCAAATTTACGCCGCGTGGCGGTCGGGTGACCGTTGGCGCGTCTTCCGAGAGCGGAAATCTTGTTCTCACGGTCCAGGATAGCGGCATCGGCATCGACGAGGAGGATCTGTCGCGAATCGGTGAGGCCTTTTACCAAGCGCGCGGTTCGTACGACCGCAGGCCTGACGGCACAGGCCTTGGGCTTTCAATCGTCAGGGGGCTCGTGCGATTGCACGATGGCATCGTGGATATTCGCAGCAGGCCCGGCGAGGGCACGCTTGTAACCGTGCGGCTGCCGCTCGAGCGAGCGAATCGATCGGCCCCAAAACCAATCGACTTCGCCCAGATAGGCAGGCGTGTGAAAGAATTCAGTTCATCCAACGATCAGGTAAAGAAAAGTGCGTAACAAAGAACGTCGTAGCAGCCGAAAGCGTGACAGCCGTGCAGCCGGTGTCGCTGCGCTCGTTGGCGAATATCCGCGCGAGGCGATCGCCCTCTTTATGGGCGCGGTTGCAACCACCATCATTTTTTTCAATGCGCTCTTTTTGCAGCACGGTCCGCATCCTGCTCCAATATTCACCACCCATCGCCCAACGAAATTGGCATCGCATGCCGCAGCAAAGCAGCCGCGCTCGGTCGAGACGGAAGCGCCGGCCGCTTCGGCGCCTACCGGGCGGCGCAGCCGCAATCAGGTCATCGGCGATATTCAGCGCGCACTTGCGCAGCGAGGGTTTTACGATGGCGCAATCGACGGCCTCTTGGGCGCGAAGACCGATTCGGCATTGCGCGATTTCGCGCAGGTGGCCGGTGTAAAGGGCGAGATCGAGGCGGACGAAGAGATGCTTCGCGAGATTTCGGCATCGAAGGCCAAGGCGACGAACACGACCCAATCGGTGCCGCGCGGCGATCCGATCGCGAAGTTGCTTGCGCCTTCAAAGCGTGTTCTCGCCATTCAGCGGGCGCTTGCCGATTTTGGCTACGGGCAAATCAAGCCCACCGGAGTTTTCAGCCCTGAAACTGCGCAAGCGATTGAAAAATTTGAACGCGACCGCCGCCTGCCGATAACCGGCAAAATCTCCGATCAGGTCGTGCGCGAGCTTGCGGCGGTAACCGGTCGGCCCCTGGAGTAATTAGAAGCGCTTCGACGGTCGTGCTAGCAAAGACCGATGCGTCTGAAATCCGGCATTTGGATTGCGGCCTATCTGCGCCGCTGCAACATCGAAGGAGCGTTCGCTGCCGTGCGTCGGCGGGGCGCCGAAGAGGCAGGCGCGATTTTCATCAAAGTAAGCAGGCTTGATGGCACGGCCACACTTTATGGTCCGGCGCCGCAAAGCGCCTTTGACGACGCGCAGCCGGCGGACCGGCTCTTTGCGGTGGTCCTCGGGAACGAGCAAGGCGTTGCAGAAGCCGACATCGAGTCCAGGCTCGGGCGCGAAATAAAATTCGATCCCGACCTTTGGATCGTCGAAGTCGAAGATCGCGAGGGACGGAATTTCCTGGACAGCGCCTTGAGGTAAAAGGGTAGTCGCTGCTTGTTGTCTTGCGCATGCTTGGAACTAGCAGCGGTCAATCCGAGTTTCATGGGTTTGCTCTCATTGGAGGTTTTCAATGATCAACCCGAAAAGTACTGCACAAATTGCCGGTCACCCCATCCATCCGATGCTGATTCCGTTTCCGATTGCATTCTTCGTCTCGACATTCGTTTGCGACCTTGTTTTCTGGCAAACGCGTTCGGAACCGTGGGCCACGGCGACGGTATGGTTGCTCGGCGCCGGGCTGGTTATGGCGGCGCTCGCCGCTGTAATGGGTCTGATCGACGTTTTTGGCGATGTTCAAATTCGGAATTTAACGGACGCCTGGTTGCATGCCGGAGGCAACATCGTCGCCGTGCTCATCGAAATCTACAATTGGTATTCGCGCTACGCCTATGGAAGTTCGTCCATTATTCCGGGCGGACTGATCATGTCCCTTGTGGTCGTGTTGATCCTCTTGTTTACCGGCTGGAAGGGGTGGGAAATGGTTTACCGACACCACGTCGGGGTGGCCGATCATCCTGGGGCTTAATGCCCGCTGCTCCTCGAACGCGCAGCAACGGAATCATTTTTGTGGCCTTCCGCAGGTCGTGTTGCATGAAGCCCCGCCCGCGCGTGCGTCCGTTCGCCGTGCCATAGCGCGGATTCGTAGTGCGTGCGCCGTTCACC
>JAICMO010000190.1 GCA_025929185.1 Pseudolabrys sp.
AAACACGGTACCGACCGTGACGGTGAACTGACCCCTGCACTCGTTGCAATAGAACAGGCCGGGACGGTGTGACTGCTTCTTGCCTTCCACCTTGGCGATCTTGTCGAGGTCGGAATTGCCGCAATGGGGACAGATAGGCCCATCGGGCCAGCGCACGGCCTCTAGGGCTTCGCGGGCCTTAGTTTCGTTCTGAAAGATGGGGTTCTGGAATGTGGCGAGCTTGGCCATGGGCAACTCCTATGCCCCGTTTATCGCTCATCCGGCTACTTTTGTCAAGTATATAAATGCGACTATATTCCAAATTATCCGGTTGACACCACCGGCCCAATATGCTGTATTAGGACCATTGGAGAGAGCCAATGGACCGTTTCAGCGAAGCCCACTTTCACGACGAAAACGCAGCCCGCGCCTATCTTGAAGGCGTGATGTGGCCGGATGGCCCCATCTGCCCGCATTGCGGCACGGTCAACCATGCCTATGCCACCAAGCGCCCCGGCGTCTATCGCTGCGCGGAAGCCGAATGCCGCAAGGATTTCTCCGTCACCATGAAAACCGTCATGGAGCGGTCAAAGATCAAGCTGCACAAGTGGCTGCAAGCCTTCCACCTGATGTGCAGCAGCAAGAAAGGCGTCTCCGCCCACCAACTGCATAGGACGCTCGATATCGGTTACGAGGCCGCTTGGTTCATGGCGCATCGTATCCGTGAGGCCATGCGTGACGGGGGCTTAGAGCCGCTTGGTGGCACCGGCAAGATCGTGGAAGCCGATGAAACCTATTACGGCCCGAAGAAAGCACCCAAGCTGCTTAAGCCGCGTTCCACGCCCTATACGAAACGCGGTCACTTCAAGAATAACCGTCCGGTTGTCGCGCTAGTCGAGCGCGGCGGCAAGGTGCGCACGTTCCACGTCGCCCATGCCGACAAGCATACGGTTGGCAAGATCGTGGCCGATAACATCGCCCGCGAGAGCCGCCTGCATACTGACGAAAGCCGCCTCTACCCCGAGATCGGTGCGCTGTTCGCTGCCCACGAAACCGTGCACCATTCAAGCGGCGAATACGTGCGCGGCGACGTGCACACCAATTCAGCCGAGGGTTACTTTTCGATCTTCAAGCGCGGTATGCGCGGCGTGTACCAACATTGCAGCGAAAAGCATTTGCATCGGTACTTGGCCGAATACGATTTCCGTTACAATCACCGCTCAGCCCTTGGCATTGAAGATGGCGAACGTGCGGTGCTTGCCGTGAAAAACGCTTCCGGTAAGCGCCTCACGTATCGGGGGCCTCACTAAGCCCGATTTCAGAATAGCCGTTCAACGGTTCATGCGATGGCGGCGGCTTCATCCACCCAAAAAGCCGAAGCCCAAATTCGTGCGCTACTGGCAGTCACGAAAGCCTGTGGATTAGTGACTCGACTCTGAGAAGCGATTCGGCCCACCATTGTAATTGCTGGCCCCGGCCGGATCGGCGCTCGCAACGCCGACCCCGAATGGATACGCCAGAAGCCCGTGCCCAATTCTTGTGAGCCTCTACGCACGTCCGCAAGGCTGGACGAAAGCAGGATTAGGGACGCGACACGGGGTCACCGGCGGCGGTTCTAGGACGCCAATGGTGGGCCGATGAACCTGCAAACGACGGCTTATTCGTTTGGCAGGACGTTGAACGCAACCCTTTTGGGCTGCGCCGGCGTGGCCCGAGGGCTTCATCAATGAAACCTCGGTTCACCGTTGATATCAGGGTCAACATTGCGCTTTGCCTATTCGGCATCGCGGCAATTATTCACGCCCTGATGTAAACATGGAGGCGGGGATCGTTAACGCGATCCTCGCTTCTTTGCTTTTCTTCGCTTTGACGCCGGCCTGTCAACTTTATGCTTGGGCGTGATCTCACTCATTTGCTTGTGCCCCGCAATGCGAGCGCCGCGCAACGCAGCTTCCATGCGTCTCTTGGCTTCTTCATCGGAGTAATCCATGGGTTCAGATTTCCGACGTTTCATAAGACAACTCCGCGGAGCTCTTAAAGGTCTCCAAGCTGGCATAAAAGCTCTTGGCAATCCTCGCAAAGCCATTCACGAGATGATCCAAGACTTTCAAAAACTCACCGTTGAATCGGAAAATTCCGAAAAACGGGTTCTGTATCTTACAGTCGGAATGGCGCTATCTGCATGGGCAGATATGGAAGAAACTATCGTCGCGATAGGCACGCTTCTGTTGCGAACAACTGCGCCAAGAGCCGGCCTCGTTTTCTATCACATTATCAATTTTAGCGTATGGCTGATGATTATCGATGAACTTTTCGCGATGGATGAAAAATTCGCATTCTTAAAGCCAAAATGGAATAAGGCCAGCGAGCGACTCAGGAGGATTAAAGATCAACGTGACAGTCTCGCTCATCACGCCTTGAAAGTAGAAGGATATACCGAATTAAAGCTAGGAAAAACGAGATTGAAACCAGCTCAGTTTGATACACGGCAAAAGTCTAAAAAGCTTCGTCCTCTCGGCATAGACGAAGTTCTGGAATTCACTGAACAGACGGTAGACATAGCAAAAAAACTAATGGAATTGGCTATGACGATGCTTGAGATTTACGAATCATCGCCACAAAAATCCAGCGGATAAGGTTCCTGTCTATGTCCTGCATCGGATGCTCAACTGCGCCGCTGTCGTACAAGACGGCAAGACCAGCATCCACCATCTCAGTCGTAACCTCGGGCGCGCCAGCTTCCGGCAAATCACCGGAAGCGCCCTGATTACTACATGATGTGGCTTGTGGTGTCATCCTGATATGTGGGAATATAGTCCTATCAAGAAACAAGGTCAAGAGCCCCCGCAGCTTTCCACGCTATGGCCGCAGGCGATCCGGCCGTTGCAATGCGGTTCCGGCTTGTTACATTCCCTTCGACCTGTGGTGCATTGCGCATGCGCCACGCTGCCCGGAACGGCGGTTCCGAACCTTGGTCAACTCCCATTCCGATTGACGGCCGGCGTCGCAAGACGTCCAAGGAGAACCGCATGTTCAAACGGCTCATCACGATTCTTGCATTCGTTACCGTGCTTGCGGCGCCGCATTTTGCCGCTGCGCAAGAAACGCTCACCGTGTTCGCGGCGGCCTCGCTCAAGAATGCGCTTGACGAGTTCGACGCCGCTTTCAGTAAGCAGAGCGGCACCAAGGTCGTGGCGAGCTACGCCGCGACCTCCGCGCTCGCCAAGCAGATCGAGCAAGGCGCGCCTGCCGATGTGTTCATTTCCGCCGACGTGAAATGGATGGATTATGCCGCCGAGCACAAGCTCATCGAGACGGCGACGCGCAGCGATCTGCTCGGCAACAAGCTGGTGCTGGTCGCACCGATGGATTCCAAGCTCGGCAACGTGACGATCGCCAAGGGTTTCGACATCGCCAAGCTTGCGGGAAGCGGTCGCATCGCCGTCGCTGACGTGAAGGCCGTGCCCGCCGGCCGCTATGCCAAGGCGGCGCTGACCTCGCTCGGCGCATGGGCTGCCGCCGAACCGAAACTGGCGCAGGCGGAGAACGTGCGCGCGGCGCTGGCGTTCGTCGCGCGCGGCGAAACGCCGCTCGGCATTGTCTACAGCACCGACGCCCAAATCGATCCCGGCGTAAAAATTGTCGGCACGTTCCCCGGCGGCTCCTATCCGCCGATCATCTATCCGGTGGCGGCGACGGCGAGCACGGCCAAAGCGGGCGTCGACTCCTATCTGCGTTTCCTGCACACGCCGGCAGCGAAGGCGATTTTCGAGAAGTACGGATTCACTTTTTTGCCCAAGACCACGTCGTGATTTTGACCTCGCGCGATGACCGTCATCCTGAGGTACGAGGCGCGAAGCGCCGAGCCATGCAAGTCGACCTTGGCCGACTTGCACTCATTACAATCCGATGTCCGGCAAACCCGACATCGGTGGATGACGGGCATGGATTTTTGGGCCGTGCATCCTTCGAGGGCCGCGCGGAGCGCGGCCACCTCAGGATGACGGAGAGAGATCGTGCTTGACCTCACCGCCCAGGAATGGACCGCCGTGCTGCTGTCGCTGCGGATCGCGGTGGTGGCGACGGCGGTGTCGTTGCCGTTCGGCATCGCCATTGCATTCGCGCTGGCGCGAAAGAATTTCTGGGGCAAAGCCTTCGTCGATGCGCTGGTTCACCTGCCGCTGGTTTTGCCGCCGGTCGTGACCGGTTATCTTCTGCTGATCACGCTCGGCCGCAAGGCGCCGGTGGGCGCCTTCCTCGCCGATCACTTCGGCATCGTGTTTTCGTTCCGCTGGACCGGCGCGGCGATTTCCTGCGGGATCATGGCGTTTCCGCTGATGGTGCGCGCGATCAGGCTGTCGATCGAGGCGATTGACCGGCGGCTCGAGCAGGCGGCCAAAACGCTCGGCGCAAACCGGAGCTGGACTTTCTTTACCGTGACGCTGCCGTTGGCGCTGCCCGGCGTGATTGCCGGCATGATGCTCGCCTTTGCGCGGGCGCTCGGCGAATTCGGCGCGACCATTACGTTCGTGTCGAACATTCCGGGCGAGACGCAGACCATTTCGGCGGCTATCTACACATTGACGCAAGTGCCGGGCGGCGACCGTCTCGCGCTTCAGCTGGTCGTCGTCGCCGTCATCATCTCGCTCGGCGCGCTCATCCTGTCGGAATGGTTCGCGCGCCGCGCCGCCGCTCGGCTGCACGGAGAGTAATATGCTTGCGGTCGAGGTCGACAAAAGCCTTGGCGATTTCACCGTCAGCGTGACATTCGTCAGCGAGGCCGGCGCGACCGTGCTGTTCGGCCGCTCCGGCGCCGGCAAGACGACCGTCGTCAACATGATCGCCGGGCTGATCGAGCCGGATCGCGGGCGCATTGCGCTTGACGGCGACACCTTGTTCGACAGCAAAACGCGCACCGATGTGCCGCCGTGGCGGCGGCGCATCGGCTATGTGTTTCAGGAAGGCCGGCTGTTTCCGCATCTTTCGGCGCGGCACAATCTCGATTACGGCCGCTGGATGTCGGGCCTTGCGCGCGATGAGGCGACGTTCAAGCGCATCGTCGACCTGCTCGATATCGGCGCGCTGCTCGACCGCCGGCCCGGCAAGTTATCCGGCGGCGAGCGCCAGCGCGTCGCCGTCGGCCGCGCGCTGCTGACGAAGCCGCGCTTGCTGCTGCTCGACGAGCCGCTCGCCTCGCTTGACGCCGAGCGCAAGGGCGAAATCCTCCCCTATTTCGAGCGCCTGCGCGACGAAGCGCGCGTGCCGATGATTTATGTCAGCCACGATGCGGCGGAAGTGAAGCGCATCGCCACGCGCGTGGTGCGGCTCGAAGGCGGGCGTGTGGTGGAAAACGGCGGTGTGGAGTTGGTTTCCTAGTTGTCATTCCGGGACGCGAGCCAAAGGGCCGCGCAAAGCGCGGCCCGACGAGCGAGCGGGCCCGGAATCCATACTCCGAACGCCGGGGCTATGGATTCCGGGTTCGCGGCTTTCGGCCGCGCCCCGGAATGACGAAAGGGGTACACTATTCCCATGTTCCCTCCTTCGCGCATCGTCTGCCTGACCGAGGAGACCGTGGAGACGCTCTATCTTCTCGGCGAGGACAAACGCATTGTTGGCGTCTCCGGCTATGCCGTGCGGCCGCCGCAGGTGCGGCGTGAGAAGCCGCGCGTGTCGGCCTTCATTTCCGCCGACATTCCGAAAATTCTCGCGCTCAAGCCCGATCTCGTGCTCACGTTTTCCGACTTGCAGGCCGACATCGTCGCCGACCTGATCCGCGCCAATGTCGCCGTGCATGCATTCAACCAGCGCGACGTCGCCGGCATTCTCGCCATGATCCGCACGCTCGGCGCGCTCACCGGCGCGACCGAGAAAGCGGACGCGCTCGCGCGTTCGCTCGCGGCGCGCGTCGATGCCGTGCACGAGCGCGCGCTGCGCTTGCCGCACCGGCCGCGCGTCTATTTCGAGGAATGGGACGAGCCGATGATCTCGGGCATCGGCTGGGTGTCCGAACTGATCGAGGCTGCCGGCGGCATCGAGGTGTTTCCCGACATCGCCGCGCGCAAGAACGCCAAAGACCGCATCGTAACGCCGGCCGACGTGATCGCCGCGCGTCCCGACATCATCGTCGGC
>JAICMO010000128.1 GCA_025929185.1 Pseudolabrys sp.
TCGCGCCTGCCGCACCGCTTCGGACGTTACCGCGCACGTGTTGATGACGACGGCCTCATGCGCGCCCGCCGCACTCGCCTCGCGCCGGATGACTTCCGACTCGTAGGCATTGAGTCGGCAGCCGAAGGTGATGACGTCGACGCTCATCGTTTTTTCCTTATCCCGGGCGCAGCGCAGCGCACCGCGGTGCGCTGCAGACCCGGGATCTTTCCATTCTGTGACGGTCCCGGATCAGCGGCGCATCCGGGACAGAGAAAATCATGCGACGCCCGCTTGTGCAAACAGCGCGGGGTCGAAGCGGCCCTCATATTCGACCTCGACCGGTCCCGTCATCAGCACGTGATCGTCGCTCGTGCGCCACTCGATGGTGAGTTCGCCACCCGGCAGCGTCACGCGAACTTTACGCTCCGTGCGCCTGAGCCGGGCGGCCGCAACCGCCGCGGCACAGGCCGCCGAGCCGCAGGCTTTGGTCAATCCGGCGCCGCGCTCCCAAGTGCGGATGACGATTGCGTCGCGTGAAGCGATCTGCGCCAGCGTGATGTTGGCGCGCTCTGGAAAGATCGGATGATTTTCCAAGAGCGGCCCGAACTTGGCGAGGTCGTACGCATTCACGTCGTCGACCCAGAAGATCGCGTGCGGATTGCCCATGCTCACGACCGAGGGCGAGTGGAGCACCGGCTTGTCGATCGGTCCGATCTGCAATTCGATGGCGCGCGTGTCGCGGAATTCCTCGCTGAGCGGAATCTCGTTCCACTTGAAGCGCGGAACGCCCATATCGACGGTGAAGAGTCCGTCGCTGCCTTTCCAGCAATTCAGGACTCCCGCCGTCGTCTCGAAGGTGAGCGTCGCCTTGCCGCTTTCCCGCGAAACGATATCGGCGACGCAGCGCATGCCATTACCGCAAGCGCCGGCTTCCGAGCCGTCGTTGTTGTAGATGCGCACGAACGCGTCCGTGCCCGGCGCGCGCGGCGGATAAAGCGCCATCAGTTGATCGTAAGGCGCGCCACCGGGCGTGGCCGCGGCGCGCGCCTCATCGGCCCTGATCGGCGCACCATCACGGCGCATGTCGACAACAACGATCTCGTTGCCGATGCCGTTCATCTTGACGAAGGCGTGGTTGGCGAGCGCTGGCATGGTCCGGCCTGAGTTTCGCCCGGTTTATATGGCGAATTTGTGCGCGCTGGCCAAGACCCATGCTACGGTGGCCGGATACGCCGCTGCGATCCGTCAGGCACGGCGCCTCAACGTGGAGAAAACGTATGCCGCGCCGCCTTCTCGGTCGGGCCGCCTTGTTTGCCATGCTCGCATTAGCGAGCCTGCCTCTGCGGGCACAGGACGCCGAACATGCGCCGCGGGCCGATCAAAATGTACCCGGCGACCTGAAGCCCGGCGACGCCTTCGGCGAGCCGATGACGTTGCCTGAAAAGACCATCGTCTATGTGAAGGGAAGTGCGACCTGGGATGAGGCGTTTCCCACGCTGGTGAGCGCGTTCAAGACACTTAACCAATATCTCGAGAAGCAGGGCATCAAGCCGGCCGGCGCCGCTATGACGATCTATACTTCAACCGATGACCGCGGTTTTAGCTTCAACGCTGCCTTGCCGGTTGCGCAGCCGCCGAAAGAACCGCCCTCCGGCGACATAGCGCTCGGCAAGTCGCCGTCCGGCAAGGTGCTGAAATTCGTTCACCGCGGCTCTTACGATGCGATGGACTCGACCTATGAGGCGATCGCCAACTATCTCGACGACAAGCAACTCGAGGCCAAGAACCTTTTCATTGAGGAATACGCATCCGACCTGGAGAAGGTCGATCCCGATCATCTCGTGGTCAACATTTATGTCCCGGTAAATTGATCCATGTCCCGATTTTGTCTGGCTCCGGCGTTTTTTGCTCTTACATTTTTCGTTTTGGCCCCGCTGCACGCGGCCAATGCGCTCGACAAGCTGGTGACCGTCACCGGCGAAGCGAGCGTCGCCGTTGCGCCGGACGTGGCCGTGGTGCGCATCGGCGTCAGCAGCCAGGGAAAGAACGCACGCGAGGCGAGCAACGCCAACGCCAAGGCGATGACCGCCGTCATTGCCGCCATCAAGAGCGCCGGCTTGTCCGAACGCGATATCCAGACCTCGCAGCTCTCCTTGCAGCCGCAATACGATCAGAGCAAGACCGGCACGGCGCGGCTTACCGGCTTCCTGGCCACCAATCAGGTGACCTTGCACATCCACGCGATTTCCAACCTTGCTGCCGTCGTCGATCACGCCATTGCGGCCGGCGCGAACGAAATGTCGGGCATCGAGTTCATTGTCTCGCAACGATCGACGCTGCTCGACCGCGCCCGCGCCGATGCGATCGCCGACGCTCATCGCAAAGCCGAGATTTACGCCAAGGCGGCGGGCGTCAGGCTCGGTCCGGCCGTGGCGATTACCGATGAAGGCGCGTCCCCGCCGGTGCGTCCCATGCAAGCGATGCGCGCCGGCGCCGTTCCGGTTGCGCCAGGCGAACAGACCCTGCGCGTGATGGTCAATGTCAGTTACCAGCTAAACCCCTGACCTCGTTAAGAGTATGCCTGCTTGACTTGGTCGGAAGGCATCCCTAGTTTCCGCGCGTCTTCGCTTAAAGACGTGAAGCTGCACATTCCGCCGACCGGCCCCACGAGACCGGAGGCAACCGCCCGACAGCGCGATGCGCCCTCGGGCGCATTTTTAGTTTGAGCCGGTCATTGCCGGGCTTGATCCGGCAATCCATCTGTTCGCAAGAAGATGGATGCCCGGATCGAGCCCGGGCATGACGACGGAAATGGACGTTCGATGTTCGACACCCTGTCGGAAAAACTCGGCGGTATTCTCGATCGTCTCACGCGCCGCGGCGCGCTGAGCGAAACCGACGTCGACGCGGCGATGCGCGAAGTGCGGCGCGCGCTGCTCGAAGCGGACGTTGCGCTCGATGTTGCGCGCGCCTTCACGGACAATGTGAAGAAAAGCGCGATCGGCGTCGAAGTTGTCAAATCCGTCACACCCGGGCAAATGGTCGTCAAGATCGTGCACGACCAGCTCGTGCAGACGTTAGGCGCCGCCGGACAGACGATCGATCTCAACGCCGCTCCGCCTGTTGCTATCATGATGGTCGGCCTGCAGGGCTCCGGCAAAACCACGACCACGGCGAAGCTCGCCAAACGTCTTGCCGAGCGCGCCAAGAAAAAGGTGCTGATGGCGTCGCTCGACGTGCGGCGGCCCGCCGCCATGGAGCAGCTTGCCGTGCTCGGCCGCGAAACCGGCATCGACACGCTGCCGGTGATCGAGGGTCAGCAGCCGGCGCAGATTTCCAAGCGCGCGCTCGAAGCGGGCCGCCTCGGCGGCTACGACGTAGTGCTGCTCGATACCGCCGGCCGCACGACGCTCGACGAAGCCATGATGAGCGAGGCGGCGGACGTAAAGCAGGCCTCCGATCCGCACGAAGTGCTGCTCGTCGCCGACGCGCTGACCGGCCAGGACGCGGTCAATCTCGCGCGCGCGTTCGATCGGCGCGTGGGATTGACCGGCATCGTGCTCACGCGCGTCGATGGCGACGGGCGCGGCGGCGCGGCGCTGTCCATGCGCGCGGTGACCGGCAAGCCGATCAAGCTGATCGGCACCGGCGAAAAACTCGATGCGCTGGAAGACTTCGATCCTGCCCGCGTTGCAGGGCGCATTCTTGGCATGGGCGACATCGTTTCGCTGGTCGAGAAAGCCGCCGCGACCATCGACACCGAAAAGGCGATGCGCGCCGCCGAGAAGATGCGCAAGGGCGCGTTCGATCTCTCCGATCTGCGCGAGCAGTTCATGCAGATGCAGGCGATGGGAGGCATGGGCGGCCTGCTCGGCATGATGCCCGGCGTCGCGAAAATGAAAAATCAGATCGCAGCGGCCGGGCTCGACGACAAACTGCTCAAGCGCCAGGTCGCGATCATCGACTCGATGACTCCGAAGGAGCGGCGCAATCCCGACATTCTCAAAGCCAGCCGCAAGAAGCGCATTGCCGCCGGCTCCGGCACGTCGCCGGAAGCGATCAACAAGCTTCTGAAAATGCATCGCGGCATGGCCGACATGATGAAGGCCATGGGCGGCGCCAAGCGCGGTCCGATGGCGGGACTTGCGCAAATGTTCGGCTTCGGCGGCGGCGTGCCGTCGGCGGAAGAAATCAAAAAGCTCGCCGAGCAAGCAAAGGCGCAAGGCGGTCAGTTGCCGCCGAATGTGCCGGGAATGCCGAAGCTGCCGCCAAATTTTCCGGGCGCGCCAGGCGCATTGCCTGGACTCGGCGGCGGAAAGTTTCCCGGTTTGCCGGGCGGTTTGCCGCCTGGATTGGGGAAGAAGAAGTGATCGTGCTTTCTGTCATCAGTCATTCCGGGACACGCGCGACAGCGCGTGGACCCGGAATCCAGACGCGAGCGCCACGCTTGGCTCTGGATTCCGGGTTCGCGTGCTACGCACGCGCCCCGGAATGACAGCGTCGTTATCAGAAAGGAAAGCTGAAAATGCCTCTTGTCATCCGCATGGCCCGCGCCGGAACGAAAAAGCGGCCGTTCTATCATATCGTGCTTGCCGACTCGCGTAGCCCACGCGACGGCCGCTTCATCGAGCGGCTCGGCTATTTCAATCCGCTGCTGCCGAAAGAAAAGACCGAGCGGCTGAAGCTCGATCTGGACAAGGTGCAGGCGTGGATGAAGAAAGGCGCACAGCCGTCCGATCGCGTGCTGCGCTTCCTTGACGAAGCCGGAGTGGCGAAGCGTCCGAAGCGCAACAATCCGCAGAAGGCGATCCCGCGCAAAGAGCGCAAGGCGAAAGCCGAGGAAGCCGCGAAGGCGGCTGGAGCTGCGCCCGCGGCGGCAGCGCCGGCCGCGAGCTAGGGCACGCACGGCGGCGCTGTGGCAGACCGTGTTTGCGTCGCACGCATTGGCGCCGCGCATGGTATCAGCGGCGAGGTGAAGCTGTGGTCGTTTACCGAAAATCCGGCGGCAGTTGCCGATTACGGGCCGCTGGAAACGGCGGACGGCGCGCGCAAATTTATGATCGAGGCGCTGCGTCCGGCGAAGGACCACTTCGTCGCCCGGCTTGCCGGCATCGACGACCGCGATGCCGCGGAGGCACTGCGCAATCTTGACCTCTATGTTCCGCGCGCGCGGCTGCCGGCCATCGAAGAAGCCGATACGTTCTACCACTCCGACCTGATCGGACTCGATGCGGTCACGTCGGACGGTTCGCAAGTCGGCACGGTGCATGCCGTGCATAATTTCGGCGCCGGCGACATTATCGAGATTGCGCCGCTCGGCAGCGGCGAGCCGATGATGCTGCCGTTCGATGAGACGACCGTGCCGAAGGTCGATCTGGCGGCGAAGCGGATCGTCATCGTGCCGCCCACTAAGATCGAAGCGCACGAAGCGAGGGATGAGCAGGACTAGTGATATGACGGAGATGCAGCAAACTCCGTTCATTCCCGCGGAAGCGGGAATCCAGTTCTTTGCCTTCAAACCGTGCGACCCCTGGGTCCCCGCTTGCGCGGGGACGAGCGGCTGGGGTTGACGATGTGGCGCGCGAGCGTGCTGACGATTTTTCCGGAGATGTTTCCCGGACCGCTGGCGGTGAGCCTTGCCGGCAAGGCGCTCGGCGCTGGGATTTGGTCGCTCGACGCCATCGACATCCGCGACCACGCCGCCGACAAGCACCGCACCGTCGACGACACGCCGGCGGGCGGCGGTCCCGGCATGGTAATGCGCGCCGACGTGCTCGCGCGTGCGATTGATGCAATCGAAGACGACGGCCGCCCGCGCCTGCTGATGAGCGCGCGCGGCACGCCGCTAATGCAAGCGCGCATTGCCGAGCTCGCCATAGGCGCCGGCGTGACCATCGTCTGCGGGCGCTTCGAAGGCGTCGACGAGCGGCTGATCGCCGCGCGCCAGATCGAGGAAGTTTCACTTGGCGACTTTGTGCTGTCGGGCGGCGAGATCGCGGCGCTGGCGCTGATCGATGCTTGCGTGCGCCTCCTTCCGGGCGTGATGGGCAAAGAGGCCTCCGCGGCGGAGGAAAGCTTTACGCAAGGTCTGCTCGAGTACCCACAGTACACCCGCCCTGCCGTGTTCGAAGGGCACGCCATACCGGAGGTCCTCACCTCCGGCGATCACGCCAAGGTAGCTGCATGGCGCCGCGCCGAAGCCGAGCGGTTAACCAAAGAGCGCCGGCCCGACTTGTGGGCAAAATATTTGGAGCGGAAGACTTAGGTCGTCATTCCGGGGGCCGAGCGACCCGCCTCCGCTCGCTTCGCGAACTTCGGTGCGTTTTGGAGTCCGCCGAAGCGGCGAGAGCCGCGAAGGCGGAAGCGAGGCAACCCGGAATCCATAATCCTTCGGCGCTGCGGAGTATAGATTCCGGGTTCGCGGGCCGCGCCCGCGCCCCGGAATGACAAGCCATCAAGGGATGACAAGCCGCGCTCAATGGTCTACAAGCCCGCCCGACCCATTCAGCCCCTGAAAAGGACCGCGCGCCGGATGCTGGCGCTGCCGACGGAGATTTACCCATGAACCTCATCCAGCAGCTCGAAAAAGAGCAGGTCGAAAAGCTTTCCGCCGGCAAGGAAATACCCGATTTCGGGCCGGGCGATACCCTGCTCGTCAACGTCAAGGTGATCGAGGGCGACAAGAGCCGCGTGCAGGCTTACGAGGGCGTGTGCATCGGCCGCTCCGGCAGCGGCCTGCACGAGAACTTCACCGTGCGCAAGATTTCCTACGGCGAAGGCGTCGAGCGCGTGTTCCCGCTCTATTCGCCGATGATCGACTCGATCAAGCTCGTGCGCCGCGGCAAGGTGCGGCGCGCCAAGCTCTATTACCTGCGCGGCTTGCGCGGCAAAAAGGCGCGCATCAGCGAGGCACAGGGCGGCGTCGGCGACGATGCCGCCGCGCCTGAGGCGGCCGCCAAGGAATAGCCACGCGCCAACGGCAACGCATGAAGGGGCCGCGTTCGGCCCCTTTTTCTTGCGCCAGCCAGCCGCTAGATATGGCGCACGAATTTCCTTCCGTCATCCTGAGGTGCGAGCCTCGAAGGATGATCGGCCGGAAGATCTCGGGCCGCCACCCTTCGAGGACCGCGCTGCGCGCGACCTCCTCAGGGCGACGGAGTAAGGAACGGGGAACTTTCGATAATGGCCAAGCCGCGCACGCTCTACGACAAGATCTGGGACGACCATCTGGTCGACGAACAACCGGACGGCACCTGTCTCATCTACATCGACCGCCACCTCGTGCACGAGGTGACGAGCCCGCAGGCGTTCGAAGGCCTGCGCACATCGGGCCGCAAGGTGCATGCGCCGGACAAGACGCTCGCGGTCGTCGACCATAACGTGCCGACCACCGACCGCACGAAGCCCAATCCCGATCCGGAAAGCGCCGAGCAGATCAAGGTGCTGGCGCAGAACGCCAAGGATTTCGGCATCGAATATTTCAACGAGTTCGACAAGCGGCAGGGCATCGTCCACGTTATCGGGCCGGAGCAAGGCTTCACGCTGCCGGGCACGACCATCGTTTGCGGCGACAGCCACACGGCGACCCACGGCGCGTTCGGCGCGCTCGCCTACGGCATCGGCACCTCGGAAGTCGAGCACGTGCTAGCGACGCAAACGCTGATTCAAAAGAAGTCGAAAAACATGCGCGCGATCGTCGACGGCAAGCTGCCGGCCGGCGTAACCGCGAAAGACATCATCCTCGCCATCATCGGCGAGATCGGCACCGCGGGCGGCACCGGCTACGCGCTGGAATATGCCGGCGAAACGATCCGCTCGATCTCGATGGAAGGCCGCATGACTATCTGCAACATGTCGGTCGAAGGCGGCGCCAAAGCCGGCTTCATCGCTCCCGACGAGAAGGCCTTTGCATTTCTGAAAGACAAGCCCAAGGCGCCGAAAGGCGCGGCCTGGGACCAGGCGATGCGCTATTGGGAGACGCTGCGCTCCGACGAAGGCGCGGCGTTCGATCGCGAGATCAGGCTCGATGCGGCAAAGCTCCCGCCGATCGTGACCTGGGGCACCAGCCCCGAACAGGTGGCGTCGGTCACCGGCCGCGTGCCGGTGCCGTCGGAAATCACCGATGAGAACAAGCGCGCGGCGGCCGAGCGCTCGCTCGGCTACATGGGGCTGAAAGGCGGCGAGAAGATCACCGACATCAGGCTCGACCGCGTGTTCATCGGCTCGTGCACCAATTCGCGCATCGAGGACCTGCGCGAGGTGGCGCGCGTCGTAGACGGCAAGCGCGTCAACGCCAACGTCAACGCGATGATCGTTCCCGGCTCGGGTCTCGTGAAGGAGCAGGCGGAAGCCGAAGGCCTCGACAAGATCTTCAAGGCCGCCGGTTTCGATTGGCGGGAGCCGGGCTGCTCCATGTGCCTCGCGATGAACCCGGACAAGCTTCAGCCGGGCGAGCGCTGCGCCTCAACTTCGAATCGCAACTTCGAAGGCCGGCAGGGTTACAAGGGCCGCACGCATCTCGTGTCGCCGGCGATGGCGGCGGCAGCGGCGATTGCGGGCCACTTCGTCGACGTGCGCGAGTGGAAGTGACGCAAACCCTGTAAAAAAACAGCGTGCTTACGTGCACATTCTTTGCGCCGTCATCCTGAGGCGCGAGCGCAGCGCGGGCCTCGAAGGATGACCGGCAATGAATCACGGGCCGTTGCCCTTCGAGTGCCGCGCTGCGCGCGGTCACCTCAGGGGCGACGGAGATAGATTGAGCACGCCGAAAGTTAAAGTCGTTGCGCGCTAATCCCAGTGGCAGCGCATCACGGGCACGATCACCGTGCCACTGACGCGGTATTCTTTCTCCAGCCAGGACTGGCAGATGCGCTTTGAGTTCGGGCCGGGCTCGTTGCGCTCCGGGTGCACGGTGATGCGCGTGCGCGCCTGCTGGCGGGCCGGCCCTCGCGTTTGAACATTGTCGCCCGAAGGCTGCGCCAAGACGGGCTTTACGCCGGCAAGCGCTGAGCCAAGCGCGACGCCAAGCGCCGCTGCCGCGCAAATGGTTCTGTTTTTGAGCATCCCCGTCCCCATATGATGATCCTATCATGCCGCGTTCGGGACTACAGGTCCAACGTCGGCCAAGCGGGGCGGTTTCCAACCATTTGCTTCCCGCCGGCGCCCTGGAGCGAGTCATGCGGCGATCTTTCGATACCGGGCTGCGCGCGAAAGCGCCCTCCCTCGCCGAGTTCGAGGCCATGGCGGCGCAAGCCTATGATCGGCTGCCGGAGCGTTTCCGGGCGCTATGCGCGGACCTGGTCATCAGAGTCGACGATTTTCCCGGTGACGACGTGCTCAAATCGCTGCGGCTCGACAGCGAATTCGATCTGCTCGGCCTCTTCCAGGGCGTCGGTTTGCCGTTTCAGTCGGCACTCTCGCCGACGCAGATGCCGAACATGATCTGGCTCTATCGGCGACCCATTCTCGACTACTGGGCGGAGCACGACGAAAGACTCGGCGATATCATCACGCACGTGCTGGTGCATGAGATCGGGCATCACTTCGGCCTGTCCGACGCCGATATGGAAGCAATCGAAGCGGCGGACTGAGGATTGATTACCGCCGGCGATCCGACCTATTCAAAAGATGTATTTGCGCCAGCTTGCCCGCAGCGCGAGCGTGGCGTGCGAACGTCCGGAGACTCGAAATGATCGTCACGGTTTTTCGCTCCCGCCTTCGCCCGGAGGCGCGCGAGCAGTACCTGCAAATGTCGGCGCGGATGAGCGAACTGGCGAAGACGATGCCTGGCTACATCTCGCACAAAGGCTTCACCGCCGAGGACGGCGAGCGGGTCACCATCGTCGAATTCGAGTCGGAGGACGGCATGCGCGCCTGGCGGATGCATCCCGAGCACCGCGAGGCCCAGCGCAAGGCGCGCGAACTGTTCTATTCGGAGTTTCAAATTCAAGTATGTAATCTCGTACGGGAGGCAAGCTTCAAGCGGGACGGGCGCAAAGCGGGCTGATCCTGCGCAGGCTTGACCGCCGCTGCCGAAGCCGCCATGACAAAGTGCAAACGCATAGAGTAGCCGAGCAAGAGCAGAGAACGTCGATGGAAAAATTCACCACGCTCGAAGGCGTCGCCGCTCCCATGAAAATGATCAATGTCGACACCGACATGGTCATCCCCAAGCAATATCTGAAAACGATCAAGCGCACGGGCCTCGGCAAGGGCCTCTTTTCCGAGATGCGCTACAAAGACGACGGCAGCGAGAATCCCGATTTCGTGCTCAACAAGCCGGCCTACCGCAAGGCCAAGATTCTGGTCGCCGGCGATAACTTCGGCTGCGGCTCGAGCCGCGAGCACGCGCCCTGGGCGCTGATGGACTTCGGCATCCGTTGCGTGATCTCGACCTCGTTCGGCGACATCTTCTACAACAACTGCTTCAAGAACGGCGTGCTGCCGATCCGCGTGTCGCCGGAAGATTTGGAGAAGCTGTTCGATGACGCCGACCGCGGCGCCAATGCGACGCTCACCATCGATCTCGAGAAACAGGAAATCCGCGGGCCGGACGGCGGCGTGGTGAAATTCGAGATCGACGCCTTCCGCAAGCATTGCCTGCTCAA
>JAICMO010000196.1 GCA_025929185.1 Pseudolabrys sp.
GGCAATAGCTGGGTCTATTGGTGCCTCTGGTCACACGGCGGCAACGCCGTCGACAACAACGACAAGGTCATCATCAATACGCCGGAGACCGCGAAGGCGCTCGAATACGCCAAGCAGCTCTACGCGCAGGAGATTGCCGGCACGGCGGCCTGGAACGATGCGTCGAACAACAAGGCTTTCTTGGGAGGCGAAATCTTCTGGACCAACAACGGCATCTCGATCTACGTCGCGGCCAAGAAAGACCCGACGAAGAAAAAGATCGCCGAGGACATGAATCACGCCTATTGGCCGATCGGGCCAGTCGGGCATCCGACCGAGCTGCATCTAATGTATCCGGTGCTGGCGATGACCTACACGAAGTATCCGCAAGCCTGTAAGGCGCTGATGGCGTTCATGCTGGAAGCGGACAACTTCAATCCGTGGATCGAGTCGGCGCAGGGCTACCTCACGCATTGCCTCAACGCGTACGACAAGAACCCGGTCTGGACTGCCGATCCGAAGACGACCCCCTTCCGCGACGTGGCCAAGCGCACGCTGACGGCGGGTGGCTTGGGCTCGGTCGGCGAAAAGGCGGCGACCGCGATCGCGGATTTCGTCGTGCTCGACATGTTCGCGAACTACTGCACGGGACGCGAGAACGTCAAAGGCGCGATCTCGATCGCCGAGCGGCAGTTGAAGCGGATTTACAGGTAAGCTTATCCCTCCCCGCTTGCGGGGAGGGTGGCTTCGAGCGAAGCGAGAAGCCGGGTGGGGTGAGCCATCCGGCGTTCACTCCCCACCCGGCCGCGCGCTGACGCGCGCGGCCACCCTCCCTCTGCGGGGGAGGGATAAGAAGGAACGCAATGGCCGAGATTGCTCTCAATCGCCTCAAAACCATCCCCCGCGACGTGACCGCGTGGGACCGGCTGAAGACCAACAAGAACTGGCTCGCCATCTGGTTCATGTTGCCGGCGGCTGTGTTCCTGATTCTGTTTCTTGCCTATCCGCTCGGCCTGGGCATCTGGCTGTCGTTCACCGACGCGCGACTTGGCCGCGCAGGGATTTTCGTCGGGTTCGAGAATTACGAATTCCTCTGGGAGGATTCGACCTTCTGGCTGACGGTGTTCAACACGATTCTCTACACGACCGTCGCCAGCACCATCAAATTCGCAGTCGGGCTCTATCTCGCGCTATTGCTCAACGAGCGGCTGCCGTTCAAGGCGATCCTGCGCGCGGTTGTGCTCATTCCGTTCATCGTGCCGACGGTGCTGTCGGCCATCGCATTCTGGTGGCTTTACGATCCGCAATTCTCGATCATCTCCTGGTCGCTGCGGAAAATGCACCTGATCTCGACCAATATCGATTTTCTCGGCGACGTGTGGAACGCGCGCTGGTCGGTGATCTTTGCCAACATCTGGCGCGGCGTTCCGTTCGTGGCGATCACGCTGCTTGCGGGATTGCAGACGGTGTCGCCGTCGCTTTACGAGGCCGCAACCATTGATGGCGCGACGACCTGGCAGCGCTTCCGCTACATCACGTACCCGCTGCTGACGCCGATCATCGCCGTTGTGATGACGTTTTCGGTACTGTTCACCTTCACCGACTTTCAGCTCATCTGGGTGATGACGCGCGGCGGTCCGGTCAATGCCACGCATTTGATGGCGACGTTCTCCTATCAGCGCGCGATCATGAGCGGCTATCTGGGTGAGGGCGCGGCGATCTCCACCGCCATGATCCCGTTCCTGCTTGCCGCGATCCTCGTATCGTGGTTCGGCTTGCAGCGGCGCAAGTGGCAACAAGGCGAAAGCAATGACTGACGCGCTCGCCGGCAAAGCCGCTGATCCCAAGGCCGTGCTGACCGGCTCGGTGCCCCTCACCGATGAGAGCGAAGGCACGAGTTATCTGCAATCCCTGCCGCGGCGCCTGGTGACGCTCTATCTGCCGCTGTCGATCATTCTGTTCGTGCTGTTGTTCCCGTTTTATTGGATGGCATTGACGTCCATCAAACCGGACAACCAGCTGCTCGACTTGGATACCTACAGCCCGTTCTGGACGTGGAATCCGACGCTCAAGCACATCGACAAGCTGCTGTTCCACACCGACTATCCGATCTGGCTCTGGAACACGATGCTGGTGGCGGTCTGCGCCACGATCATCTCGATTATCGCCAGCGTGCTTGCGGCCTACGCCATCGTGCGGCTGCGTTACAAAGGCGCGCAATGGGTCGGCGGCGCGATCTTCCTCGCCTATCTCGTGCCGCCCTCCATCCTGTTCATCCCGCTATCGACCGTCGTTTTTCAGTACGGCCTGTTCGACACGCCGTTCGCGCTCATCCTGACCTATCCGACTATCCTCATCCCGTTCTCGACCTGGCTGCTGATGGGCTATTTCAAGACCATTCCGTTCGAGCTCGAGGAATGCGCGCTGATGGACGGCGCGAGCCGCTGGCAAATCCTCGTCAAAATTGTGCTGCCGCTCGCGGTGCCGGGCCTGATCTCGGCGTTTATCTTTTGCTTCACGCTGTGCTGGAACGAATTCATCTACGCGCTCACCTTCATCTCTTCGACGCAATATAAAACCGTGCCGGTTGCGATCGTCACCGCGCTGGTGGACGGAGATATCTACCGCTGGGGCTCGTTGATGGCGGGCGCTCTGATCGGTTCGCTGCCGCTCGTCATCCTCTACGCGTTCTTCGTCGAGCACTATGTCTCGGCGATGACGGGCGCGGTGAAGGAATAGCGTTAAACCTGTTCGGCGTTCAGGTAGGCAAGTCGCGCGCCGCAAAAGCCGCAGATAAGTCCGAGCGCGAGCGCAATTAATCCTGCGATAACGTCGACCGTGCCGCCCACGCTTCCGGTCTTGCTCAAAATGCCGCCGGCCGTGGCGCCGGCGAAAACCAGAACGATCAAAAACCATTGTGCAAGGCGAAAAATCAATTGCCGCTCGCGGGCTGCGGCGATCAGGTACGCAGCGGCCGCCCAACCGGCGATGAAGGCCGCACCGCCGATCGCCCACCATGCCAGCGCGGAGATGAATTGCTGGCGACTATCGGCACCCCCGCGCAGGACAGCGTCGAGGCCGATCCCGAGCACCGTCAGTACAATGTGCACGATCAGGGCCGCGCACACGCCGCAGGCGATGGCCGCAGCATAATGCAGGCGCCGCAGGACGTCAGGATCGGCGCCGGTGTCGGGTGGATAGGGAGTCATTTGCCGCTACGATATCTGATCGGTTGCCACAGGCGAAGTGCGGCAGTGGCCCCGGCGAACCGCCGAACACAAGGCTCCCCGCAGGCGTTAGGCTGTGGCGAGACGTGCAGGGGACGTGCGTGGCTGAGCAGATTATTGAAACGGATATCCCGGCACGACTTGACCGGCTTCCCTGGGGTCAATTCCATCGGCTGGTGGTCGCCGCCCTCGGCATCACCTGGATTCTGGATGGCCTTGAGGTGACGCTTGCCGGCGCGCTTTCCGGTGCGTTGAAGGGAAGTCCGGTGCTGCATTTTTCCAACACGGACATCGGCGTCGTGAGCAGTGTCTATCTGGTCGGGGCGGTATTGGGGGCGCTGTTCTTCGGCTGGCTCACCGACCGACTCGGCCGCAAGAAATTGTTCTTCATCACGCTGTCGGTTTATCTGCTGGCGACGGCGGCGACGGCGGGATCGTGGAATCTGTCGAGCTTCGCTGTCTTTCGCTTTTTTACCGGGGCCGGTATCGGTGGCGAATATGCCGCGATCAATTCGACCATCCAGGAACTGGTGCCGGCGCGCGTGCGCGGCTGGACCGATCTTGTCATTAATGGAAGTTTCTGGGTCGGCGCGGCATTGGGGTCGCTCGGTTCGCTCGTGCTTTTGGATCCTGCGATCATAAACCCGGAGCATGGCTGGCGTTTGGCTTTTCTCATCGGCGCCACGCTGGCGTTGGTGATTTTTTTCATGCGGTTGTGGATTCCGGAAAGTCCGCGCTGGCTGATGACGCATGGGCGAGTCGAGGAAGCACAACGCGTCGTTGCCGACATCGAGGCGCGCTTCGGCAAATTGCCGCCGATGGAAAACCTGCCCAAGGCGCGCTTGAGAGCGCGCAGGACGACGCCCCTTTTGGAGGTCGCGCGCACACTGTTCGTTGTGCATCGCCGGCGCGCATTGGTCGGCCTCGCGCTGATGGCATCTCAAGCATTCTTCTACAACGCCATCTTTTTCACCTATGCGCTTATCCTGACCGATTTCTATTCCGTTCCCGCTGATAACGTCGGCTGGTATCTGCTTCCATTCGCCGCCGGAAATTTCACGGGGCCGGTCTTGATCGGCCGATTTTTCGACACGCTCGGCCGGCGTGTGATGATCGCATTCACCTACATCGTTTCGGGCGTTCTACTGGCGGTCGTCGGCTATCTGTTCATGCGCGATGTCATCACGGCCGAAACGCAGACGATCGGCTGGATGATTATCTTTTTCTTTGCCTCGGCAGCGGCAAGCTCCGCTTATCTCACTGTCAGCGAAACGTTTCCGCTGGAGACTCGCGCCTTTGCCATTGCAGTTTTCTACGCGGTTGGCACCGGAGTGGGCGGTGTCGCGGGACCGCTCCTGTTCGGCGCATTGATCGACACGCACTCGCGCGTGAGCGTGTTCGGCGGATATCTGCTCGGAGCGGTATTAATGGTCGTGGGCGGATGCGTGGCGTGGCTGTGGGGTGTCAATGCCGAACGCAAGTCGCTGGAGATGGTGGCAAAGCCACTGACCTTTATCGATTAACAATGGGCAGGCTAGCGCGGTGGAGGCACGCCGCTCACGGCCGCCCGCACGTCCTGTATTTCTTCGATGAGGAAATCAAAGAAAGAGCGAACGCGCGGTGTCGTCTTCATGTCCTCATGGATGAGCAGATAAAAATGCGTCGTCAGCTCCGGCAGTGGCCCGAGCACGCGCACCAGGTCGGCGTCGTTGTCACCGACAATGATCGGCAATGCGCCCAGGCCTGCGCCGGATTTGATCGCCGCTATCAACGCGGCCACGCTGTTGCAGCGCGCCGCGATACGGGTGCCCGGCATGATCGATTGTAGCCACCGATTCGTAAAATGGTCCCTGAGCTCTACGTCGAAAAGGACAAGCGCGTGATGGCTGATATCCGCGGTATCTTTGACAGCTCCGTGCCGGGCGACGTAATCGTTGCTGGCGTAAATCGCCCATGGCACGTCGGCAATCTTGCGCCCGAACAACGCATTGTCGTGAGGCTCCGCGGCGCGTAGTGCGACGTCTGCCTCGCCCTTGGCAAGGTCGAGCAACTTGTCGCTCATAACGAATTCCACCCGTAGCCCGGGAAATCGCTCGGAAAATTTCGTGAGCAGATTGGATCGCATCAGCCGGATGCCGACCGGCTCCGGACACGTTACGCGCACGCTGCCGGCGAGACTTTGTTCGGTGCCGGCGACGCGGCGTTCGAATGCGAGCGCGGCCTCTTCGACGCGGATCGCATAAGCCACCAGATCCGCTCCCAATTCGGTCAGCTTGTAGCCCGTCGGGTTGCGCGTGACGAGCGGACGGCCGATATGCCTTTCCAGCGCGTCGATCCGCCGATGCACAGTCGACTGACTTACTCTCAAGGCCTTGGCCGCCGCGAGAGTGCTGCCGCGCCGCGCGACCGCCAGAAAATGCCTCAGGTCGTTCCAATCGAACATGGGCAAATCAAGCACCATTGTGCCGGCAA
>JAICMO010000048.1 GCA_025929185.1 Pseudolabrys sp.
TATAAAGAGCGGCTTTAACTATGTGAATGTTATTTACATTCACACGCGAGGCTCAAAATGCCTATCACCGCGAAGCTCGACGAATTTGGCAAACCCGCCTGGATCGCGCTGATCGTCCTCGGTTTCATGGTCTGGTGGCCGGCCGGCCTCGCAATCCTGGTCTTCACAATATGGAGCGGACGCATGGCTTGCGGGTATCACGGTCACGACCGATGGCAGCACAAGATGGAGCGCCTTCAGCACAGGATGGACTGGATGCGCTCGAAAATGGGCGGTGGCGGCCCCTGGGGCTATACACCCTCAAGCGGCAACCGCGCTTTCGATGAGTACCGCGCCGATACGCTGCGGCGGTTGGAAGAAGAGCAGCGCGAATTTCGCGAGTTTCTCGACCGGCTGCGCTTTGCCAAGGACAAGACCGAGTTCGATCAGTTCATGGCCGAGCGGCGCAACAGGCCCGAGCAACCGAGCGCCCCGCACAACTGAGCGGAACTGAAAAGCGAGCTGCACAGGTGGCGCCGTCCGCGGTTGAGCGGGCGGCCCAATTTTGCACATCCATGCATTGGCAAGCGCGTCCGGTTCCGGTAACCCATCCTTAATCATAATCAGCGCTGTTTAGCGCCGTTATGGCCCGTCGTGCGCCCTAGTTTGGTCAAGTTTCGCGGGGATTTGCTCACCTTCCGGTGGCGGGTTCATTGGTTTTCGCGAACTGGGCTTGGCTGTGCGCGCGGGCGATATCGCGCGGCTCGCCCTTCGTCCGCAATTGCGCGCCGCGCCGGTTCTGACCAGCGAAGCCGGACAGCGGAAAGGACGTGCCTATGAATCCTGCCGACGTGGCACAGTCGGTGCTCCCGCTTACATCGTCCGACCTCTCGCTGTTCACGCTGTTCTGGCACGCGCATTGGATCGTCAAGTCGGTGATGATCGGGTTGCTCGTCTGCTCGGTCTGGGTCTGGGCGATCGCGATCGACAAGACGGTGCTGTTCACGCGCACGCGCCGCGCCATGGATCAATTCGAGCAAACGTTCTGGTCGGGTCAGTCGCTGGAGGAACTCTACCGGACGCTTTCCTCGCGCCCCAACCATTCCATGGCCGCGCTCTTTGTCGCCGCGATGCGCGAATGGAAACGCAGCTTCGAAGGGCATGCCCGCGCCATCGCCGGCCTGCAAACGCGCATCGAAAAGGTGATGGAAGTGACGATCTCGCGCGAGGTGGAGCGGTTGGAGCGGCGGCTCCTCGTGCTGGCGACGGTCGGCTCGGCCGGTCCCTTTGTCGGCCTGTTCGGAACGGTTTGGGGCATCATGACCAGCTTTCAGTCGATCGCCGCCTCGAAAAACACCTCGCTCGCGGTCGTCGCACCGGGCATCGCGGAGGCGTTGTTCGCCACGGCCATCGGCCTCGTGGCCGCCATACCGGCGACCATTTTCTATAACAAGTTCGCATCCGAAGTTAATAAGCAGGCCCAACGGCTCGAGGGCTTCGCCGACGAGTTCGCCGCCATCCTGTCGCGCCAGATCGATGAGCGGGGGTAGGCATATTTTGATTTGTTCTGAGGGGACCACGATCTAATGGCGGCCAACGCCGGAACGCCGATCATCGGAAGACGGCGCCATCATCGTCGCGGGGTGATGAGCGAGATCAACGTCACGCCCATGGTGGACGTGATGCTCGTGCTGCTCATCATCTTCATGGTGTCGGCGCCGCTGCTGACCGTCGGCGTGCCGATCGACCTGCCGCAGAGCCAGGCGAAAAGCCTCGACCAGGACAAAGAGCCGCTCACGATTTCGATCAATGAGAAGGGCGAAATCTATCTGCAAAATTCCGAGATCAAGATCGAAGAACTGATTCCGAAGCTGCAAGCCATTGCCGAAGCGCGCGGCGGCACCGACGCCCGGCTTTATGTTCGGGGCGACAAGAAGGTGGATTACGGGACCATGATGAAGGTCATGGGGCGGCTGTCGGCCGCCGGGTTTCATCGCGTAGCCTTGGTCACGGAATTCGAGCAAGGCTCCTGAAGGCGTGAGGATGCAAGCGGGCTCGATCATATCGACGGCGGGCCACGCGGCCGTGCTGCTTTATGCGTTGGTGTCCTTCTCGGGCCACAGCTTCGAGATGCCGCCGCAGGATTCGTTGCCGGTCGATCTCGTCTCGCTGAAGGATTTTTCGCAGATGACGAAGGGCGCCAAGGACGCGCCGAAACCGAAGCCGGCCGAGAAGCCGAAGCCGCTGGTCGAAAAAATCGATCAGCCAAAGCCGGCCGAAAATACCAAGCCGAAGGTCGCGGAGAAGAAAGAGGAAATCAAAACCGCCTCGGCGGCGCCCCCCGAGCCGCCAACGAAACCGGACAAGATCGCCGAGAAGCTCAAGAAGCCTGACGAGAAACCCACCGAGGCAAAAGCGGATCCGAAACCGTTGCCGCCGCGCAAGCCGCCGCCGCAACCGAAGAAGCAGCGCCAGTTCGATCCCGACAAGATCGCGGCGCTGCTCGACAAGCGCGACCCGCAGCGCAATGCCGCAACCGGAGCGGAATTGAACGACAAGCCCACGCTCGGCTCAGTCAAGGGCATGGCGGCGATGCTGTCGCAGAGCGAGTTGGATGCGCTGCGCGCCCGCATCAGCCAATGCTGGAGCCCGCCCGTCGGCGCCGAGGACACGCCAAACCTGTTCGTCGTGCTGCGGGTCTTGTTCAAGCGCGACGGCTCGGTCGCGCGCGAGCCCGTTCCGGTCGAAGGTTCGGCGTCGAAGTTCGGTCCGGCGCTTGCGGAAAGCGCCAAGCGCGCGCTTTTGCGTTGTCAGCCGTTCACGATGCTCAAGCCCGAGCACTACGATCAATGGAAAGACATCGAGATCAAATTCGATCTGCACGAAATGCTCGGCGGCTGACCAGAAAGAATTCCGACATCATGACGATTTTGCCAACGCTCGACTTTGCTTTGACGCGCCGCCGCGCGCTTGCGCTCGGCGCGGCCGCCGGGGGGCTCGCATTGTCGCCCCGCTACGCCGGCGCCGTGGTGCGGCTCGACGTTACGCAGGGAAACATCCAGCCGATGCCGATCGCGCTGCCGGATTTTGTCGGCGCGGGGCAGGAAGGCGAAGTCGCCCACAACGTCACCGCCGTCATCACCAACAACTTGCGCCGCAGCGGCTTGTTCGCGCCGATTGATCCCGCCGCCTACGTCGAGAAAATCGTCAACCCCGACGCGGTGCCGCGCTTTGCCGACTGGCGCGTGATCAATGCGCAGGCGCTGGTGACCGGCCGCATGACGCGGCAAAACGACGGGCGGCTGCGCGCCGAATTCCGGCTGTGGGACGTCTTTGCCGGACAGCAACTTTCCGGCCAGCAATATTTCACGACCCCCGACAATTGGCGACGTGTCGCGCACATCATCTCCGACGCGATTTACGAGCGCCTCACCGGCGAGAAAGGCTATTTCGACAGCCGCATTGTCTTCGTCGACGAGACCGGGCCCAAGCAGCGCCGCATCAAGCGACTCGCGCTGATGGACCAGGACGGCGCCAATGTGCGCTATCTCACGCGCGGCGACGATCTGGTGCTGACGCCACGCTTCAATCCGACCACGCAGGAAATAACCTACATGTCCTATGGGCAGGGCAGCCCGCGCGTGTATCTGCTCAACATCGAAACCGGCCAGCGCGAAATCGTCGGCAACTTTCCCGGCATGACGTTTGCGCCTCGCTTCTCGCCCGATGGCCAGCGCGTGATCATGAGCTTGCAGCAAGGCGGCAACTCGAATCTGTTTGTGATGGATCTGCGTTCGAAGGCGACGACGCGTCTCACCGACACGGCCGCCATCGATACGTCACCGTCATACTCGCCGGATGGTGCGCGCATTTGCTTCGAGTCGGATCGCGGGGGCTCGCAGCAGATTTATATCATGGCGGCAAACGGTGGCCCCGCGCAGCGAATAAGCTTCGGGCAGGGGCTTTATTCGACGCCCGTCTGGTCGCCGCGCGGCGATTACATCGCGTTCACCCGCCAGGCGAACAATCTTTTCGGCATCGGCATCATGAAACCGGATGGCTCCGGCGAACGCGTTTTGACCGAGGGCTTCCACAACGAAGGTCCGACGTTTGCGCCAAACGGCCGCGTCATCATGTTTTTCCGCGATCCTGGCGTTGGCCCGAATTTGTTTACTGTCGACGTCACCGGACGCAACGAACAGAAAGTTCCAACGCCGAGCTACGCTTCCGATCCGGCTTGGTCACCGCTTTTGTCTTAAGCGCGCCATTTTTGTCGCAAGACCGCCTTATTCACAATGCTTTAACCATCGCCGATGGTTTAAGCGGTTCCGACAATTTTTACCGCTCCCGGCAAGGCCGCATTTAGGTTGACGGAACGTTCGTTTAACGAACGCCCTGCTAGATCGGAAGCCGAGGCCCGGTAGTGCATGTGAATGGAGGCACCGGCAATGATGAACGTCAGGCAGGTCATTCGTGGCGCGCGGCTTGCAGCCGTGCTGGTTGCGGCGCTGGCCATCGCGGCATGCGCAAAGAATGAAGCGGAAAATTCGCAAGGCGCTGCCGGCGCCATGGCGGTGCCCGGAAGTCAGCAGGACTTTCTTGTGAACGTGGGGGATCGAGTCTGGTTCGAGACCGACTCGTCCGAGCTCTCCGCGAAATCGCGCGACACGCTCGACAAGCAGGCGCAGTGGCTGCAACGCTATAATCGCTACACCTTCACGATCGAAGGGCACGCCGACGAGCGCGGCACGCGCGAATATAACCTCGCGCTCGGCGCCCGCCGCGCGGCCACGGTGCGAGACTACCTGATCTCGCGCGGCATCGCCGCCAACCGGATGCGGACCATCTCCTACGGCAAGGAGCGGCCTGTCGCGACCTGCGACGACATCTCCTGTTGGTCGCAGAATCGTCGCGCCGTAACGGTGCTCGACGCAAGTTCATAGAGGTTGCTATTGGCGGAGCGCCGTCCCCGGGAGGGCGCGCCCGTCAGTAAGCGAGGGCGCGCTCGTCGCCAAGCATACCGAAAATGGTGCTGGTTATTGGTTCCAGTCACAATTTCGACGCAGGCTCTCGTATGCTACCGACTCGCACCCGTCCTAATGACCGCGCGGGACGCCGATCGGGGCGGCTGATGGCATTTTCAGTAGATCGCATGGGCAAGGCGGCGCTCGTCGCCGCGCCTCTGTTGTTGCTCGCAGGCAGCGTGTCCGCCCAGGACCGCGGCGGCTTGTTCGGCAATCTGTTCAATCGGGGTGATGAGCAGAGCGCGCGGGATGGGCACGCGGGCCAGGCGAGTGCTTCCGATATCGCGGTGCGCCTTGACCGGCTCGAAAGCCAAATTCGTCAGCTCACCGGCACCATCGAGCAACTGCAATATCGAAATCAGCAGCTTGAGCAGCAGCTCCGCCGGATGCAGGGAGGCGCCGACGACCGCTTCCAGCAGCTTGGCTCGAAAAGCGCGCCGGCCCCGCAGACAGCGATTTCACCGCCGCCTGTTTCCGCGCCGGCCGCGTCCTCGATCCCCGCTCAGCCGGCGCCCGTGCGTGATGCGTCCGGTCGTCGATCAGACGAATTCGATCCAGCTCAGCATCCGAACGCTCCGGGTGTCGGGCGCACGCTTAACGGTGAGGCGGGAATAGCGCCGCCACCGATGCAGGCGCGCAGCGAGCCTCCGCTCGGCGCGCCCGGCGGCAGAATGGCCGGTGCGCCGCTCGATCTTTCGACGATGACCGGCGGCAGTCCGCGCGCTCCGATGCAGGGCGGACTCATTGCCTCAGCCGGCTCGCAGTTGCCGCCGCCACCCCCGCGCAACCCGGGCGCGACGGGTCAGCAACTTGCGACATTGCCGCCGTCCGGTTCGCCGCAGGACGAGTACGACCTCGCGTATGGCTACGTGCTGCACAAGGACTATGCGCTGGCCGAGCAGGCGTTTCGCGATTTCCTCAAGAAATATCCCAGCGAGCGTCTCGCGCCCGATGCGCAATACTGGCTGGGCGAGACCCTTTATCAGCGGCAGCGCTACCGCGATGCCGGAGAGTCGTTCCTCGCCGTGACGACCAAATATGAGCACTCCGGCAAAGCGCCGGAAGCATTGTTGAGACTCGGTCAGTCGCTCGCAGCCATGCACCAGAAGGAAGCGGCTTGCGCGACCTTCGGCGAAGTTGCGCGCAAATATCCGCATGCCTCCACCGGCGTGAAGCGTGGCGCCGCGCAGGAACAGAAGCGCGAACACTGCTAGGGTATGATCCGAAAAGCAGCTCTCGGAATTTGGTCCGAGGCGGCTCATTTTCGGATGAGGTCATGCCCACCGCGAAAGACGTGGCGGCGATTTCGGCAGCGGAGGCACATGGGCTGTTGGCCGATCTTCAGCAGTCGTCAGGGCTGCTGCTGGCCGTGTCCGGCGGGCCGGATTCGACGGCTCTTCTCGTTCTCGCTGCGCGCTGGCTGAAAACGCTCAGGAAAAAGCCCAAGCTCGTTGCCGTGACCGTCGATCATGGCTTGCGGCCGGAATCGAGGCGTGAGGCCGCCGACGTTGCGCGGCTTGCGAGGAGGCTCGGCATTCCGCACCGCATCGTGCGCTGGAAAGGCAGGAAGCCGAAGACCGGATTGCAACAGGCGGCGCGGCGGGCGCGCTACCAACTGTTGGCGGCTGCGGCGCAGCGCGCCGGCGTCGAGCATATCGTGACGGCGCATACGCTCGACGATCAGGCGGAAACGGTGTTGATCCGCATGGCGCGCGGCAGCGGCATTACCGGCTTGAGCGCGATGCGCAGAGTAACGCCTCTCGACGCGCTCCTGCGCTCTCCTTCTCCCCTTGGGGGAGAGGGGCGGGGTGAGGAGTCGAGTGATTCTCGCAAGCCCTTGCCCCCTCATCCGAACGCGCTTCGCGCGTTCGACCTCTCCCCGACGGGGAGAGATAAGCGAGCCGCGGTGACATCATTGTTTCTCGTCCGCCCCTTCCTCGACATTCCGAAAGCGCGACTTGTCGCGACCTTGCGTGCGCTCGGCGTCAAATTCGCGGAAGATCCATCGAACCGCGACCCGCGCTTCACGCGCGCGCGTCTGCGCGCGGTCATGCCGGCGCTCGCCGGCGAGGGACTCGATGCGCGGCGCCTTTCAGTGCTGGCGCGGCGCTTGCGGCGCGCCGACGCGGCCGTTGAAGCTGTCGTCGATCGAGCAATGGTCGAATTCGTTTCGGATAGCGGCGGCCAACGCGCGATGTCCATCGACGCGGCCAAAATGCATGGCGCGCCCGCCGAAGTCGCGCTTCGCATGGTCGGGCGCGCTATTGCAAAGATCGGGGACGAAGGGCCGGTCGAACTGGCCAAGCTGGAAACGCTGCTGGCCGCGCTCGCGGTCAGCGGCAAAACGGCCGCAAAAACGCGATTTCGCCGCACGCTGGCTGGCGCGATGGTGACTTTTGACGGCGAGCGGATCGAAATCGAGCGGGCACCTGCCCGGCGCGGCGGCGGGCGAGGGAAGAACTTAACCAAACGTGCATCGGGTTCCGTTAAACAGGGAAAAGCACGTTAGAATACCGGGAAATCGGGCATTTTGCCGGGTGTTTCCCTTGGCACGGAGAAGCGCGGTGCCTACATTAACCGCAATAGCCGTCAAGTCGCCACGAACTTTAGGCAAATCGATCATGGGTCCGGCGGATATCCGCCGACGAAGGACGCCCGATGAACGCCAACCTGCGTAACTTCGCCCTCTGGGTGATCATCGTTCTTCTGCTGTTGGCGTTGTTCACGCTTTTCCAGAACCCGGGACAGCGCACGAGCGCGCAGGACATCTCGTTCTCGCAACTGCTGAATGAAGTCGATCAGGGCCACGTGCGCGATGTGGTCATTCAGGGGCCGGAAATCCACGGCACCTTCTCCGACGGCCGCAATTTCCAGACCTATGCACCGAACGATCCGGGCTTGGTGCAGAAGCTTTACAGCAAGGGCGTTTCGATCACTGCGCGGCCGCAGCAGAATGACGTGCCGTGGTTCGTCTCGCTGCTGGTGTCCTGGCTGCCGTTCATTGCGCTCATCGGCGTGTGGATATTCCTGTCGCGGCAAATGCAGGGGGCGGGCGGCAAGGCGCTCGGTTTCGGCAAGTCGCGCGCCAAATTACTGGCCGAAGCGCATGGCCGCGTGACGTTCGAGGATGTGGCCGGTGTCGACGAAGCCAAGCAGGACCTGCAGGAGATCGTTGAATTCCTGCGCGATCCCGGAAAATTCCAACGCCTCGGCGGACGCATCCCGCGCGGCGTTTTGCTTGTCGGCCCTCCCGGCACCGGCAAGACGCTGATTGCGCGCGCCGTCGCCGGCGAAGCGAACGTGCCGTTCTTCACCATTTCGGGCTCCGACTTCGTCGAGATGTTCGTCGGCGTCGGCGCCTCGCGCGTGCGCGACATGTTCGAGCAGGCCAAGAAGAACGCGCCGTGCATCATCTTCATCGACGAAATCGACGCGGTCGGCCGCCATCGCGGCGCCGGCCTTGGCGGCGGCAACGACGAGCGCGAGCAGACGCTCAACCAGTTGCTGGTCGAGATGGACGGCTTCGAGGCGAACGAGGGCATCATCCTCATCGCCGCGACGAACCGCCCCGACGTGCTCGATCCGGCGCTGCTGCGTCCCGGCCGCTTCGACCGTCAGGTCGTGGTGCCGAACCCCGACGTGGTCGGCCGCGAAAACATCCTGAAGGTGCACGTGCGCAAGGTGCCGCTCGCGCCCGACGTGAATTTGAAAACCATCGCGCGCGGCACGCCCGGCTTTTCCGGCGCCGATCTCATGAACCTTGTCAACGAAGCGGCGCTGATGGCGGCCCGGCGCAACAAGCGCATGGTCACGCAGGCCGAATTCGAAGATGCCAAGGATAAGGTAATGATGGGCGCCGAGCGCAAGTCGCTGGTGATGACGGAGGAGGAGAAGCTCCTCACCGCCTATCACGAAGGCGGCCACGCCATCATCGCGCTCAACGTCAAGGCGACCGACCCCGTGCACAAGGCGACCATCATTCCGCGCGGCCGCGCGCTCGGCATGGTCATGCAACTGCCCGAGCGCGACAAGCTGTCGATGAGCCGAGAGCAGATGACCTCGCGCCTCGCCATCATGATGGGCGGGCGCGTCGCCGAGGAAATGGTGTTCGGCAAGGAGAAGGTGACCTCGGGCGCCGCCTCCGACATCGAGCAGGCGACCAAATTGGCGCGCATGATGGTGACGCGGTGGGGGCTCTCCGACGAGCTCGGCACGGTCGCCTACGGCGAGAACCAGGACGAGGTCTTCCTCGGCTATCAGGTATCGCGCCAGCAGAACATTTCGGAAGAGACGAGCCGCAAGATCGACAGCGAAATCCGGCGGCTGGTGGAGGCCGGCTACGCCGAGGCGACGCGGATTCTGACCGAGAAGCGCGCCGATCTCGAGGCGCTGGCGAAAGGCCTGCTCGAGTTCGAGACATTGACCGGCGACGAGATAAAGGACTTGCTCGCCGGCAAGCGCCCCGTGCGCGAATCGGTGATCGAGCCGACGACGCCGCGTTCGTCCGCCGTGCCGCCTTCCGGCAAGCCGCGGCCCGCGCCGCCTTCCGGCGAAGTCGCCCCGCAGCCGCAGGGGTGATGGCGCATGTCGCCGCAAACCGAATCGATCGAGGTCGATGCTGTGACCGCATCCGAATTGCGCCGGCGAGCGACTGAACGGGGTGTATCTGTTGCGGCCCTTGTCGCCTAGCTTGTGCCACTAGCGGACGATTCAGATTCACTTGCCGAGCTTAAGCGCCAATGGGATCTTATCGAACGTGGTGAGATCGTCACCATCCCACATTCCGAAGTCGAGCTGTGGCTGCGGACGTGGGGGACGCCAGATTTTCAGTCTTGGCCTGAGCGATGAAGGTTGAGTGGTCGGCGACGGCTCTCACCGACCTCAACCGTTTCGCCGCCTTTCTGCGCCAGCACTTCCCGCATCTCGCGCCGTTGGTTGCTCGCGAGTTAATCGGCAGAGCGGAAATAATCGGTTCAAATCCCAAACTCGGTTCCGCGATTGGCGGTGAGCAAGAGTATAGCCGTCTTGTTTTGCGCGTCCTCAATGCGCCATATGTTTTGCAATATCGTGGGCGAGGACCGCGTTGTGATCCTTCGCGTTTTTCATGGTTGTGAGGCCCGCGACCGCTGATACCCCTGCAAAACCGCGTCTCACCCTTCGGCGAATTGGTCGTCACGCCTGCGCGCGGGACGCTGATGGGCAACCGCGGCGGCAAGTTTCATACGGACGACAAGAAGCTGACGAGCCGGCGCTGGGTATCGCGGCAATGGATTTGCTGCGTGCTCGATTTCAAAAGCAGGCGTCGCGATGTTTGGGGCCGCTATTATACCGAGCTGTTTTTCCTCGATGAGGTAACGGCGTTCGCTGCCGGTCACCGCCCGTGTTTTGAATGCCGGCGGAAGGATGCCGAAGAATTTGCCCGGCTCTTTTCCGGCAAGAAGGAGCGCGCGAGCGCGCGGGCCATGGACGAAGTCTTGCATGCCGAGCGGCTCGACGAAAAAGCAAAGCGCACGCACAGGCGCAAGATCGACGCGCTTCCGGATGGCGCGATGATCGTGCTCGACGGCGAACCTTATGCCGTGCGCGGTGACCATTTGCTACGTTGGACGCCCGAAGGTTACGATCGGACCATTCCGCGCCTTTCCGCCAGCGCCGACGTTCTAACGCCGCCCGCAACCATTGCTGTACTTGCGCGCGACTATACTCCTCTGTGGCATCCGAGCGCGGCTTGCAGTGCCGGCCGATCCGGCGAAGTCGCGCGCCGCTCATGCTGATCTCATGCCGACAATGCCATGGTCGTGCCGCCGGCTGCCGCGAACGCCACGACGATCCACGGCGGCAGTTTCCACACAGTCAGGAGAACGAACGCGGCAAGCGCGAGAGCGAAGTCATAAGGATTGAGAATAGCGCTGGTCCAGACCGGGTTGTAGAGCGCCGCGCCGAGCACGCCGACCACCGCAGCATTGGCGCCGCGCATCGCCGATTGTGCTTCCGGACGCACGCGCAATGCATCCCAAAAGGGGAGCGTGCCGACGACCAGCAGCAAGCCCGGCAGAAAGACGCCGACGAGCGCTATCGCGGCGCCGACAATTCCGCTCGGTTCGGGTTGCATGACCGCGCCGAGGTAGGCTGCGAACGTAAAGAGCGGTCCCGGCACCGCCTGCGCCGCACCGTAACCTGCCAGGAAAGCGCCGTTCGTTACCCAGCCGGGCGCGACGACCTGAGCCTGCAACAGCGGAAGTACGACATGCCCGCCGCCAAAAACGAGCGCGCCCGAGCGATAGAATGCACTGAACAGCGCCAGTCCTTGTACGTTCAATGCCCCGGTCGCTAGCGGAAGCAGAATCAGCAGCAGGAAGAAGATCGTCAGGCAGATCGCGCCGGCTCTGCGTGATACCGGGAATACCAGATGTCCAGCGATCGTCGCGGGAGCGCCTCGGCAGAACCACAGTCCCGCCAGGGCGCCGGCCGCGATTGCCGCGATCTGGCCGAGCGAGCCGCCGCCGAAGACGACGATCAGAACCGCGAGCAGCGCGATACTGGCGCGCTCGCGATCGGGGGTAAGATTGCGCGCCATGCCCCAGACCGCCTGGGCGACAACCGCCACTGCCACGACTTTGAGTCCGTGGATCACGCCTTGTCCGACCGTGCCCGCAAATGCCGACGCGCCGTAGGCGAAGGCGACAAGCAGAATGGCCGACGGCAATGTGAATGCCGACCACGCCGCGAGCGCGCCGAGGACGCCGCCCCGCAAGAGGCCGAGCGCGAACCCTGTCTGGCTCGATGCGGGGCCCGGCAGGAACTGGCACAAGGCGACGAGATCGGCGAAGCCCGCTTCGTCGATCCAGCCGCGGCGGAGCACGAGTTCGTTGCGGAAGTAGCCGAGATGCGCGATCGGCCCGCCAAACGAAGTGACGCCGAGCTTCAGGTAGGCCCAAAACACCTCGGCTGCGGAGCCGGCCCCCGTCGGCCGCTTTTTGACTGCCGCCTCGCTGATCATTGCAATATCGATCTGTTCAACATTTGACGCATGCCTGCCGCCCGGCAAATCGTTCGCAATTAAGCGACAACTATCACGAACAATTTGCATCGTCAGATTCGTCGATTAGTTCTCTTCAGTCTCGCGCAACGTGCGTTCCCAGGCCAGCGCCACGATCGACGCCATGATCGCCAGCATCGCAATCACCATCGCGACGCAAGCCGGCCATTGCCCGAGCGTCCAGGCGATGCCGCCGAGCGCCGCGCCGAAGCTGCCGCCGAGATAAAAGCTGGTGACGTAAAGTCCGACCGCGGACGAGCGTCCCGCCTGCGCGGTAATCGTCACGTAGCCCGTAGACACGGCCTGGCACATCAGCCCGCATGCAGCGCAGGCGACGAGGCCGACGATGATGAGCCACAACGGGCCCGCCAAGGTCAACGCGATGCCGGCGATCCAGAGCGCGATCACGTGCATCATGAATCGCCGCCGTCCGAAACGGCCGATCGCCCAGCCCGCGAGCGGCGTCAGGCCGGAGCCGACCAGGTACACAACGAAAATCGCGCCAAGATATCCGGGGGATAAATTGTACGGCGGCGCCGCCAATCGAAAGCTCAGATAGGTGAACGTTGCGATGAAGCTGAACAGCACGCCGAATCCCACAGCAAAAGTCGCGATCAGTTGCGGATTGCGGAAGTGCCGCAGCATCTGCTTGCCCGAGGCGAGCAGGCCTTCCGAGCGCACGAAGCGGCGCTCGCGCGGCAGCAGCAGCAAGACAAGAATGGCGCCGATGAAAGTCGCCGCGGCGAGCACGAAGAACGCCGCGCGCCAGCCGAACAGGTCGGCCAGTATGCCCGCGAAGAAGCGTCCGGCGAACCCGCCGAGGCTCGCGCCCGACGTGTAGATGCCGGCGGCTTTTGCGGTTTCGCGCGGGAGCCACTCATCACCGATATACGCGATCGTCACCGCGAAGATCGGCGGCATCACCAGCCCTTGCACGAAACGCCAGAAGATCAGCGCATGAAGCGTCGGCGACAGCGCCGCCATGATCGTCGGCACGCCGAGGCAGAACATTGCGGTGACGATCACGCGCTTGCGGCCGAGCACGTCGGCGACCGTGCCGGTAAAAGGAGCCGTGAGCGCCACCGCCAGCGAGCTTGCGGTCATGATGGTGGAGATTTCGGCAGGGCCCGCGCCGAATTCCTGCGACAGCAGCGGCAGGATCGCTTGCGGCGAATAAAGGTTGATGAATGTGCAGAAGCCGGCGAGCCCCACGGCCAGAAAACGGGCGGGGAATTTTTGGCTCCTCAAGGCGGCATCCCATGGCGAGAAGCACCCGCCGGTCGCGCGGTGTGCGAATAAGGTCCAGCTATGCATTGATTTTGCCTGAAAGGCCAAGGAACGGGGGGATAGGCGCTTGGCGTGCGATGCATGGCTTCGGTGCGGGGATTGGTCCCATGGAACTCTCGGCTGCGGTTGCGGATTATCGCAGCGGGGACGATCGGGGCTAATCGCGAGCTACACCCGAAATGCGCGCTCTGACCGTTCAGCCCGGCGTTGCGAACTCTATCCAGCTTACCGAAGTACCGCCGCCGCCCCAGTCCGACGGCGCGCTCTCGGTGCGCGCCGTGGCGCTCGGCATTTGCGGCACCGACCACGAAATCATTTCCGGCGAGTACGGTTGGGCGCCTGCGCATCAGCAGCGGCTGATCCTAGGGCACGAATCGCTCGGCACGATCGAGGAGGCCCCGGCCGGGAGCGGCTTCGCTCGGGGCGACCTCGTCGTCGGTGTGGTGCGCCGTCCCGATCCGGTGCCGTGTCCGGCTTGCGCGGCCGGCGAATGGGACATGTGCCGTAACGGGCAGTACACAGAGCGCGGCATCAAGGAGCGCAACGGCTACGGCGCGGAGTATTTCCGCCTCGAGCCGGAATTTGCCGTCAAGGTCGATCCGCGGCTTGGCATGATCGCCGTCCTGCTAGAGCCGACGAGCATCGTAGCCAAGGCCTGGGATCACATCGAACGCATCGGCCAACGCACACGCTCATGGCGGCCGCGCACACTGCTGGTAACCGGGGCGGGGCCGGTCGGCTTGCTCGCCGCATTGCTCGGCAAGCAGCGCGGGCTTGAAATTCACGTGCTCGACCGCAACAAAACCGGGCCGAAGCCCGATCTCGTGCGCGCGCTCGGCGCAACGTACCACACAGGACCGCTCGGCAGCCTCCACACCGATCTCGTGATGGAATGCACCGGAGCGTCCGAAGTCATTCTTGACGTGATCGAGCGGGCGGGGCCGGCCGGCATCGTTTGTCTTGCCGGCGTTTCTTCCGGCGGCCACAAGCTCTCGGTCGATGTCGGCGGCGGCAATCGCGACATGGTGCTCGAGAACAATGCTGTGTTCGGTTCGGTCAATGCCAACCGGCGTCACTACGAACTCGCCGCCGAAGCGCTCGCGCGCGCCGACAAAGAGTGGCTGGGGAAATTGATTACGCGCCGCGTTCCATTGTCGCGCTGGCAGGAAGCGTTCAAGCGGCAGCCCGACGACATTAAAGTACTGGTCGATTTTTCAGGCAGCGCATAGCGAGCACCATGCCACGCAACATCGCGGACTACGCGCTGATCGGCGATTTGCAGACGGCGGCACTCATCGGCCGCGACGGCTCGCTCGACTGGTTGTGCTGGCCGGCGTTCGATTCGGACGCCTGTTTTGCGGCGCTGCTCGGCACGCCGGAGCATGGCCGCTGGAAGATCGCGCCGAAGAAGGACGGCACGAAGATCACGCGCCGCTACCGGCCCGGCACGCTCATTCTCGAAACGCGCTTCGAAAACGAAGAAGGCGCCGCCACGCTCATCGACTTTATGCCGCCGCGCGCCGGCGCCTCGCACGTCGTGCGCATGGTGGTCGGCGAGCGCGGCAGCATCACGATGTGCACCGAGCTGATTATCCGCTTCGGCTATGGAGCGACGGTGCCGTGGGTCACGCGTCTCGACGCGCGGACGGTGCGCGGCATCGCCGGACCCGACATGGTGCTCGTTCGTTCGGACGTGAAGCTGCGCGGCGAAAACATGAAGACGGTCGGCGAATTTACGGTAAGCAAGGGCCAGCGCGTTCCCTTCGTGATGTCGTACTGGCGTTCGCACCGGGACCCGCCCGAAGGAATCGACCCCGAGCACGCGTTGAAGGCGACGGAAAAGTATTGGACGGGGTGGTCCGGCAAAAACAAGATCGACTGCCCGTGGAAAGAGGCGGTAAGCCGCTCGCTTATTACGCTGAAAGCCCTGATTTACGCGCCGACCGGCGGCATCGTCGCGGCCCCGACGACGTCGTTGCCTGAACAGCTCGGGGGCCAGCGCAACTGGGATTATCGCTTCTGCTGGCTCCGCGATACGACCTTGACCCTGCTCGCGTTGATGAACGCCGGCTATTTCGAAGAGGCGAGCGCGTGGCGCGAGTGGCTGTTGCGCGCGGTAGCCGGCAGTCCGCCGCAGATGCAGATCATGTACGGCATCCGCGGCGAGCGTAGGCTGACCGAATGGGAAGTTAACTGGCTGCCGGGATTCGAGAATTCGCGGCCCGTGCGGATCGGCAATGCTGCTCACAACCAACTGCAACTCGACGTCTACGGGGAGATCATGGATGCGCTGCACCAGGCGCGGCAGGGCGGCATTGCCGGAAGCGAATCGGGTTGGGAATTGCAGAACGAATTCCTCAAGCATCTCGCCACGATCTGGAAGGAGCCCGACGAAGGCATTTGGGAGGTGCGCGGCGAGCGACTGCATTTCACCTATTCGAAAGCGATGGCGTGGGTTGCTTTCGATCGCGCCATCAAGAGCGCGAAGGCGTTTTCGTTGAAGGGGCCGCTGGACGACTGGTGCCGGACACGCGACGAGATTCACGCCGATGTTTGCCGCAACGGATTCGATGCCAAGCGCGGCATCTTCGTGCGTTCCTATGGAGCGAAGGATTTGGACGCCAGCCTGCTGCTGCTCCCGGCGATCGGCTTCCTGCCGGCCGCCGATCCGCGTGTCCGCAATACCGTCGCGGCGATCGAGCGCGAGCTGCTGGTCGACGGCCTGGTGCTGCGCTACGACACGGAAAAATCCGACGACGGCCTGCCGCCGGGCGAGGGCCAGTTCCTCGCGTGCAGCTTCTGGCTGGCCGACGCTTATTTGATGCTTCAGCGGCGCGACGACGCTTGCCGCCTGTTCGAGCGGCTACTCTCGCTGCGCAACGACGTCGGCCTGCTCAGCGAGGAGTACGACCCGAGAGAGCGCATCCTGATCGGCAACTTTCCGCAGGGCTTCTCGCACCTTGCGCTCGTCAACGCCGCCACCAATCTCGCGCATTACAACAAGCCGGCCGAGCAGCGCGCGGAAGTATCGGTCGCCGGCTGATCTGCATCCGGCGAATAGGCTTGCGGCATCACAACTCTATTGACCGGGCGGCGTGGACCTTCAAGAGTCCGCGCGGCGCCGCTTTCTTCGGCGCCGTTTCAAAGGGAGGGTTTTCGTGCTCGTCGATGTCAGAACGTATACCGTGCGGCCCGGATGCACCGCGACCTGGCTTGAAATCTATGAAAAAATGGGCTTTCCGGTGCAGCAGCGCCACCTCGGCCAACCTTTGTGCTACTTGCAAGCGGAAAGCGGCGAGCTGAACACGCTGGTCCACCTTTGGGTCTACGAGAGCGCGGCCGACCGCGAGCAGAGGCGCGGCGCCATGGCGAAGGATCCCGACTGGAAGAAGTTTCTCGATGCCAGCCGCGACTCCGGTTACCTCGTGTCGCAGCGCACGAGCTTGATGGTGCCGACAAAATTCGCGCCGCTGAAGCGGTAATCGTTCGCGGCGAAGGGCGGCGGTCAGCCCGCCGCCTTTGCCAATTAAAAGCTTTGCCAAATTGGAATCGCACAACCACAATAGGTGCGAGGATTGTTCGGCACCGAATTTGTTTGAGGGGAACGCGGCCATGCCTTTGCTGAAATCCATTTCGTTTCTTTTGAGCGTTGCGTTGATCGTGTTTTTCCCCGCTTCGGCCGGCGCGCAGCAATTCCCGACCAAGGGGCCGATCCACATCATCGTGCCGTTCCCGGCAGGCGGCCCGAGCGACATCATCGCGCGGTCGGTCGGACAGAAGATGGCCGACATCCTCAAGCAGAAGGTCGTCATCGACAACCGCGGCGGCGCCGGCGGCGTGCTCGGCACCGAGCTGGTCGCGAAGGCTGACCCCGATGGCTACACGATTGCTATCAGCAGTGCCGGCGCGCTCGCGATCAGTGCCAGCGTGCAGAAGGGCGTGCCCTACGATGCCACCAAGGATTTCAAGCCGGTTACGCTCGTCGCCAAGGTGCCGGAGATGCTTGTGGTGGCGACCAGCGTGCCTGCCTCGAACATGGCCGAGCTTGTCGCGCTCGCCAAGAAAGAGCCGGGCAAGCTGAATTTCGCGTCGTCCGGCATCGGCAGCATGCCGCATCTCGCCGGTGAGTTGCTCAAGCTCAACGCGCACATCAACATCGTGCACGTGCCGTACCGCGGCGCCGCTCCCGCCGTGAACGACATGCTCGGCCAGCAGGTGCAGATGGTGTTCCTCGATCTGCCGATCCTCATTCCGCAGGTGAAGGCCGGAAAGCTGAAAGCTATTGCGATCGGAACGACCAAGCGCGTCCCGGTCTTGCCGGATGTGCCGACGATGGTCGAGGTCGGTTATCCGAAGATCCAGACCGAGAATTGGTACGGCATGGTCGCGCCGAAAAACACGCCACCCGATGTCGTTGCCAAGTTGAATAAGGCGGCGGCGGAAGCGTTGCGCAGCGACGAGGTGAAAAAGCGGCTCAATCCGCTCGGCGTGATTGTCGTCGGCGACAAGCCGGAGGAATTTGCGGCCTTTCTCAAGAGCGAGAAAAGAAAATGGGCGGAAGTCGTCCACGCCGCCGGCATCAAGCCGCAGTAATCCCAGAGCGATACCGTTTGAGGTTTAATCGTCCGCGTCAGCCTTGGTCCGTCATCCTGAGGTGCGAGCCAACGGGCCCGCGCGAAGCGCGGGCCGATGACAGGCTCCGCGAGCCTCGAAGGATGACGGAGCAGGGTAGGCGCGCTCAGCGTGACTCATTAAAGCTGGGTTTTCCCCCGGGGATGCTCTACCGCTTTCGAGCCGAAAATGCCGGAGACGAGGTAGATCGTCACCAAGACCACTTGCAACAGGCCGCTGCGCAGGTGCCCGATCAGCGCCATGGCGAAACGCAGCAGCCGCACTCAACTACCGCCTTGCGGCCATGCATACTTTGCGTTGGACGTTGCCTGAAGGGAATGAATAGCGGTTGTGACGATGTGAAAAAAGCGAGGTGTTTTCGTGCGCGGCAAAGGAAATATGCGAACCGGCGGTGAGATTCTGGTCGACCAATTGGTCGTCCACGGCGTGCGCCATATTTTTTGCGTGCCGGGCGAAAGCTATCTCGCCGCGCTCGATGCTTTTTATGATCGCGACATTGCGCTCACCGTATGCCGGCACGAAAGCGGCGCCGCGATCATGGCGGAAGCGGTGGGCAAGCTCACCGGCAGGCCCGGCATCTGCTTCGTGACGCGCGGTCCGGGCGCGAGCAATGCCTCTGCCGGCGTCCACATCGCGCAGCAGGATTCGACGCCGATGATCGTGTTCGTCGGGCAAGTCGCGCGCGAGATGCGCGGCCGCGACGCGTTCCAGGAGCTCGATTATCGCGCGGTATTCGGCACCATAACCAAATGGGCAACCGAGATCGACGATCCGGCGCGCGTTCCGGAAATCGTTTCCCGCGCGTTCTACATGGCGACCAACGGACGTCCGGGCCCGGTCGTGGTCGCGCTGCCGGAGGACATGCTGGTGGAGCAGGCGGCGGTGTCCGATGCGCCGCCCTTCGAGCCGATGGAAATCTGGCCCGGCGCTTCCGACATGGCACAGTTGCAGGCGTTGCTCGCGGAAGCGAAGCGGCCGATCGCGCTGCTCGGTGGCAGCCGCTGGTCGCAGCAGGCGAGCGATGCGATGATGCGTTTCGCCGAGAAATTTGCGCTGTCGGTCGCGACCACGTTCCGCCGCGCGCATCTGTTCGACGCACTGCATCCCTGTTACGGCGGCGATCTCGGCATCGGACCCAATCCGAAACTGCTCTCGCGCGTGAAGGCGGCCGATCTCGTGCTGCTGATCGGTGGCCGGCTCAGCGAAATGTCGTCGCAGAGCTACACGCTGTTCGACATTCCCGGCCCGCAGGTCAAACTCGTGCACGTGCACCCGGGCGCCGAGGAACTGGGAAGTGTCTATCGCCCACACCTTGCCATCAACGCCGCGCCGACCGCGTTCTGCGCGATGCTCGATCAAGTGGAGGCGCCGAAGGAAATACCTTGGCGCGACGAGACGAAAACCGCCCACGCCGATTATCTCGCCTGGTCGGAGAAAGCGACTGCGGTGCCGGGCGCGGTCAATCTCGGCGAGATCATGGTGTGGTTGCGCGAAAACCTTCCGGCCGAGTCTTTCATCACAAACGGCGCCGGCAATTTCGCCGGCTGGATTCACCGCTTCTACCGCTTCCGCCGTTTCGGCACGCAGCTTGCGCCGACCTCCGGCTCGATGGGCTATGGCGTGCCGGCGGCGATTGCGGCGAAGACTCTCAATCCGCAGCAGACCGTGGTTTGCCTTGCCGGCGACGGCGATTTCCTGATGACCGGCCAGGATTTTGCGACCGCGGTTCAATACAACATCCCGGTCATCGTTCTGGTCGCCGACAACGGCCTTTACGGCACCATCCGCATGCACCAGGAGCGCGAATATCCGGGACGAACGGTTGCCACCACGCTCAGGAATCCTGATTTTGCGGCTTACGCGATGGCGTTCGGCGGCTACGGCGCGCTGGTCGAGAGGACGGCGGATTTTTCATCCGCCTTCGCGCAAGCGGTCGCGACCGGCAAGCCGTCCATCATTCACCTGAAGATCGACCCGGAAGCGATCACGCCCTCCGCGACGCTCACCGGCATCCGCGAGAAGTCGCTGGCTGCTGGGGCCCGCCCGTCAGGAACGCATCGGGGCTGAGCGCGCAGGTAGAAGAAGGTAAGTTTCGTGCTATATTCGGAGAATGACAAAGTTACTTCAGGATGTCATTGAACGCGTGCGCCAGTGGCCTGAGGACCGCCAGGACGAGGCCGCGCACGTGTTGCTGGACTTGGAGGCGCAGCAAGTAAGCCGCATCCGGTTGTCGGCAGAGCAGGTACAAGAGGTCGAGCGGATTCAGCGGTCGGTGCGTGAAGGCGCGGCCGCGTTTGCCACTGACGAGCAAATGGCCGCTTTCTGGAAAAAATGCGGCCTGTGAGGCTTCGCTTCACGGCCGACGCGCTTTCTCATTTAGAGAACATTCATGAATTTCTCGCCCCGCGAAATGAGGCCGCGGCGCGGCGAATTGCATTCGATATCCGTGCGGCAGCCGAGCGCTTGCGTGAATTTCCCCGGATGGGCCGGCAAGGAGACGCTAAAGGCACCTATGAGTGGGTCGTACGCGGCTCGCCTTACATCATCGTTTACGAGTTCGACGACCTGGATTCCGAGATCCGAGTACTCGCTGTCTTTCATGGCGCACAGAACCGCGCTGAATAATTTCGAGCCTTGCATTCTTGCCCTGAATCGTCCTTCACTCCTTTCATGCCCTATCGCCGCACCGAGAACGTCGTCCGACGCCTCGCCGCGCGCGAGACCTCGATCCTGAAAGCCGCCAGCGCGGTGGCGGCCAACGGCGGCATGGCGGCGGTGCAAATCGCCCCCGTCGCCGCGCGCGCCGGCGTCGCGGCGGGCACGGTCTATCGTTATTTCCCCTCCAAATCCGATCTCGTTGCTGAACTGGTGGCCGGTGTCGCCGCGCGCGAGATCGGCGCCATGCGCGAGGCCGCCGATAAAGCGCCCGGCCCACTGTCCGCGCTCGCCGCCGCCATCGCGACCTTTGCCATGCGCGCCTTGCGCGAGCGAAGGTTGTCATGGGCGGTGATCGCGGAGCCTGTCGATGCCGAGATCGACGCCGTGCGGCTCGATTTCCGCAAAGCGCTCGCCGGTGAAATCGAGCAACGCATCAGGCGCGCCATTGCCGGCGGTCATTTGCCCGATCAGGACGCAAGCTTCGCCGCGCCTGCGGTCGTCGGCGCGCTGATGGAAGCGTTGATCGGTCCGCTTGCCGCCCCGCCCGGTGACGATGCATCCAAGTTGCGTGAGGCGGCGCAAATGGCCACCTTGCTGGCGCTGCGCGCGCTCGGCGTTGTCGACGCACGCGCGCGCGGGCTGGTGGCGCAATGCGCTTTTTCTTTTCCTACTGCTTCCCGCTGACGCGCGTGGCGGAGGTCTTCGCGGTTTCATCGAGCCGGAGCGTCACCACCTTTACGCCTCGCTCGGTCGGATCGTCGGTGACCTGGAAGCCGAGTTCGCTGCACATCTTCAGCATCGTTTCGTTCTCGGCCAGCACCTGACCGCGAACAACCTTAAGTCCTTTGTGCCGCGCATAAGCGATCATGTGTTGCATCATGATCCAGCCGAGTCCGCGCCCTTTAAGTCGCGATTGGACAAGGATCGCGAACTCGGCGCTTTCGCTGCGATCGTCATCGTGCAGGCGCACGACGCCGAGCATGCGGCCGCTGCGCTCGTCGATTGCGATGAACGCCATCGCGCGCGCCGGATCGTAGTTGATCAGCCGGTCGAGCATTTGCGGGCTGACCTCATGCGTCGGCACGAACAAACGCAGCCGCAGGTCTTCCGGCGTGACGGCAGCGAGGAAATCCGGATAAAGCGCAGCGTCCTCCGGCATCAGCCGGCGCAGCAGCACCGGTTCGCCGTCATGCAGGACTACATGCCTTTCGTTCGGGTCCATCGGTTGGCCCGGCGCTCGACTAGCCTTATCGATTGAACGCTGGCGATCGGCAATTCACGATGCGGCGTTTCGCCCTTGCCGCGGCGAGACCGCGCGGCCGCTCATTTCCGAATGACTTTGCCGACCCTATGTATCCGCCGTCAATTGGCTGTATCTTGCA
>JAICMO010000207.1 GCA_025929185.1 Pseudolabrys sp.
CCCAAGGAAGGCATGGTGCGCATCGATGCCGATACATCCATGTCGCCGGGCAGCCTCGAAGCGGCGCTACGCTGTGTCGGCGGCGGCATGCTGGCCGTCGACGAGGTGATGAGCAAAAAGGCGACAAACGCGTTCGTCGCCACCCGTCCGCCCGGCCATCACGCCGAAACCGAACGCGCGATGGGATTCTGCCTGTTCAACAATGCGGCCATCGCGGCCCGCCATGCGCAGAAGAAGCACGGCATCGAGCGCGTCGCCATTGTCGATTTCGACGTACACCATGGCAACGGCTCGCAGGACATCTTCTGGTCGGACGCGAGCGTCATGTACTGCTCGGCACACGAGATGCCGCTTTACCCCGGCACCGGCGCGGTCAACGAGCGCGGCGAGCACAACAACATCGTCAACGCACCATTGCGCGCCGGCGACGGCGGCGAGGCCTTCGCCGAGGCATTCGAGACGGTGATCCTGCCGCGCCTGCGCGGTTTCAAGCCGGAGCTGTTGATTATTTCCGCCGGATTCGACGCACACACGCGCGATCCGCTCGCCAATCTCAATCTGGTCGAAAAAGACTACGCCTGGGTGACGCAGAAGCTGATGGATATCGCCGACGAGAGTGCCGATGGGCGGATCGTGTCACTGCTTGAAGGCGGCTACGATTTGCAGGGCTTATCGCGCTCGGTCGCCGCGCATGTCAGCGAGCTGATGCAGGCGTAGTTTTTGCTTCGGTCACTCCGATGTAGTCCACGAACCTGAAATCCAGGGGCACAGGCACGCCTTTCAAGCGATCCGGATTCCGGGCTTGCCACTTCGTGGCTTCCTGGGATGACAGGAATCACCGCGCCGTCAGGCCTCCGTCGATCGGCAAATCGGCGCCGGTGATGAAAGCGGACTCATCGGACAACAGATAAACGCAAAGGTCGGCGACTTCGTCCGGACGCCCGAGCCGTCGCAGCGGAATGTCGGCATCAAGTCGCTGCCGCGCGGCTTCGGGATTGCGCGCTGTGCGGACAATCTCCTCGACCATCGCACCCTCGACGAAGGCGGGGCAGACGGCGTTGCAGCGCACCGGCGGTTGCAGCCGGGCGCCATGCAAGGCGACGGATTTCGTCAGCAGCGACAGGCCGCCCTTCGATGCGTTGTAGGCCGCCAGATTGTGCCCGCCGACAAGACCGGAGACCGAGGACACATTGACGATTGAGCCGCCGTTCCTTTTGAGCAGCGGAAACGAATGCTTGCAGCCGAGAAAGGCGCCGTCGAGGTTGACCGAGAGCACGCGGCGCCACGTTGCAAAATCGGTATCCTCAACCGAGGCAAGCGCGACGATGCCGGCGGCGTTGACCAGCCCGTCAAGCCGGCCATGCCGACGTTCGATTTCCGCGATAACGCGCACCCAATCCGCTTCCGCCGTCACGTCGAGCGCATGATCGATGCCCTTGCCGCTTGTGAGATCGGTGGCGAGCGCGGTAGCAGCCGCGCGCCTGATTGCAGCAACAAGCGCCGTGCCGATCGTACCCGCGGCTCCCGTAACCAGAACGACTTTGCCCGTGAGATCGGCCATGGAAGCCTGTGTTGAGGTGAATTGAAACGTGCGCCGGCGTTGCAGCGAGCATCGGGCCAAAGATGCATCGATGCAACCCGTGACGCCAACGCCGATCCCGACTATATTGCATTATCGGGCGGCAAATGCCGGGAGCGTTGATGACCGAGAATAACAATGCCGACGTTAAAAAGCTGCCCTTCGAGCGGGCGATCGAGGAACTTGAGTCAATCGTGAAGCGGCTCGAGGAAGGCAAAGTCGCGCTTGAGGAATCGGTCGCGATCTACGAGCGCGGCGAAGCGCTCAAGCGCCGCTGCGAGGAATTGTTACGGCAGGCGGAGGCGCGCGTGGAAAAGATCACGCTCGACGCGACCGGCAAGCCGGCCGGCACTGAGCCTCTCGACGTCGACTGACGGCGTCCGTGCAAGTCCGGCGGCGCCTCGTTATCTACGTTCAGGGCTACGATCCGCGCGGGCTGCCGGAATACTATCGCATGTTTCGCCGGAATTATCGGCGGTCGTGCGAGTTGTACGGTCTGAGCGGAAGCGTCACTCCGGCGGCCAATGATCCCGATCGCTTCGTCACCGAGTGGTCGATTGCAACGGAAGGCCGCGATTGGCGGGTTGACACTTCATACAAATTCTTGCGCTGGCAGGACATCATTCGCCGCGATTTCGAGCGGCCGACGTGGTGGAAAGTCCTGCACATGTATCGCACCTACGGTGCTTCGTTGCTGAGCGGCGTGACGCCGCGCATCATGCGCGCGCATTGGCGCTTCGGCTTGTTCGTTCTCTATCCGATGGTGCTGATGACGCTTTTCATTCTTGTCGGCGCGCTCATCGGCGCGCTTTGCGCCAAGCTTGTCGCCGCGCTCGGCGCGTCCGTCGCCTTCGCCGGTCTCGCGGGCGCCGCGATCGGCCTCGCTTCCCTTGCGGCAATCCTGTGGGCGACGGAATCGCGCACCTATCTCCTTTATCTCTGCGATGACGGCATCTCGACGTACCAATTCGCTCACCGCCGACGGCCGGATTGGGAGGAGCGCATGGAAATATTCGCCGGCTACATAGTGGAGGCGATACGCGAATCGAATGCCGATGAAGCGATTATTGTCGGCCACAGCTCGGGATCGTTTCTCGCCGTGGACGTTCTCGATCGGGCGCTCGCGCGCGATCCGGCGCTCGGCCGACATGGGCCGCGCGTGCGCCTGCTCACCGTCGGCGCCAATCTGCCCATTGTCGGCTTTCATCGGCAGGCCTCGTGGTTCCGCGACCGCATCAAACGGCTTGCGCGCGCGCCGGATATCGACTGGGTCGACTACCAGTCGCGGCATGACATCATGAACTTCTGGCCATTCGATCCCGTCGCCGGTCACGGCATCGAGCCGGCGCCCGGGCGGCGCAACCCGATCGTGGTCCCGATCAGCTTTCGCGACATATGGCCGCCGGAAAATTTCGAGAGACGGCGCTGGCGCTTTTTTCAGGCGCATTTCCAATTTTTGTCGGCGAACGAGCGCCTGGGCGCGCCATACGACTTTTACCTGATCTGCTGCGGACCGATCGATTTGGTGACACGCGCGACGAAACCGGATCAGGCGCTGGCCCTCGGCGGCAACTGCCCGATCGCGGCTTCGCACCCGCATTGAATTAGGCACAATGGCCGGTTTAGTGTACCCCGACGCGGGAATGACGCCTCTATCGTACAGCGGAGTACAGATTGACCCAGACCTCAAAAACACCCCTGCTCGATCAGATCGCTGTCCCAAGTGACCTGCGGAAGCTCCCCGCAGCGAAGCTGCCGCAGCTTGCTGCCGAGCTTCGGCATGAGACAATTGACGCGGTTGCCGTCACCGGAGGCCATCTCGGCGCCGGATTGGGCGTGATCGAGCTCACGCTGGCGTTGCACTTTATTTTCGATACGCCGACTGACCGGCTGATCTGGGACGTGGGCCACCAAGCCTATCCGCATAAGATTCTCACCGGTCGCCGCAACCGCATCCGCACGCTGCGGCAAGGCGGTGGACTTTCGGGTTTCACGAAACGCGCCGAGAGCGAATACGACCCGTTCGGCGCCGCACATTCTTCGACGTCGATTTCGGCCGGCCTCGGCATGGCCGTCGCGCGCGATCTCGCCGGCAAGAAGCACAATGTCGTCTGCGTCATCGGTGACGGCGCGATGTCGGCCGGGATGGCCTACGAGGCGATGAACAACGCCGGCGCGCGCAACGAGCGGCTGATCGTTATCCTCAACGACAACGACATGTCGATTGCGCCGCCGGTCGGCGCCATGTCGGCCTATCTCTCGCGCCTGTTGTCGGGCCGCGCCTATCTCAAGCTGCGCGACGTCGGCAAGCAGCTCGCGGCGCGCTTGCCGAAGCGGCTCGATGACTTCATCACACGCGGCGTCGAGCATGCGCGCGGATTCTGGACCGGCGGCACGTTGTTCGAGGAACTCGGCTTCTATTACGTCGGGCCGATCGACGGACACAATCTCGACCATCTGCTGCCTGTGTTGAAAAACGTGCGCGACACCGACACCGGCCCGATCCTTGTCCATGTTGTCACCCAGAAGGGCAAAGGCTACGCGCCGGCGGAAACGTCCGCCGACAAATACCACGGGGTCGTGAAGTTCGATGTCGCGACCGGCGCGCAGGCAAAGGCGAAGTCGCGCGCGCCGCAGTACACGAAGGTCTTCGCCGAAAGCCTGATCAAGGAGGCCCGCAAGGACGAGAAGATCGTCGCCGTCACCGGCGCCATGCCGTCGGGCACCGGCCTCGACCTGTTCCAGAAGGAGTTCCCCAACCGTTGCTTTGACGTAGGGATCGCCGAGCAGCACGCGGTGACGTTTTGCGGCGGGCTTGCGGCGGAAGGGTTCAAGCCGTTCGCGGCGATCTATTCGACTTTTCTCCAGCGCGCCTACGATCAGGTCGTGCACGATATCGCGATCCAGCGCCTTCCGGTGCGCTTTGCCATCGATCGCGCCGGCCTCGTCGGCGCCGACGGCCCGACGCATGCCGGCTCTTTCGACATCGCCTATCTCGGCTGCCTTCCCGGCTTCGTGCTGATGGCGGCTGCCGATGAAGCGGAGCTTGTGCATATGGTCGCAACCGCCGCCGCGATTCATGACCGACCGTCAGCTTTTCGGTATCCGCGCGGGGAAGGGCTGGGCATCGCGATGCCGGAAGAAGGCAAGCCGCTCGAGATCGGCAAGGGCCGCATCCTGCGCGAGGGAACGAAAGTGGCGCTGCTCTCGTTTGGCGGCCGGCTCGGCGAATGCTTGAAAGCGGCCGATGAGCTTTCGACTTACGGATTGTCAACGACTGTTGCAGACGCCCGCTTTGCCAAACCGCTCGATACCGACCTGCTGTTGCGGCTCGCCCGCGATCACGAAGTGCTGGTTACGATCGAGGAAGGCTCAATCGGCGGCTTTGGCTCGTTCGTGCTGCAAGAGCTTGCGGAAAACGGCATGCTCGACGGCGGCATGAAAGCGCGCAGCATGGTGCTGCCGGATGTATTCATCGATCAGGATTCGCCCGCGGCGATGTATGCCAAAGCCGGGCTCGACGCGAAAGGCATTGTCGCCAAGGCATTTGAAGCGCTCGGCAAGGATGTAGCGGCTGAGACGGTAAAGCTGGCATAGCTCTTTGATCGGATCACCTATCTCCGTCATCCTGATGAGG
>JAICMO010000203.1 GCA_025929185.1 Pseudolabrys sp.
AAAGCGAGAGCTCACGGAGGAACACGATGACGGCGGTGATCGACACGCCCCAGGTCGGCAATAAACACAATATCACGGGCGCGCGGCAGGCATACTATGACAAGATTTCGAAGTTTCATCTGACTCCTCTTTGGGAGGTGCTCAAAGGCCTGGTGACACCCGAACCGAAGACCCAGATGATCCCGGCGCTGTGGAAGTTTCCCGAAGTCGAAAAGCTGATGCTCGAAGCCGGCGACGTGATCACCGCCGAGGAAGCCGAGCGCCGCGTGCTTGTGCTGGAAAATCCCGGCGAGCCCGGCAAGTCGCGTATCACCAATTCGCTCTTTGCCGGCATTCAGCTCATCATGCCGGGCGAGATCGCCGATGCGCACCGCCATGTCTCATCTGCCATCCGCTTCGTGCTGAAGGGCAAAGGCGCCTACACGGCGGTCGAAGGCGAGAAGGCGATGATGGAGCACGGCGACTTCATCATCACCGCCAACTGGGCGCCGCACGATCACGGCAATCCGGGCAAGGAGCCGGTGATGTGGCTCGACGTGCTCGACATGCCGACGGTCAATCACTTTCAGGCCTCGTTCGCCGAGCACTTCGACGAGAAGATGCAGAACGTCGACCACGAGGACGGCGACTCGTTCGACCGCTACGCCTCAGGCGTATTGCCGGACGGCGCGCCGGCGTCGATGAATCGTAGCCCGGTCATCAATTATCCGTACGCCAAGATGCGTCCGATCCTCGACCGGCTGAAGAAATCAGGCGACATCGACAAGAGTCATGGCGCGCGCGTGCGTTACGCCAACCCGATCAACGGCGGGCCGGTGCTGCCGACGATGGGCGCCAATCTTTCGCTGCTGCCCAAAGGCTTCAAAGGCGAGCCCTACCGCTCGACCGATGGCACCGTGTTCTGCGTTGCGGAAGGCAAGGGCGCGACGACGATCGACGGCAAGGAGTTTGCCTGGGGCGTCAATGACGTTTTCGTCGTGCCGCCGTGGAAGCAATACCGGCACAATGCCGTCGAAGAGTCGGTGCTGTTCTCCATTTCCGATCGGCCGGCGCAGGAATCCCTCGGCATCTGGCGCGAAGCCCGCTAGGCATGATCTTAAAACGGAAGCACCGCTCGCCGCAGCGTCATTGCCGGACTTGATCCGGCAATCCATCTTTGCGAAGGAGATGGACCCGCGGGTCAAGCCCGCGGGTGACGCCGAAGACATTGAGACGAGTCAATTCAAAGCAATCATGCTTTAGCCGCGGGACCGGAGCTCAGGCGGGCGCTTCGCTCTTGCGCAGCGCCCGCAGCCGCGTCCAATCGAGCGCGAGCACGACGATGGCCGCGGTCAGTCCGGCGGCGTTGATGTAAATCGCTCCGGGAAACGCTTCGGGCGGCAGGACCACCGTCAGGGAAATGGCCCCGTAAATCAGGCGGCCGGTCACATTGAGGCGTGCCAGTGCAAATCCGACGGCTGCCGTCGTGCCGAGCCAAATGCCGAACGTCACGCGGCTGAAATTCAGCACGATCTCGATCCAGCTCCCGTCCATCAGCAGACTTGGCGTGAGCACGAAGAGGAACGGGAGAATGAACGTGCTCCAGCCGACGACGCACGCAATCCAGCCCGTATTCCAGCCGTCGGTCCGCGCAATGTTTGCCGCGGCATAGGCGGCAAACGCGACCGGCGGCGTGATCATGGAGAGAATGCCGTTGTACATGACGAACATGTGCGCGGCCATGGGCGTCACGCCAAGCTTGACCAGCGCCGGCGCGAGCAGCGTCGCCGTGAGAATGTAGACGCTCACCGTCGGCAGACCGATGCCGAGCACGAAGGCGAGCGCAGCGATCAACAGCAGCAGGACGAAAACGTTTCCGTGCGCCAGCGTCAGCAACTGGATCGTCATGCTGAACGCGAGGCCCGAAATGCTCATGATGCCGACCATCACGCCGGCGGCGGCGCCGATCAGGATGATGTCGAGCGAGACGCGCCCGGTTTCCATGATGGCCTTGAGCACGTCGAGGATGCCGAGCCGCTTGCCGCGATAGCCGAAGATCATCGCCAGCACGATCAGTATTCCGGTTGCGACGATGGCGGCCTTCTCCGGCGTAAGCATCGTCAGGTCGGGATACATCAGCGCAAACACGAGAAAGACGATCGGCACGATGAAATGCCAGCCGGACTTGAGCACTTCGGAAACATTGGCCGCATCCGCGATCTGCGCCGCGCCGATTTTGTGCTTGGCGGCTTCGAGGTCGACATGAAAGAACAGGCACGCGTAGTAGAGGATCGCCGGGATCGCCGCCGCGACGCAGACCGCGCCATAGGGCACTTGCAGGAACTCGGCCATGATGAAAGCGGCGGCGCCCATCACCGGCGGCATCAGTTGTCCGCCGGTCGAGCCGACCGCCTCGATGGCCGCTGAGCGGTAGGGCGAAAAGCCGGACTTGGTCATCGTTGGAATGGTGACGATGCCGACGGCAAGCACGTTGCTCACTGCGCTGCCCGAAATCATGCCGAACAGCGCCGAGCCCACGACCGCGATCTTGGCCGCGCCGCCGCGAAAGCGACCCATGGCCGACATTGAAACATCCGCGAAGAAATCGGCTCCGCCCGTGCGCGCCAGCACCTGGCCCAGAATGGTGAAAGGAATCACCACCACGACGGCGACATGGAGGATCGCACCGATGGCGCCGTTAATATCGAGCCCGAGATAGGAGATCATCCGCTCCGGCGAGACGTAACGCGTCTGGAAGTCGCCGTGCAGATGCGGGCTGATGTAGACGTAAACCGCCATCGCGGCGATCATCGACACGAAGCCCCAGCCGTTGGTGCGGCGGCTCGCTTCCATGATGAGCGCGATCAGGATTGCGCTGATGATCGTGCCGTCGACCGGAAGAAATGCGGTGGCAAGCGTCAACTGCTCATAGCGCGCGGCGATGTAGCCGCATAGTGCGAGCGAAACGATCACGGCCGCCCAGTCGGACCAGTTACGCGGCCGCGAGGTATCGGCAATAAAGGCAAGCGCGAGCGTCAGTCCGAGACAGACGGTGAGCATCTGCTCGGTGTAGAACGAGAGGTTGAACACCTGGCGCGGGATATCGAGCACCCACAGCACGACGACCGCGACGAGCAAGGACTGTAAGACGTTCGTCCACAGCACCGTCGCCCGCGATGCGGCGGAGGCAAACTCCGCCGCATCGGGAATGATTCGTTCTTCGCTCAATCGACGGCCTTGGGGTGGATGTTATGGTCCTTGAAGTATTTCAAGGCGCCGGGGTGATAAGGAATGTCATACTTTTTGTAGAGGTTCTCAGCCGAGAACTCTCGCAAGGCCGGCTGAATGGCGACAAGGTCGGCCTTGTTCTTCACCATCGTGTCGATCGCCTTGTAGATCGCATCGTCGGGTACTTTCGCGTTGGTGAAGATCATGTTGTCCCAGGTGTAAACACCCATCGGATGTTCGACGCCGATAAAGAACCCGTTCGGGACCGCCGGGGTCAAATAGCCTTCCGGCAACAGTTTCTTTGCCGCCGCCATGCCGCTCTTGGGAATTTCGAGGGCGCGGATGCCGCCGACGGTCGCATCCACCTCGCGCACCTTCGGCGCGCCGAAAGCGAAGAAGAACATATCCGCCGAACCGGCGACAAAATCATCGGCGCCGCGGATGACGTTCGGAATGAGCACCGGCTTCACGTCTTTTTCCGTCAGCCCGCCGGTTGCAAGGATCGCGCGCACCAGCGGATCGATCGTGCGCATGGCGGAATAGCCCATGCCGACCCGTTTGCCTTTAAGGTCGGCCATCGTCTTCATGTTGGTATCCTTGCGGACCCAGAATGCGCCGCGCAGCGAGTGCAGCGATCCGATCAGGCGAATATTCGGGCTGGTCTTTCGTGCGCCGAGCACCTCGAAAATATTGGCGATGCCGAACTCGGCTTCGCCACGGCTGACCAGCGGAATGAGCACGGTTTCGCCCGCGGTCGGCTGCACGACGACGTTCATGCCGCCTTTTTCCTTGAGCACTTTGGCGACGGCGGTCGCCGAGGTATGGCTGAGCGTGCCTGGCTGCATCGTCGCAAAGCCATAGGTCTGCGCCTTGGCCTGTCCGCCCCAGAGCCCGGCGCCGGCGGCAATTCCGGCCGCGAGCAGCGCGGCGCGCCGGACATTGCGCGCATGCCTCAGAATGAACATTGAAGCTTCCTCCCTGCCTGTTTTGTTAGTGAGCCGCACTTCGGGTGCGTGGACTGTAGACACCCGCGTTGAAAAGGCTGTTTGTCTTGGAACCGTTAACCCCCCGGCGCAATGTTTGCACACCTAGAAAAACAAGGCGAGGTTCGCTTTATTGCCAGGGCAGTGTGGGCCGCCCCCCACTTTTTGCGGGCGTTTCTGCCGACAATCGAAAGAGGAGCATGCAATGCAGGTTGAAGAATTGGCGGCGGCGCATGGCGCCCTGACCGCGGCGCGCGTGGGACAGGGCAATGATGTCGTCATTCTGCACTCGCTGCTTGCGGACTGCCATGCCTTCGACCCTATCTTGCCGGCTCTGGCGGCCAAAAAGCGCGTGACGCTGATCAATCTGCCGGGCTTTCACGGTTCGGAGCCCGCGCCGGTGGCGCTGATGGATGCGTATGTCGCGCGCATCGAGGACGGGTTCGAGGAATTCGGCATCGCGAATGACGCGGTGCTGATCGGCAATGGCTTCGGCGGCACCGTCGCGCTTGCCTTTGCCATTGCGCACCCCGAGCGCATCGGAAAGCTGCTGATATCGGATGCCGTCGCAGGCTTTCCCGAGGAAGGCCGGCAAGCGTTCCGGATCATGGCGGAGAAAGTCGCCGCCGGAGGGCTCGGTGCTGTTGCGGAGATTGCCGCCAAGCGCGTGTTCTCGCCCGCCTATCTCGCCGCGCATCCCGAGTTGATCGAGGAGCGAAAGCAGGTCCTTCTGGCGATCGATCCAAAAGGCTTTCGGGGCGCGTGCAAGATTTTACAAGAGGCCGATCTGACTCCGCTGCTTCACCGGATGCATACGCCGACGCTGGTCGTCTGCGGCGAATTGGACCAGGCAACGCCGCCGGCGCTCACGAAAGAGATCGCGGAAAAAATCCCCGGCGCGCGCTATGTGGAGTTGCCCGGCTGCGGGCATTGCCCGCCGCTCGAGCAACCGCAAGCCTTCATCGCCGCGATCAAGGAATTCGTCGGACTCTAAAGCATGAATGCTTTGGATTCGAATCGTCTCAATGTCTTCGGCGTCACCCGCGGGCTTGACCCGCGGGTCCATCCCCTTCGCAAAGATGGATTGCCGGATCAAGTCCGGCAATGACGCTGCGGCGAGCGGCGCTTCCGTTTTAAGCGATCATGCCCTAGTCATCTGGAACGCAAGTTCGTCACATTATAAAAAGAGCGCTCTGAGCGATTAAAGGAGAGCGCTCATGGCGAAAGCAGGTGTGCGAGGCCGGCCGATCGCGCCGTTGGTGCTGAGTGCTCGGGAAC
>JAICMO010000263.1 GCA_025929185.1 Pseudolabrys sp.
GCATGCCCGGCCTTTCTTTCTGTGTCTCGACAACCAGAAAGAACCGGTACATGCCGGCGGGCCGGGCATGCACTGCGACATGGTGAATCATTCCCCGGACAACCCTGCGCGAAGGCGGGAATGAGCGGGAGTATGTGCTACGCCGCCGCCTTCACGTCGTCCGCATCGAGCGGCAGCTTCACCGGCTGCTTGCGCTTCGCGGACAGATCCAGCGCCTTCGTGAGCATCAGATTGCGGTGCGCCTCCTCGACCGTCGCCGCCGGTGTGGACAGGCCGAGCGCGACACGGTTGAGCCACGACACGGTCTCTTCCGCCATGGGCCCGCGCAATTCGCCGAGCGCCATGTCGCCCGGCGGATAGCTGCCCATGAAATCGACCAGCCGTGAAGCGTCGGGGTTGTAACCCTCGCTCTGTGCCTTCGAGACCGCCAGCACGATATCGCGGTGCGTGTCGTCGATGGTGAGCACGCCGGTGGTGCCCACGATGCCGACCTCGAGCGAATAGACCGCGCCCGGCCAGGTCACCGGCAGCGCCCAGGAAATATTGAGGTGGTAGACCGTGCCGTCGGAAAACATGATCATGCCGGCGGTGGCGTCGATGCCCTGGTACGAGGGCCCCAGCACCTTGTCGATCGAGCGCGCGTAGCATTCGACCGGCATCTTGCCGTCGAGGCACCACATGCAAATGTCGAGCGCATGCGTGCCGGAAATCACCATCGGCGAGATCGTGCCCGGGCCGTCGGTACGCTTGTAGTTGTCGATGGCGACCAACCTGTTCATGAAAGCACGCGAGGTGACCATCGTCACATCGCCGAGGGCGCCGGTGCGGCATTTTTCCTTGGCGGCAAGCCAGCGGCGACGAAACCGCTGCGTGTAGCCGACAACCGCGTCGAGCTTGGCATCCTTGATCGTTTTCAGCACGCGCGCGGATTCGGCAAGATTGGTCGCGAGCGGCTTCTCGATCAGAAGCGGCACGCCGGCTTCGACCGCCGCCATGATCGGCTCGACGTGCAAATGCTCGTCGGTTGCGACGATGCAGGCCGTCACTTCCCGCCGTTTCAGCAATTCGCGGTGGTCTTGCGTGACGAAATCGGCGCCGATCTTCGGACCGACTTCGCCGGCACGGTTCGGATTTTTCTCCGCCAGCCCGATCCATTTCACCGCCGGATGCCGCGCCGCGACCTCGCCGCGAAAGAGGCCGACGCGGCCGCCGCCGACGATGGCGAGGCCGATGCCTTTGGCTTCTTGTTTCATCGCAAGCCTCTCAACCGGTCATTCCGGGGCGGCGCGAAGCGCCGAACCCGGAATCCAGATGCAACGCCCAATTTGTATCTGGATTCCGGGTCCGCGAGCTTTGCTCGCGTCCCGGAACGACGAACAGGGAATGTTCGCGCCCTGGAATGACGAGACGACAATCACGTATTCAACCCTGCGCGAATCTTCTGCTTGAACTCGGCGATGGCCGAGATCGTCTCGTTGGTCAGCGGCAGATCGACCGGCTCGTTGCGATCGGCCGACAAATCGGCAGCGCTATAAGTTTCCATCACGCGCCGCGCGCTTTCCGGCGTCACCATGACGGATGAATTCTTGATGCACGCTTCGAGGAAATGGATCGTCTCCGGACCGATGCCGCCGGCGAACACGTGATCCACCCATTCGCCAGGCATGGTCGACATCGGGAATTCCTGCCCGCGCTTTTCGGTATTGAGCCAGTTGTCGCGCTGCGTGTCGTCGAGGAACAGCGAGCCATCCGTGCCGGTGATCTCGATCCAGGTCGCGCAGTAGTTCGGGTAGCTCGGCGGCAGGTTCCAGCCGCCGCCGATCATCACCGCGGCGCCGTTGTCCATCGTGACCGTCGTAAACATGACGTCGTGCGAGCCGTTCACCGGCTGCATGTAGCCGTAGGCGCCCTGGCTGTAGACGCGCACGGGCTTGGCCGGCTCCAGCAGCCAAAACACGAAATCGAGATCGTGCGTCGATTCCATGACGACCGGCGACAGCCGCACGCGGCTCGCGATCTTCTTGCCCAGCGAGCGCGACAAATGCCGGCTCACCAGCACGGAGACGACGTTGCCGAGCGTGCCGTCGACGATTTTCCTTTTCGCGTAGGCGATCTTCGGATTGAAGCGCTGCGAATAGCCGATGGTGAATTTCAGGTCGTTGCGCTTGGCGAGATGGATGAGCTCGTCGGCTTCCCACAATTCGAGCGCGATCGGCTTTTCCAGCATCACGTTCTTGCCGTTCTTCAGGCAGTCGCGGCAGATCGGATAGTGGTTCGATTCCGGCGTGGTCGAGATGTAGACAACCGAGATGTTCGGATCGTTGATGATGTCGTTATAGTCGAGCGTCGTGCTCGCGGGCTTGTAGAGCGCCTTCACTTCGGCGAGGCGGTCGGGCTTGATGTCGCAAAGGTGCAATTTGTCGACCAGCGCCGTGCGCGCGAGCGTCTCCGCGCGCAAGCCCCCGATCCACCCGACGCCGATCACCCCCGCTTCCACTGTCTTCACCGGACGTTCCTCTTTCTGCCGTTTCTGATTATTGCGGCCGGACGGCCGCGCGCGGGACAGTAGCCGCTCTTTGCTTGGTACTCA
>JAICMO010000022.1 GCA_025929185.1 Pseudolabrys sp.
AGATAATCCCGTTCCCGAGCACTCAGCACCAACGGCGCGATCGGCCGGCCTCGCACACCTGCTTTCGCCATGAGCGCTCTCCTTTAATCGCTCAGAGCGCTCTTTTTATAATGTGACGAACTTGCGTTCCAGATGACTAGCCGGCACATTTGCAAGTTCGCGCGCCCTCGGGGTTGCTCAGTGACCGCCCCACGGCGCGAAGCGGTAGTTGACGTTCAGCTTCACCACGTCGACCGTCTGTTTGAAATTGATTGGAGCCGAGAGCGGTGGCGCCGCATTTGTCGACTCCGTCAAGATCACGGAATCATGGCCGAAGTCGTAATGGGCATATTCGATTCCGGCCGTCCAGTTATCGATGAAGGCCCACTCAACGCCGACCCCGATCGTCCAACCGAAGCGGGTTTGGCTCCCGCTCGGATTACAGCCCACAAATGTTACTCCGTTAAAGCAAGGCGCGATTGTGTTGCCTGCGCCCCAAAACGCCGAATTTTGCACGTCGTAACGGTTGCGGGCCCAGGCCGCGCCACCTTTGGCGTAAAGCAGCCAGCGATCCCAGGCATACCCGATGCGACCGGTCGCCGATGCGAGCCAATGTGTTTTGGCCGCAAGTAAAAGTGGACCGCCACTCTTGCCGCTGAAGAATGGGTCGCTCGTCTGCCCGGCGATATCGGTCCAGGAAAAGTCGCCGCCCACGCCGACGAGCCAGTTCTGCGCAAACTGGTAATCGCAGCCGACCTGGACGCCGCCAAGTACGCCGGTATCCGATACGCCGATCGACTGCCCGACGGGAGCCAAAAACTGGAAGAACTGCTCTTGCGGCTCGGAAATGTCCGTCTTGCTGTGCCCTATCCCGACATGACCGCCAACCGAGCAACCGGTCCACGAGTAACCGACGCCCGCCGCATGCGCTTGCCCGGCAATGACCAGCGCCGTTCCCGCCAGCAATATCCGTTTCATGACGCGTCGCCCTCAGCCCAAGAATCCGCGCCTTTAGGACACCTATACTATAGGATAGTGCGTTCGCCAGGGTCAAAACTTACGACTGCCCACAGCACGGGCTCGAACCGTCCTGGCTGAGAAAAGCTTAGCGAAAACAAGGCATTCCTACTCCGCCGCCTGCTGCTTGGGCGGGCGCATCGACTCGATGCCGTCCGCTTCCGTCGCGGAGATCGTGGTGCGCACCATCAGCCGTGCCTCGTGCGCGGGCCACGGCCGGCCGCGATGCATGGTCGCACGATTGTCCCACATGACCACATCGCCGCTCTTCCATCGATGGACGTAGCTCGTGCCGGGCGCCGTCGCCGCTTGCATCAACTCCTCGATCAGCCGCTTGCCCACCGCGGGCTCCATGCCTTCGACCGCGTAAGCGTGCGAAGCGAGATAGAGCGCGCCGCGGCCGTTCACCGGGTTCTTCCACACCATGCGCCAGCAAACCGGCGGCAGCGCCGCGCGCTCCTCCGGCGTCGCCAGTCCTTCCGCGATCTGGCTGCGCGAATGATTGTAATCATGCCAAGCAAAAGAATGTTCGAACTTCGCGCGCAAGGCCGGATCGAGCCGCTCGAAAGCAAGGCGCGTGGAGACATATTCGGTCTCGCCGCCGTTTTCCGGAATGATGCGCGCGGACAGCACCGAGGTGAGCGCCGGCGTGCGCTTGAAGGAAGAATCCGTGTGCCACAGTTGGTTCGCCTTGTTGCGCAGCGCAAGCCGCGAGTCCGCGGGCACTACTTTGCCGTCGGGACCAATAGTGGTGAGGATCACGAAATGCGTGCCCGTGCCCTGCGAGCCGACCTTGGTCACTTCCGGCGGGCCGAAGCGGCGCGAGAAAGCGAGCTGGCTTTCGTCGCTCACGTCCTGATTGCGGAAAACGAGAACGGAATGCTCCTCGAAGGCCGCGCGCACGTCGTTGTAGGCCGTATCGTCATTGGCGACGTCGGCAAGCGTGACTCCGTGCACGTCGGCGGCAAAATTCGGACCTATTGGCGTGACCTGCATGGCTAACGCCCTTCCGGCTTGGGTTGGTTGCGACAGCTTCCCGCAAAAACCTCCAATCCGCAAGGAACTCTGCGCGGCGCGATTCGAACAGCGTGACAGTTCTCCCGGAATTGAAGGTCGCACAGGCGACATTGCGTCTTATGACATGACACGAAGTTTGCGACCCGCGTCGACCGGCGGGTCGAACCCTTACAGATGGCGCCGCGTTGGTTCAAGACAGGTTACGGCACGGAACACGCGAGCTATGTCCGATGAGGAATCCCGATCTGCCGACCTGGAATCGCGCATTCGCGATTATCGGCGGAGCATCAACGGCTTCAGCCGCCTCGTGACGGCGCCGGCTTCGCTCGAGCGTCTGATGCAGCATTTGACCGCGCAGGTCTCGCGCGCCGCGCAAATCAGACGTGTCAAGGTCCTGCGCTATCGGCCGGAAACATCCGATCTTCTCGTGGTCGCCGGCGTCGGTTGGAAGGACGGCGTCGTCGGACACGCCACGCTCGGCACGGACATGCAGTCGCCGCCGGGCCGAAGCATTCAGACCAGCGCGCCGGTCGCAATCGAGGACCTGCCGAATGACCGCGAGTATCGCTATTCGGATTTGCTGCGCGAGCATGGCGTCATCTCGGTGCTCAACGTGCCGGTGATGATCGACGGCCAGAGCTGGGGCGTGCTCGAAGTCGATACCGAGAAGCGCTGCGTGTTCGACGAATGGGATGTCGATTTCCTGACCACGATGGCGAACATTCTCGGCTGCGCCCTCGCCCGCCACAAGGCCGAGCAGGACGCCATCACGGCGGCATTCGAAATCAAGACAGCGAACGCGCGCTCGGAAATCGCTATGCGCGAATTGCAACACCGAGCGAAGAACAATCTCCAGCTTGTCATTTCGCTACTTACCGCCAGCAGCCGACAGTCGGGCTCGGACGAAGTGCGCGAGATCATCGGCTCGGCGATCGGCCGCGTGCAGGCGATTGCCGTGGCCCACGATTTGTTATCGCGCGGCAAGCAGGGGAGCAGCGTCGAATTTGCGCAGTATCTGCGCGCGCTGTGCGCCAGCATCACACCTTCACACCGCGATATCGTGCTCGACGTCGACGCGATGGAAGCGACGATCCCGCTCGATCGCGCCGTGCCGGCCGGGCTGATCGTCAACGAGCTCGTCACCAATTCGATGAAATACGCCTTCGACAACGTCGAGAGCGAAGGCCGGCGCATTCAGGTCAAGTTCGTGGTCGTCGGCAACGGCAGTGAAGCCTGCATCTCCGTCGAGGACAACGGCCGCGGCATGTCGCTGCCGCCGCAACCCGGCTACGGCATGAGGCTGATCGAGGCGCTGGCGCGGCAGCTTTCCGGCCGCCTCGAATATGCCAAGGTCGAGGTCGGCGCCCGCACCGTCCTGTGCTTTCCGTTTCTGCCGAGTTGAGAAGACGTGACGGGCGTTTAAGCGCGGAAGACGGTATTTTTCGCAAAAAAAGCGCCTTTCTGTGACGCACATCACGTCGCGCGGTTTCCGCCGCGGCTAGGCTTGATCCTGCTCGCGGCTTGCCGACGGTCCCATCCAGCGGCGCCCGCGCGCAGGCGGGCTCTCCCCCGAGATTCCGCCGCTGAGCGCATCTTGAGCCTCGTGCTCAATCTCCCGACCTCACACCCCGCCGGTGATCCGGCGGGGCTTTTTTTGGTGGGATCAGTTCTTCCTTTCTTCCAACAGGCCCAGTTTTCCGCCAAGCCATTTCGTGGTCGGCGCCTGGATGAGAATAGTCATCAGAATGGCGATGAAGGTGACCGAGGCGATGACATGCGCACCCGGCGCTTTCATGCCGAGCAGGAGGCCGGCGAGCGCCGCCGGAATAACTCCGGTTTCGCGCGTCCAGCACATGAAAAGCATTTCGTTCAGGCTCCATTTTGCCCGGCGATCGGGCAGACAGCATGCGAACACCGCCACCGGCCGCGCCACCAGCATGAACAATGCAATCACGGTCACGCCGCCGAGCGCGTATTCGCGCATCAGGGCGAAATCGACCTGGGCGCCGAGCAGAAGGAAAATAAACAAGCGCATGATAAAGGCGGTCGTGGTGACGTAATGATCGAGCTTGATCTGCTCGCCCTCCTCCATTTTGAAGCCGAACGAATCCTTGTTGCCGATCACGATGCCGAAAACAAAGACGGCCATGAAACCGGACGCTTGCAACCCGTCCGCCGCGAAATAAGCGCCGAGCACGGCGACCAGCGTCACCGGCGGCGCATATTCCGCAAGGAAATTCCATTTCTCGTGCGCGATGAAAAGCGCGACCAGATAACCGACCACGCCGCCGGCGACGATGCCAATGCTGGCCTGCTTGAACAGATCGAAGGCCGAGTCGGCCAGCGAGAACTTGCCTGTGCCCATCGCCACGGCCAGCACGCCGAACGTAACGATCGCGCCCATGGCGTCGTTGAACGCGGACTCACTCATCACCGTCTGCGCAACGCGGTCGCGGATATGGACCTGCCGAAAAATAGGTACAAGCGTGGCCGGATCGGTCGAAGCGAGCGCCGCGCCCATCAGCAACGCGACGATCAACGGCACACCAAGCACATAGTAAGCGGCAATGCCGGTGATCGCCGCTGTTATAATGACGCCGATTGTGGCGATAACGACGATCGTGATCCAGACTTGCTTCAGCACTTCGAAGCGCAGCGAAGCTCCGCCGTCGAACAGGATGTAGCTTGCACCAAACAGGAGAATGATCTGGTTGAGCGCAGAGTCCGCCTTGATGTCGATGAGGCCCAGGACTTCGGGGCCGATCAGCATGCCCACAATCAGAAACACGGCCACATCGGGCACTTTTATCTTTTGTGCGAACAGGCCGGTAAGCGTGCCGATCGCCAGAATGATGCCGCCCGACAACAGCGTGTGCTTGGCGATTTCGATCGATGTGGATGCGGCCACCTTTTCCCCCGGATGCAACCCGCGGTGCGTTTCGCCCCGCCGGGTCATTGAATTTCGCTTCGCGCCGCCCCGTCAAGAAGTGCGATCCAAGATTTCCGCGACTAGCGGCAAAAAAAGAAAAGACCGGCGCCCCAGGATCGTGCCGGCGACAGTCGCGAATGCAGGTAGGTTTGCAGGCCGATGGTTTCTTAGCCTCGCATGGCGACGATCAGGAAGAGTGCGTGGCCGGGGCGGCCTTGTGTCCAGTCGCGCCCGGAACCACCGACGCGACGCAGCGTTGAGCCCACAGCGGGCGGCGGCTCATTCCAGTCCGGAGGCGCTCGTGACAGTCCCCGATAAACAAGCCCCAAACTCCCAAGCGGCCCTTTCCCGCGCCCAGCCGATTTCGCGCCGGGCCTTGTTTCCGGCGGCAATCGGCGCGGTAGCAATGCTGAGCGCTGCCTTGTCGCTCAGCTACAGCGAAGTTGCTTATGCCCAGTCGAAAGTCGATAAGAAAACGGCAAAATACCAGGACCATCCCAACAAAGACCAGCATTGCGCCATCTGCCGCTTCTTCCGTCCGCCGAAATCGTGCCAATTGGTGAAGGGCGATATCAGCCCAAACGGGTGGTGCAGCTTCTTTGCAAAGAAGGCATAGGCCGGCAGCTAACGGCGAAAGGGCTCGCGCGGAAAGACGTCAACGCCTCACGCCGGCGAACTTGACTACCGTACCCGCGGCCGGTTTGGGCGGCGCGTCGGTCGGCTCCTTGCCGGCGTTCGGCACATAAAGGCCGCGGTGCTGATTGTGCGGCTTGAACGCATCAGTCAGGCCGACCACCGTTTCCGCGGCGCCGAGCACGAGATACCCGGTCGGCTCAATCACCTGGGCGAGGCGCTTGAGCACGTCGGCCTTGGTCGCCTGATCGAAATAGATCAGCACGTTGCGACAGAACACTACGTCGAAAAAGCCGAGATGCGAGAAATCGTGCAGCAGGTTCAGTTGCCGGAAGCTCACCATTTGCCGAATTTCGGGCTTGATCTGCCATTGCTCGCCGGCCTGCGTGAACGATTTCACCAATTGCTGAATGGGCAAGCCCCGCTGCACCTCGAATTGGCTGTAGATGCCGGACTTCGCCTTCCCCAGCACCTCGCCGGACAAATCGGTGGCCAGAATGTCGAAGCGCCATCCGGGCATCTTGTCGACGAGGTCGCGCAGAATCATGGCGAGCGAATAGGGTTCCTGGCCGGTGGCGGCGGCCGTGCACCAGATGCGAATCCGGTGGCGGCGGTGATGGTGAAGGATCAGATCCGGCACGATCACGTCGCGGAAATAATCGAACGGAATTTTGTCGCGGAAAAAGAACGACTCGTTCGTGGTCATCGCCTCGACAACGGAAGTGGCGAGCGGTTCGGCGCCCCTGTCGCGCAGTTTCGTGACCAGTTCGCCAAGATTTGAGACGTTGTGCCGGCGCGCAATCGGCAACAGACGGCTTTCGGCCAAATATTGCTTGTCGGCCGCCAGCACCAGGCCGGAACGCTCCTTCAGAAGCGCGCGCAGGTAATCGAAGTCTTGCGGGGTCACGCTCTGTCCCCAGCAAAGACCCGTCCCATCCGCGGAGCAAGCTCGTTGAGCGGCAGCACCGCCGAGCATACGCCCGCGTTCGCCACCTGGCCCGGCATGCCCCAGATCACGCTGGTCGCCTCGTCTTGCGCAACGACCGAGCCGCCGGCGGCGACAATTTGCTTCGCGCCGCGCAAGCCATCCGAACCCATGCCGGTCAGCACCATGCCCATGACCGCGTTGCCCCACACCTCGGCAGCCGAAGAGAACATCGGGTCGACCGACGGCTTGCAGAAATTCACCATCGGCCCGTCGTCGAGCTCGATCACGGCCGCCGTGTCCCGACGGGCAACTTTCATGTGCTTGCCGCCGGGCGCAATGTAAATGTTGCCCGGGTTGATTTCCTCGCCGTCGCGGCCTTCGCGCGTCGGCCGATTGGAGAGCCGCGCCAGATGCTCGGCCAGAATGGTGGTGAAGGTTGGCGGCATGTGTTGCGTGATCAGCACCGGCGCGCGCTCGAGCACGCGGTCGAGTTGGGGGACAACGGCGTTGAGCGCTTGCGGACCGCCGGTCGACGAGCCGATCAGCAGGACGCGCGGCGGCATGCTGGGAAACGGCCGGAGCGAAAGACCGGATTGTCCCGGTTGGGGGGCCGGCGCGGCACGCACAAAACCGGTCGTCGGCGCAGGACGAGCGACGCCGCTCGCCTTGAAGGCGCGTGGCTGAGTTGGCGCCGAGGCGAGGCGGATCGCTCGCAGGCCGAGCGCACGAACTTTTTCGACGAGCTCGCGGCGGAACGCGGGCGAGCCGGTCACTTCCTGATCGGTGGTCGGCTTCGGAATGTAGTCGGTCGCGCCAAGCGCGAGCGACCTCAAGCTGATCTCTGCATTCCGGCGCGTGAGCGTCGACGCCATGATGATCGTGACGTCGGGCTTCTTGGCAAGCAGCATCGGCAGCGCGGTCAGGCCGTCGAGCTCCGGCATCTCGATGTCGAGCAGCACGATATCGGGATTGACTCGCTCGATCTGGCCCAGTGCTTCCCGACCGGTACGCAATGAGGCAACGATTTCGAGATCGGGCTCCGCTTCGATCCAGCGCGCGAACAGCCCGCGGATGACGACGGCATCATCCACAATCATGACGCGTACTTTGCGCGTGACGGAAGCGGCAGGCGATCCTGAGACGAGGGCAACGTTCATCGGGAGACTCTGTACTGCGAAAGTGACTTCAAAACCGAAACGCGGCCGGTCAGATCAACCCGACTTCCTGAAACTTCGCCTCGACGATTTCCTTGTCGAACGGTTTCATGATGTATTCGTTCGCACCCGCATGCAGCGCGCGCGCGATGTGCGCCACGTCGTTCTCCGTGGTGCAGAACACGACTTTCGGCCCGTCACCGCCGGGCAGCCGGCGCAACGAGCGCAGGAATTCGTAGCCGTCCATCTTCGGCATGTTCCAGTCGAGCAGGATGGCTTCCGGCAATTGGCGCCGGCAAGCGTCCAGCGCCTGCTCGCCATCCTCCGCCTCGACGATCTCGAACTCCAAGCCTTCCAGAATTCTCCGCGCCACCTTGCGGATGACGCTGGAGTCGTCAACGACCAAACACGTTTTCATCGCATTGCCTCATCTTTTTCACGCGCGGGGGGTCCCGCGTCACTTCGCCTGCTTTCCGAGTACGGCGTCATGCGGCCATCGACGCCGGCCCGAGATCGAGGATTCGGTCCACGTCGAGCACGACCAGCAATTGTCCTTCCAACCGGTGAATGCCCGCGCATACGCGCGCCAGCCGCGGATCGAGATTGATCGGGCTGGTTTCACGCGCGCGATCGTCGAGCTTGAGCACTTCGCCGACGCTGTCGATCAACAAGCCGTAAGATTCGCCGCGCGACTCGACTCCGATCGCCATGACCTGCCCATCCGGCGCCTTTCCCTCAAGACCGAGACGGCTGCGCATGTCGATCACGGTGACGATGCGGCCGCGCAGATTGAGCACGCCGGCGATCTCCGGCTGCGACAGCGGCACCCGCGTCAGCCGATCGGGCACGAACACGTCCTGCACGCTAAGGATCGGCAAGCCGAACATCTGCCCACCGACCATGGCGGTGATGTATTCGCTGAGATGCTCGTCGTTGGTCATGGTCGCTGCTCTCACGCCGCCTGCCCGACGTCAGCCTGCTCTTTGAGCGCGGCGATCAAGCCTTGGCGGTCGAATTTCGCAACGTAGTCATGGAAACCGACTTGCTGCCCGCGTTCGAGCGCCTCCGGCGACACGATGGACGAGAGCGCGATGATCGGGACCAACTTTAGCGACGATTCACTGCGCACGGCTTCGGCGAACTGGAAGCCATCCATCTCCGGCATATCGATATCGGTAATAACGACATCGAAGCGCCGGCCGGCTTTCAATACGGCAAGCGCGTCCTTGGCGGCGCCCAGCGACGTGACTTCGTATCCCGCGGCCTGCAAAACCGGCGTCAGCATGTCGCGGAAGAAAGGCGAGTCGTCGATCAGCAGGACCGACTTCGCTTTGGCCGCGTCCGACCGGTCTTTTTGACGGAACCAATCTTCAAAAGCCGCCGGCAGGAAATGGCCAACGTCGATGATTTCCGTCGCCTGCCCTCTGATGACGGCAGAGCCGATGATGCCGGAATTTTCGCTCGCGACCTGAATGTCGAGGCGTTCTTCGACGATATCGACGATTTCGTCGACGACGAGCGCGATCGAACGCGCCCCGTCGGAAAATACCAACAGCGGCTGGGCGCCCTCGCCCTTGACGCGGACGTCGTCGCTCATGCGGATGAGCGGCATCAAATGGTTACGGTATTGCACCATGTGACGGCCGTTCGAGAGTTCGATCTTGCGCGCGTCGATTTCCTCAAGCCGGGTGATCAAACCAAGCGGCACGGCCTTTGCCTGCGCGGAGCCGGCGCGGAAGACAAGCAACGACGTCATGCGGTCCGTCTCGCGCTTGGTGTCAGTCTCGGCCTCGTTCGCGGCCGCGACCTGCGTGCTAACCGTGCTGCCGATCGACTGCGCGATGCCGTTGGGGTCGATGATCATGATCACCGAGCCGTCGCCGAGGATCGTGTTGCCGGAGAAAACCGAGATGTTGCGTAATTTGCTCGACATCGGCTTCACAACGATTTCTTCCGTGTGAAACACGCCGTCGACCACGATGCCGAAGGTCTGCGTGCCGACCTGAACGACGACGATGAAGCCGTCGTCCTTTTCACCGGCATCCGCCGGCTCGAGGCCGAGCACTTTCGTAAGCCTCGCAAGCGGCAAGAGCTTGTCGCGCAAGCGCAGAACAGCGGTATTCTTGATGCGCTCGATGCGGTTTTCGCTGTTGCCACGCGCCCGCACGAGCTCCTTGACCGAAAGCTGCGGGATCGCGAAACGGTCGCCGGCCGCTTCGACGATCAGGGCGGATACAATTGCCAGCGTCAGCGGAATTTTGATCGTGAAGCTCGCGCCCATTCCGGCCACCGACTTGACGTCGATCGTCCCGCCGATCTGGTCGATGTTGTTGCGCACAACGTCCATGCCGACGCCGCGACCCGATACATTTGTAATTTGCGTTGCTGTCGAAAATCCGGGGGCAAAGATGAATTTGTGAATTTGCGCTTCCGACAGCTTTTCGGCCTCATCAGCTGAGACCAGGCCTTGCGCGATTGCCTTGGACTTGATGCGCGACGTATTGAGCCCGCGCCCGTCATCCGAGATTTCGATGACGATCTGCCCACCCTCGTGATAGGCGGACAAGCGGATGCGGCCGCGGGCCGGCTTGCCGGCGGCGCGGCGGTCCGCGGGCGACTCCAAACCGTGGTCGGCGGAGTTGCGCACCATGTGAGTGAGCGGATCCTTGATGAGATCGAGCACCTGGCGGTCCAGTTCCGTCTCCGCGCCATGCATCTCAAGGTCGATCTCCTTGCCAAGCTCATTGGCGAGGTCGCGCACGATGCGCGGCAGCTTTTGCCAGGCGTTGCCGATCGGCTGCATACGCGTCTTCATGACGCCTTCCTGCAATTCGGCGGTAACGTTGGAAAGGCGCTGCAATGGCCCTTTGAATTCGGAGTCCTCGTGGCGGCGCACGATTTCCAGAAGCTGGTTTCGCGTGAGCACCAGTTCCGAAACCATCGTCATCAGCTGCTCAAGCGTATCGACGGTGACACGGATCGACTGGCTGCTGCCGGACTTCGCCTCCTCGTCTTTCGGCGGCGCGTTATTGCCCGTTTCCCGAGCCGGGGCGCTCTCGCGAGGCGCAGGCTTCGACGGCTTCGTGAGCACGGCAGCGACGGACGGATCGACTTCCGTCTCACGAAACGCGCGCTCCAGCTCGTCGAGAGAAACCTCGCCGGGCCGCAGCGGCCGCTCCAACACCTGGGGCGTCAACGTTCCGATCGTTTGCGATTGCGCCGGAGGCGGAGCCGAGAGCGGCTGAGCGATCTGCTTCACGATGCGCTCGAGCTCGGAAATCAGGTCGGAATCGCTGCCTTCCGGCTCGTGCTGCTTGCTTTCCAGCGCGTCCAGAATTTCCTTGATGCGGTCGATGGTCGCTAAAATCAGCGTGACGGCCTCGCCGGTCGCGGGCGCGCCGTCGCGGAATTTTCCCATCAGCGTTTCGGCCGCGTGCGCCAGCGCCTCGAGCCGCGGCAGGCTGAGAAAGCCGCACGTGCCCTTGATTGTGTGGACAAGGCGAAAAATGTTGTCGAGGATTTTCTTGTTATTGGGTTCCTGCTCGAAACGAACGAGCTCGACGTCCACGACGTCGAGACTCTCGTTGGTCTCGGTCACGAACTCTTGCAGGAGGTCGTCCATCGAAAACGCCTTACCCCACGGGGCTTAGCCCGTTGCCACTGCACCCGTTTGCGCGCTTGGTCAGTGTGTCGGCGAAGCGTTTAATTTTGGTTGCGGACAAGCCGCAGAATGCGTGCCGTTAAGATTTCGTTAACCGCTTCAAGCGTGGCCTGACGGGCTGGCTCGGGTTCAGCTTGCCGTCAGCACAACCGCGTCGCCGTCCATCGCAATCGAGGCGGCGACGCCGGCCGCCTGCGCGAGAAGCCCGGCGTAAAACGGCTGAATGCGATGGGCGTCGACGCCCTCGCCGGGCTGCACCGCGAGCAGCGCCGGAACGGCCGGCGGAATACGGGCATTGACGCCCGCCGCCCTGATTTTGAAGCCCATCGTTTCGCCAGCACCGACTGGCTCGACAGTAAGCTGCCCGCCGCGTGGGATGGCTTGTCCGGCAATGAGCAGCAGATTGAGCAGCAGCTTCACGCGATTCTTCGGCAGGAGCGCGCGCGGCAAGTTCCAGGCAAGCCTGGTTTTGTCGTCTTCGAAAAACCCGCGCGCAGTCGACTCGGCGTCGCCGAGATCGATCTGCGCTCCGGCGGAGCCTGCGGCGCCAAACGCGATCCGGCAGAACTGAAGCTTGGCGGACGCGGTGCGCGAACTCTTCTTGATAAGCTCGAGCGCGAATTGCTGTGTCTCCGCGTCATTGTCTTCTTCGAGCACCTCAAGCCCGTTGACGATCGCGCCGATCGGGCTGATGAGATCGTGACAAACGCGCGAGCAGAGCAAGGCGGCGAGATCGAGCGCTTCGATGGCAGGGCCGGACATTGAGCCGTCTCCGGTGTACACAGCGATGGCGAGCCTGCGAATCGCGAACCGCACCGGCCCCGCGCGTGATACACTGCACGCGCGCAACCGCCAAGGATTGCCTAAGGATCACAGTGGGAATCGACAGCCTGACAAGCGGTCCTGAAATCACTCCGGCAACGGCGGCCAAGCTGCTCGATGACCTGACAACGATTGTGGCGCAGGCGTCGGCTGTCATCCTCGCCAATCCGGCCGCCACGGTTGCGCGGCGCACGAAGGACGATCGGTCGCCGGTGACCGCGGCGGACGAAGCCTCCGAAGCTATCATTCTGGAAGGCTGCGCGCGCGTTCTTGGCGATGTTCCGGCCGTGTCGGAGGAACGCACGACGCGCTCGACGACGCCCATGCTTGGCAAGAGCTTCATCCTGGTCGATCCGCTTGATGGGACGCGTGAGTTTCTCGAGGGGCGCGACGAATTCACGGTCAACCTCGCGATCGTCAACGGGGGAACGCCGATCGCCGGCATCATCGCAGCGCCGGCGCTCGGCCTGCTCTGGCGCGGGATCGTGGGCGCGCGGGCCGAGCGCTTGCGGCTGCACGCAGGCGGGACAGCCGGTGATGTCGATTCCATTCATACGCGGCGCTGGCCGGGAACGGACGCTATCGCTACGGTCAGCCGCTCGCATTTCGACGTCGAGACGAATTGTTTTTTACAAAGTTTCGCCGTGACGAAACGGCAATCGATCGGCTCGTCATTGAAATTCTGCCGTCTCGCCGAAGGGGTCGCCGACATTTACCCGCGCCTGTCGCCGACCTGCGAATGGGATATCGCAGCGGGTCACGCGCTCATCCTCGCGGCAGGCGGCGCCATGACAACGCCGCAAGCGACGCCGCTCGTCTATGGAACGAGCAAATTCCTCGTGCCGGGATTTGTCGCCTGGGGCGACCCGACGCAGGCCAGAGCAGTCGCGTAAACGCCATGCCTTGCGGCGTCAGGGGGCGACAGACCGCGCCACCACAGGCCATTTCCGCTCGGCTGCCTCGATGACGCGCTCGGGCTGTTTCTCAAATGCGGATCGCGCCTCGTTGCTATAAAAGAGGTAGAGGCGCTGTCCCATGATCAGCCAAATGAGCGGGTGACCGGGCACAGAAACGCCACGGGCGATAGCGACAGGATCGTAGCCGCCAAAGCGCGGCGTGTAGACATCCGGATGCTCCGCAAACGCCGCGCGATTGCCTTCATTCCGGAAGCGCCAGACCGCCCCACCGTGACGATATTCGAGATCCGGAGCGCCGGAACGCGGCTTGGCATCCGCGAAATAAGCCACCGGGTCAAAGCCGCTGATCGCGAGCCCCGTGTAAGGGTTAACGACGACATATTGCGTCGCACGCGCCTCGACCGACCGCGCCCCAATGACCGTGAGGGCAAGTGCCGTCCACAGCAGGGCGACAAAGTATCCCATCTTTTCCTGCTGTCGCCGTGCCGTCATAATTTTTGCTGAGGCTTTGCTGATTCGGTGGGTCGTCGGCCGCCATGTTACGGCCATGCGCGTGAGCAACCGGTTAAGCGGGGGCCGGACTTCTTATTCAATGGAGCATTCGATGCGCGCCTTTATGCGCCTTGCCGTGTTGGGCATTCTCATCATGCTGCCGTTTCTTCGGCCGGCGGCTGCTCAATACAATCCCCCGGCGGAGGGTGCGCCATATAACGCTCCCCCCGCGGGGCCTCAGTACAGCCCTCCGGCGGGTCCCCCGTACAATTCGCCGCCCGGGGGCGCCGCTTACAATCCACCGCCGAGGCACAATGAGCGGACGTTCTCGTCCGACGAGCTGATCCGCGAAGGACACCGTTTCTTCGGCACCGTATCGCGCGGCCTCGCCGAAATTGTCGAAAAGGCGGTCAGCCAGTGGGGGCAGCCGAACGGCTACGTGCTTGGGCAGGAAGGCAGCGGCGCGTTCGTGGTCGGACTGCGCTACGGCGACGGCAAGCTGTACACGAAGAATGCCGGCGACCGGCGGGTGTTCTGGGAAGGGCCGTCGGTTGGCTTCGATGCGGGCGGCGAAGGCGCCCGCACGATGATGCTGATCTATAATCTGCCTGCAACGGACGCCATTTATCAGCGCTTCGTCGGCATCGACGGCTCGGCCTACTTCATCGGCGGCTTCGGCATGACGGCGCTCGCCTCCGGCCACGTCATCGTCGTGCCGATCCGGTCGGGCGTCGGCTTGAGGCTCGGCGCAAATCTCGGCTATCTGAAATTTACCTCGCGGGCGACCTGGAACCCATTCTGATCGGCCCCGTTTTCTTCGCTGCAGACCGGAAAAGACCGAACCCCTGGGACCCGCGCCAGGGGTTTAGGTTAATTCGGGTTGTGCTGGAAGTGCATAGGCCATCGTGCGATGGTGCCCATTAACCCACGCGGAGCAGCCTAAAGGCTGAGTTTCATGATCGAATCGATCATGTATTTCGGGATCGGCTTTCTTGTCGCGGCCCTGATCGGGCTCGTCGTCATTCCGCTTGTGCACGGCCGGGCTGTGCGACTGACCATGCGGCGGCTCGAAGCCGCCACCCCGCTGTCCATGGCGGAAATTCAAGCCGACAAGGATCACCTGCGCGCCGAATTCGCGATGTCCATGCGCCGACTCGAGATGAGCGTCGAGCAGCTTGGAAATAAGGCTGCGAGCCAACTTGCCGAGCTCGGCCGGAAAGGCGACGCCATCAATCGGCTCAAGATCGAGCTCGGCGAAAAGATTGCCGAGGTCTTCGCGCTGGAGGCGCGCGACAAGGCGCTTCGCGATCAGTTGCAGGCAACGGAGGAAGAACTGGCCGGCAAGACGGCGGACCTGCACGAGACAGAGGATGCCCTTTCCGACGGGCGCGGCCACATCGAAAAGCTGACGCGTGAATTGGAACGAACCTCCGCGCTTGCCGACGCACAGAAGGTCGAGATCGCCGCATTGGGAACGCAAGTGGAAGGATTAAAAGCTCAGCTTGCCCAGGCTACCCACGACGCGAAGCTTGTGGAGGATCGCCGCAAGACGGAGCGCGCCGCATTCAAGACGACGACGCAGGAATTAAACGACGAGCGCGCCAAGACTGAAAACCTCAGGCAGCGAGTTTCCGAACTGGATCAAAAGTTGGCGGCGCGAGCGGCCGAGGTGGAGCTGCTTGGACGCCGCGCGCATGATCTGGAGACACGACTTAGCGAGCAATCCCGTCTGCTCGCGCTAGGCGAAAGCGAAATCAGCCACTTGCGCGCCGAAATCGAAAACGCGCGAAAAACCGAAAACGATCTGCGCGCAACGGTAAACGAAATCATCGTGCGGGCCGGCGCCGCCGCCGAAGCGTTCAACGCCGAAAGGGCGCAGTTGCAGGCCGAGATCGGTCGTGCGAACGAACATCGGACGCGGCTTGCGACTGAAATCACAGAAGCCAAGCGCGAGCGCGAGAGGGCGGAGGCTTCCGAGCACGCCGAAAATGCGCTGCTCCGCGAGCGCATCAATGGCGTAGCCGCGGAAGTGGCGCGACTTGCGTCGGCGCTTGAAGGTCCGAACTCGCCGATCGATGCCATGCTCGCAGCGCAAAAGGGGCCGTCGCGCCTCAGCAGTACTTCGGCCGATGTAAGCGAGTCGGAAATTCTCAAGCAGCGCGATGGCAACGGCAATCTCGCTGACCGCATCCGCGCGCTGCAAAGCGCATCCCGCGGTCCAGCGGGCCGCAGTAATTAGTCGCTGATTGGTTCAGCAGGCGCCTGCGCGCCTCGGCGGTTTGCTTGACACCTCGCCGACGCCCTCCTTATATCGCCGCGCCGTCGCCGGTACGGGCGCTTAGCTCAGCGGGAGAGCGTTCCCTTCACACGGGAGAGGTCGTAGGTTCAATCCCTACAGCGCCCACCATTCAAGGCCCGACGTGCGGGTCTTATTCATGCCCGCGATTCAGCAGAACGAAGCTCGAAGCAGGGAAGCATCAACCGAGGCTATCTAGAACGTGACGCGCCCGGATGATGTCGGCCGTGTCGGCGCCTTCCTCAAACCAGCGAAAGACCGGCTCTAGTAGCGAGCGCGCCTCATTAGACCTTCCTTGCGTGCGCCAAAGTTCGGCAAGGCTTGTGACAGCACGTAACTCCAACGACTTGCCGCCTTGGCCACGCGCCACTTCGATCGACCTCTTCAAATGAGACTCAGCTTCTCCAACGTTTGATGGATTGAGCGCGCAAAGAAGTTGCCCCCGCTGCCGGTGCAATTCTGCTTCCCACGATCTGCCTCTACCAACATCCGGTAGGGCCCCCTCGACAATCGAAACGGCATATTCATTTTCGCCGGCCTTGGCGTGCATCTCCGCCAACCAGCTTTCCATCATCGGAAGCATGAAGCCGACTTCATGACGCCGGGCTTCGCCGATTCCCAGAGCTATTTCGGCGCGGGCTTCTTCAACGCGGCCGAGATCGCCAACCGCCCGCCCCCGCGAAATTCTCGACAAAATCGCGTAAAGCGTAAACCGCTGTTCCTGCGATATCTCCAAGCTGCGTTCGGCGGCCTCAAAGGCGCGAACGGCATCCCCCCGCAGGAGATGCACGACGGAAGTCATGTAATGAGCGAATGCGATCGTATATGGATGGCCAAGTTTTTGCGCCAACTCCAGCGCTTCCGAGACGCGCGAAAGCGATCGATCGGGATTGCCCAAGAACCAAAGGTCCCAAGACAGGAGCAGCAACGAAGCCGCTTGTGGCTCAACCATATACAAGTTGTACAGCGGTTGTCTTCCTTGGCTCGAAAGCCTGATTGTGTTTTCGAAATGATCCGCTGAGGATTGAAAATCGCCGACGGTCAATAAAGTGCTGCCCATAACTCTATGAGCCACCATGAGCGGCACGGTTTCGGACAAAGCCCGCGCGCGTGACATAAATTCGTCAGCCATGTGGAGCGCGTCATCATTCTTTCCGCTCATCCACGAATGCCCCCACAAGCCAAATAGCGCTTGGAAATATTCGGGGGTATTGCCGAGCCGCAGGCACAAGGTACGGGCGCGCGAAAATGCTTCTCGGGTTTCGGCAGAGGCGTATCCTTGAACCGCGATAAGCGGTATTCCCAATGCCAGTTGAATCTCGATCTCCTGTCTGTTCCGATCGAGAGTCTCCGGCAAGGCGTTCAGAAGCTCGAGCGCTCTTCGAAAACTCGCAATCGCTTCGATGTTTGCGGAATGCGTGACTGCGCGCTGCCCGGTCTCGAGCCAGCAGCGGATGGCCAGCTGACGATTGCCTGCTTCTTGATGATGATAGGCCAAGACTTCGGGTTGGTTTTCGACCAGTTCGGCATAGTCTCTTTCCAGGATTGTCGCGATATCCGCATGAATCTGCTGCCGCTTACTCCTCAGCAACGAATCGTAAATGGCGTCACGCAGCAACGCATGCTTGAAGGCGAAACGCACGAGGGGCGAGGTGCCCACCCGATAGATGATGTCGGCCTCTTCGAGTCGCGAGAGCGCTGATTGCATCTCGCCTTCGGCAATTTGCGAGGCGGCCGACAAGAGATCGAAGGAAAATTCGCGCCCAATGACAGCCGCGACCTGTGCGAGTCTGCGACTCGGTGCAACGCGGTCGAGCCGCTCCATCAATGCATCACTGAGTGTCTCGGGAACCCTAATCGATGCTGGCTGAACGGCGCGCTCGGAAGCGTCCCGCGTCCGCGACGTCGCGCCGAGTATGCTGGTTGTCAGCTCCTCTATGAAAAGAGGGACGCCGTCGGCCTTTTGGACGATCTGTTCGACTACCTGTGAAGGAATGTTCTCGCCCCCCGCGAAGTCGCGAATCATGTTCTTGACTTCGCTATGCGACAATCGGGTAAGCGAATGAGTCGTGACGTTCGGGTGGGCGACCCACGTGGGGCGAAATTCAGGCCGGCACGACACAATAAGCAGCACACGAGCGCGGTCGATTCGGGTTACAATCAGTTCAAGCAGCTCAAGTGTCGATGGATCCAGCCAATGCGCATCCTCGAATATGCAGACGGTCGGGCACCGCAAAGAAAACTCTAAAAGCAAATTGATCAGCGTGTTAATCGTCCGGTTCTTAATCTGTTGTGGTGTGAGCTTGGAGAGCTCGCAGTCGTTCTCAATCGAAATGGATAACAGGTTGGCAATCAAGAAGAGCGGCTCTTCGGAGTCGTCGGCCGAGCGCGGAAGATAGGCCCGAAGCTTTGCGATCTTGTCGGCGTCGGACTCCCGAGCGCTTAATCGGGCTGCTTGTTCAATCTGCTCAATCACCGGGAAGAATGCGCTCTGACTGTGATAAGGTGACGACTGATGGAGCAGCAAGAGGTGCAGTTCCTTCTGGACATGTGATTTCAATTCGTGGACCAGCCGCGATTTTCCGACTCCAGGAATACCTGAAAGCAGTATGACTTGACCGTCGCCCTCCTTGACCTTGTTCCACCTGTCCAGCAGTAAGCTCAGCTCGCTTGAACGTCCTGCGAGCGGAGTGACAGACTCAGCATGCGCAGCTTCAAAACGGCTCGCAACACTCTTCGCCCGATCGACGCGGTACACATGAATAGGTTCGGTTATGCCTCTAAGCTCCTGTAGCCCGAGGTCATGCAAATCGAAAGCTGACGACAGGAGACGCCTGGTGGACTCGGAAATGAGTACGGTGTTGGCCGTGGCAAGCGTCTGTAGGCGGGCGGCAATATTGGGCGTTTCTCCGACCGCGTCCATCGACCAAGAGGTGTTGCTATTGGCAATTTCGCCGACGATGACCGGGCCCGAGCAAACGCCTATCCGGCACGACAAAGTGACCGGCCCCGAAATTTCCGATATCTTCGAAACAGTTTCCAGGGCGGCGTGGACAGCACGAATCGCGGCATCCTCGTGCGCGCGCGGCCAACCGAAAAACGCCATTACGCCATCGCCGAAATAGCGGGCGACTCCGCCGCCGTAGCGATTAATTGCCTTATTGCACTCGGCCCGATAAGCGTCGATGAGCTTTTGCAGGTCCTCGGGGTCTAACGTCTCGGAAAGGTGCGTTGATCCTACCAGGTCACAAAACATGACCGTGATCTGACGAAACTCGGCTTCGCGATGTTGCGAAGAAGAGGATGGCGACACAGCATCGTTCGAAGTCGCTTTTGTTGAGTCGGCGAGTTGCTGCTCTGCCTTCAATGCTCCAATCGCTCTAAGCAGCTTCTTGCGGTGACCGAGAGAAACCCCGATCTTTTCCAGATCGTTTTCGTTCAAATCCGGAAGGACAGAGAAGTCGATATTGTTTTCTGCGAAGGTTTGGGCGTACTGGCCCAGACCGTATCGACTCAACCACTCGGTCAAATCGGTCGTCGTCTTCGTCATTACGCAGTCCTTGCCCTACTGCTGTACTTCGCGGCAACTGCGCCCGGCTCGAAGCCCGCTGTGCTGCCGTTATCGTTTTGGATGTAGGAGCCTTTATACCGGAAACGATACCACACTATGCGGTTCTTCCGATTCACGGCCGCGCAACGATGTTATGCGCGCGCCGGCACGGGCCAGCGCTTCGGGGCTCCATGCCATGCCAACTATAATGAATAATAGCGTTAATTGGCCCTTGCCGCCGTGGCGTGCTGCTTTTGATCGCCTGAAGGACCTGGAACGTGAAGATCCGGGAGCGCTTCTCCCAAGGCCCGCTCAATCTCCTCCCGCATCTGCGCCTCGGATTTGAGCAGTTCGTGGTTGTATCCCTCGGCCATGATCAATGCGGATTGATATGTCTCCTGAACGACCTTGATACGGTCATTGGCAGGAAGAGACGCGACAAACTCAATCGTCTCATCGACGTGCGACGCTTCGCTCCCGAGGCTGCTATGGCTTCTGAGGAAACGCGTCGCGTCAACGCCATCCGGGCACAGCGCCTTCACGTTCTCGATATCGGTCTTCTCTTTAAGTGCGGCGATGCGCTCCAAGCAGTACGAATAGCCGATGCTGCCGATCGGATAATCCTCGGCACAAAGCTCATCGAAACGCTTGCAGAGCGGCTTAATCCCCTCCGGCATAAAATTCGCCACGAGTCGTTCGCCGGGCACACCCAGCGCACGCAGATCCTTGAGTGCGAGCCGGTCGTGGCCGGTCTCCTCGCGGGCACGTTGTTCAAGATAGGCCGCGACCTCAGGTCTGCCCAGTTCCTCGAAGCGGCTAGCGGCGCGCCGCAGGTTTCGAGCTGTATCGACGGACGTGTGATAGGCGCCGACCAATGCGACGATATAGCCGGCGAGCGTCGGCTCCGGCCGCGCGAGCCGCTTTTCAATGCTGGAAAATGCAAGATTTATGGCGCCATCGAGCAATCCAACTGTGCTGCCCAGCGAGCCCGCGCCTTCCATCTGCGCCGCGAATGGGTCGGAGTGCCCGTTGGGCCTGCTCCGGTTGTGAAACCAAACCTCTCCCGACTCGCGAGCGACGATCGAAATATCGTCGGTGACGTTGACCCACTCTGCGACCGGCGGTGCCATCAAAACAACCTCCCATATTCAAATGATCGTCCGCGGCTGTTTTTTGAGGATGCGATCCGGCCCGCAGCTACAGAAGCTAAGACGGCACGCTTCGCTTGAGTTCGGGTCAGCTCGCAGCCGCGTTAGATTCCATTCGGCGTAGCTGCCATCAGCAGTTTGGCTGTCTCGAGAAGTGACTTGCCCGGTGGACACGTGCCGTCATGGTCAGGCAGCACAAACACAAGCTCGTTTTGGTGGTTATGGCTATAACCGTTCGCATAATCTTTTTCCGTGATGACGACGGGCATCCTCGACGTCCCGCCCCAATAGAAGCCTCGTTGCGCGAATAAGGCTTTGGCGTTTCCAGGATCCAAAAGCAGTTTTTTGAAATCCTTATCGACCCACGCGTCGACGACCATCTGCGCAAGTGAATCAGGTGGGGTCATGAAAAAATCAGCGACCTGGTCCGTTTTCGCGTTGTCCCTAAAAATGCCTCTTGGCATGGTCAGGCCTCCCTAAGCAGCAGGTGCGGCATCGTGTTGTCGGCCGTCCCGCGGTGCGGCATACTCTAGTTGCGGGGCTTCGTGCCTGCAAGTTGACTGAGGCGGTACTACCAAATGAGGTTATGAATATATTGTGCGGGCATCTGAAACCCGCATGCACCGATGTTCGCTATAGGTCAGTAGTCCACATCTCATTCCGCCGCAAGAATGTCCGCCCTTGGCGCGAGGCGGCCATGTGTTTGAACGGCCTAAAGGCCAGCTAAGCGTCTGATCTTGCAAGTCTACACTTTCCCTTCACGCGGGAAAGATCGTAGGTTTAATCCGGCGCGCTCACATCAAGCCGGTGAAAATCCCAAGATTCCAAAGCTGACAGCGATCGCCTGGCATTCAGGCACGCATCAGCGCGCTGCCGGAGTCCGAAAGAAGCGCATCGAGCGCGTCAGGGGCCAAGATGATGAGTCCGCCGCGCTCGAGCTTCAGCCATTTCTTGCGCTCCCAGTTGCGCAATTGCTTGTTCGCGCTCTCGCGCGAAGCGCCGATCATCTGACTGATTTCGCGTTGCGTGACGCGAATTTTATCGCGCGCGGCCATCTCCGGCGAGCGGCGATGGAGGTAGAGAAGAATTTTCGCGAGACGCTCCGGCAATCCGAGAAAAACAATATCCTCGACCTGTTCGCTTGTTCGCCGCAGCCGGCCGCACAACACCTCGATCAATTTGATGGAGACGTCCGGGTGCTCGCGCAACAAATGCATAAAGTCCCTGCGCTCGATGGCAATCAATTCGCTGTCCTCGATCGCAACCGCGCCCGCCGTGCGCTCGCCGCCATCGAAACAGGAAATCTCACCGAAGATTTGACCGGGAAGAATGAGATTGAACGTCGTATCTTTGCCGTCCTCGGATGACGAACTGATTCTGATCGAGCCCGCGATCACCGCGTAGAGAGTCGAGCCGACATCGCCTTTGCGGAAGATTACCGCTCCTTTCTTCACCTTGCGGGCAACCGCGTGCAGCGCGAACTGATCGACTACCGAGGCGTCAAGGTCTTTAAAAAACGGATGGGCGCGAAACACGCTGCGCTTGTCGAATGGCTGCGATCGAAGCGGCCCGTTTGCGGGGAGCGCCATAGGCGTTTCCTAGCTCGGGACTTCCCGAGCAATATCAATGTGGTCGTACACCCTTACAGTACCATCCCACCTCGAAAGAATCGACTGGCGCGACTGGGGCCGCTTACCAAAGCAACGTAAGGGTTTTTTGCTCGATTTGTCGCCTGCAATTCCGGCCGGAACGCTAGCCCAATGGCAGGCGAGACTTGGCGTCCAATCGATTGTTTTTCACCAGTGTGACCTAGTTCACCGTCGTCGCGCCCACGCGGTGATAGCGCTGTCGACACGGACAGCAGCAACGGCCGCGCGCGGCCGTTCGAGGGAAATTGCGGGAGGGCGTGATGATTCAAGACATCGGCGACAAACTAACAAGAAAGACAGCGACGAAATCCGAAATCGGCGGAGACACTGTTATCGCCGCGGTTTGGTTCGCATTTTATCTCATCGCGATAGCGACTGCGATCACGGCGCCTCTGTTCACCAGCGCCATCAATTTTGCCTCGCGATTGCTGCCGGCAGGCTAGCAGCGTCTGCGCGCGTTCCTTGCGCGGTATGGAGCTCATCATGCGCGTCTTGAGTATCGGCATTCTGACTGCCGCACTTGTCCTGATGGCGTTCACATTAAAATCCACGCCGCAGGCGCCTGCATTGGAACAAGGTCGACAGGCGATGAATCATTCGACGCCGTCGGCGTCCGACGCGGACGGCATGACGAAACGTCAGGCGCCTTAGGAAACGCCGCGAGCCGGCGGATCGCGCGTCAGATTCTTCGCTGTCAATTCGGCGAGATAAGCTTGCCAATACTCCGCGCGTCTGCGGCCGAGTTCGCGTAGATAATTCCAATCAAAAATACCGGTCGAGTGCAGATCATCGAACACGAGGCGCACGGCGTAATTTCCGATCGGTATCACCTCGAGAATTGCAACGTTTCTCTTCCCCGGCACGGTCTGCCGTTGATCGGGCGAATGGCCCTGCACCTCCGCGCTCGGGCTTTTCACGCGCAGGTATTCCGCCGGCAGATCGAAGCGCTCGCCGTTGTCGAAGGAGAGAGTCAGTGTCTTGCGGTCTTTGTGCAATCGCAATTCGATCGGCCAGGTTTCATCTTCACCGGACATCGCAGTTACGTCGCCTCGATCTCGGAAAGCAGCGTTTCGCTGATCGTCAAGCCGTCGCGCGCAGCTTTCTCGCGCAGGGCCTCACGACGCGTTCCCGGTAGCCGAGTGCCTTCTTGCGCATCGATCATTGCCGCCAGCGCCATAAAGCGATCGATTGCTCTTTGCCCACCGAACGCCTCGGGATCAAAGGCGATCAGCAACTGACCTGTGCCGGGCGGCGGGCCTTCTGCATTGAGGAAGGAGGACGCCTCGGTCGCGTAGTTGGCTCCGGTGAGGCCGGCCGCAAGCAATTCCACCATCAGCGCCAATGCCGTTCCTTTCGCGCCGCCGAGCGGCAGCATCGTGCCTGCGAGCGCGGCCGCCGGATCGGTCGTCGGCTTTCCTGACGCATCCAATGCCCAGTCACTCGGGATGGTTTCCCCTCTTTGCTTGGCTGCAAGAATGTTGCCGCGCGCGATGGTCGACAAGGACAGGTCGACAACAACCGGAACGCGATCCGGCAGCGGGCAAGCAAACGCAATGGGGTTAGTGCCGAAAACGCCTTTGGCTCCGCCCCAGGGGGCGATGGCCGCAGGTGTATTCGCGAACATCAACGCGACGAGCCTTTTGCGTGCCAGCCGTTCGACCGGCTGACCCGCAGCCCCGCAATGATGCGAGCGCCGAATTGCCGCGGCCGCGATGCCGTTTTGCTTCGTCGCTTGCGGAAGCGCATCAACGGCAAGCGAGATCGCGGGGAAGGCAAAGCCGTGCGCCGCGTCGACAATGGCGGCTGACGGCCGCGGCCACTCGATCGCGGGCTTGGCAAAGCCGTCCACCTTCCCGGCCTTCGCTTGCGCGGCGTAGCTGGGCACGCGCGACAGGCCATGTCCTTTCAACCCCTCCGCTTCGGCCAAAACAAGCGCCTGCGCGACACATGCGGCGTTTTCGGCCGAGGTGCGGCAGCGCACGAGTGTCCCGGCAACGAGAGTTTCGGCCTCGGCCAGCGTCAGCGTCGGCATGCGCTCATGCGCTGCGGTAGAGCTTGGTCAGCACGAACTCGCGGTGGCCGAGCGTTTCCGCTGACGTGAGCCGCCCGTTCGCCGTGCGGATGATCATGTCGATCAGCGCATCGCCCGCCGCCGGGATCGTCATGTCCCGGCGCAGAATGCCGGACACATCGAGATCGATGTGCTCTGACATCGTGCGGACGGTGCGTGGGTTGCCGCTGATTTTGATCACCGGCACGATCGGATTGCCGATCACGTTGCCCTGCCCGGTTGGAAACGTGTGCACGGCATAACCGCCCGCAGCCATCAGCGTGACGCACTCGGCCGCCGCCGAGGACGTATCCATGTAATAAAGACCCGGGCCCTTCGCCGGCGCTTCGGCTGGCGCGAGCACGTCGATGTATTTGCACTTGTGGCCGATCTTCTCGAGATTGCCGAGCGCCTTCTCCTCGATCGTGGTAAGGCCGCCCGCGATATTGCCTTTCGTCGGCTGCGAGTCGGACAAATCGTTCGTCTTGTGCGCCTCGATGACGTCGTCCTGGTATGCCTTCCAAACTTTGTACCACTTGTCGCCAACTGATTTACTGATGGCGCGCTCGCGCGCCAGATGCTCGCCTCCGGTGATCTCCGACGTTTCGCCGAACACGCCGTAGATTCCTTTCGGAATGAGCTTGTCGTACATGTTGCCGACCGTCGGGCACGAGGCGAGTCCGGTCGTGGTGTCGCTCTCGCCGCACTTGGTCGATACCCAGAGCTCCGAGATCGGGCACTCCTCGCGCTCCAGTTCAGAGGCCCATTGCAGATATTCCTTGGCGACGCGCGAGGCCTTTTGGATGGTGCCCAGATCGCCTGTACCCTCGATGCCGAATCCGGTCACCGGCTTGCCGGTCTTGGCGATGCCGTCGACCACGCGTTTCGTCCATTGATCCTCGATGCCGATGACCACCACCGCCGCCACATTGGGATTCGAGCCGGTTCCGATTAGGGTGCGAAAGTGCAATTCGAGGTCCTCGCCGAATTGCAAGCGCCCGTAAGCGTGGGGAATGGCAAGCGTACCCTTGATGTTGTTGGCCACGGCCTCGCTGGCCGCGTTCGACAGGTCGTCCAGCGGCAGAATAATTACGTGATTGCGCACGCCGACTCGGCCGTTCTCGCGCCGCCAGCCGTGAAAGCTCAACCTGCCGCCATTCAGTTTCGCGGGCTGCGAATGCTTTTTCTTGCGCTTGCTGGCCATAACCCTCACCACTTCTTCGTTTTCACATTATGCACGTGGACGTGCTCGCCCTTTTTGATATCCGCAATCGCTTTGCCGATGTCCTGACCGTATTTCCAGACAGTGTCGCCCTTTTTGATATCGACAAGCGCGATTTTGTGGCCGATGGGAACGTCCATCTTGGCTTTCAAGCGAAAGGTCGAGTCGTCCGCGGTGACCACGCCCAGCATGTTGGTGCCGGCCTTGAGACCCTCGACAACGACCACGCCGACCGTATCCTTTTTATTGTGCGCCAAGATATGCGGAATACTCATGGACCCAAGCCCTCGTCTGAACTTCGCAACAATCTTCTATAGGCGCTGCATCCATTAGGACACAAGGCCGCAGCCGGGCGTACCGCTGTGATGAAGTTAGGCGACTCCAAAGGATTCCGTCGAGGGCTTTCGCCTGATGCGGCGCCCCCGCTGCTTGTAATGGATCGTCGGGGCGTTATCGTAATGGCGGATCGACGCCTAGCCCGCGAGTAACGAATAAAGAAGTACCTGGAGAATAAGTATGAAACGATTTGCTCGGCATGAGCGCTTCTGGCTCCTAGCCCTCGCCGCGATTTTCACGCTGTCGGCCGCGGCAGCGCACGCCGAGCCCCGCACCGTCCGGCTCGCCAAGCAGTACGGCATCTCCTACCTGCCGCTGACGATCATGCAGGAGAAGAAGCTGCTCGAGTCCGAAGGCAAAAAGCTCGGCCTCGATCTCAAGACCGAGTGGGTGCGTTTTACCGGCGGTCCGCCGATGAACGAGGCCCTCGTCTCGGGCAACCTCGACTTTGCCTCGGGCGGCGTCGGCCCCTTGGTGACGATCTGGGCGCGCACGCAGAAGAACCTGAAGGTCAAAGGCGTCGCGTCGCTCAATTCGATGCCGCTTTACCTCAACACGATCAAGCCTGAGATCAAGACCATCAAGGATTTCACCGACAAGGATCGTATCGCTTTGCCGGCGGTGCGCGTTTCGATCCAGGCCGTCGTCTTGCAGATGGCCGCCGAACAGACCTTCGGCAAAGGGCAGGAGCACAAGCTGGATCCGCTGACCGTCTCGTTGAGCCATCCGGATGGGTTCGCGCAAATGATGAGCGGCAAATCGGAAATCAGCGCGCACCTGACCTCGGCGCCTTATCAGTACGAGGAATTGGCGGACAAGCGTGTGCACAAGGTGCTGGACAGTTTCCAGGTGCTCGGCGGCCCGCACACCTTCAACATCGTCTACGCGACAAGCAAGTTCTACAACGAGAACCCGAAGATCATTAAAGCTTTCATTTCGGCGCTCGGCGAAGCGATGAAAGAGATCAAGGACGACCCGGCGGCAGCGGCGGCGCTCTGGGTCAAGGCTGACCGATCCAAGATACCGGTCGCGGAAGCCGAGCGGATCATCAAGCTGCCGGAGAACAAGTGGACAATGACGCCCGAGCGAACGATGGTTTTTGCGGACTATATGAGCCGCGTCGGCATGATCCCGGTGAAGCCAACCAGTTGGAAAGACATGTTCTTCGACACCATCCACAACCTTCCCGGCAGCTGAGCTGGATTGCCGGCGATCATGTCGCAGGTTCTGCTCGAGGTTAGTGGCGTCACGTTGCAGTACAAAACGCCGCGCCATTTGGTGACGGCGACCTATAAGGTCGACTTTTCCGTTCACCAGGCCGACCGATACGTGATCCTTGGGCCATCGGGCTGCGGAAAATCGACTCTGCTGAAAGCCGTCGGCGGTTTCATGCTGCCGGTCGAGGGGACGATCCGCATTCGCGGTCGCGAGGTCGAGACGCCGGGCCCGGATCGGATGATGGTTTTTCAGGAATTCGAGCAATTGATGCCCTGGAAGACGGTTTTCCAGAACGTCATCTTTCCGATGAAGGTAACGAGGAAGTTTCCGCTGCCCGAAGCAACCGCGCGCGCCAACGCGGTGATCGAAAAAGTGGGGCTGACCGAATTCCGTGACGTCTATCCGCATATGCTGTCCGGTGGCATGAAAATGCGTGTCGCCATCGCGCGCGCCATGGCACTCGAACCGGATATCTTGCTGATGGACGAGCCGTTCGCGGCGCTCGACGCCCTCACCCGCCGCGCCATGCAGCAGGAATTGCTATCGCTGTGGGATCAGCTGCGCTTCACGGTGATGTTCGTCACCCACTCGATCGAAGAGGCGATCCTGATCGGCTCGCGCATCCTCGTGCTGTCGCCGCACCCCGGCCGTGTGCGCGCCGAGCTTGACACCGGCGGCATCAATTTCGTCGACCAGGCGGAGTTCGGCGCCATGTCGAAGCGAATCCATAAGTTGCTGTTCGGCGAAGGCGATGCCCGCGCCGGTGCAGCCGAAAGCGTGCCCGCGTGACCGATACATTACGCGATATCAGCGCGGCCACCGCGGGTCGGCCCGAGTTCGAAGTCGAGCCCACCGATGCAGTCAGCATCGGCGATGTCGAGCGCCCATTGACGCTCGCCGAACGCATTTTCAGCAACGAAACGGTGCAGCGGTTGACGATCCTCGTCGTCCTCATCGCTGTCTGGCAGATCTATGCGCTCTGGCTCAACAACTCGCTGCTGTTTCCGACATTCAGCGAAACGGTGCGCACGTTCTGGCATGACATTCGTAGCGGCGTGCTGATCAACCGCACCGTAACGTCCCTGCAAACGCTCGCGATCGGCTACGCGGCCGGCCTGGTGCTGGCCGGCATTTTCACCACGTTTGCGGTCGCGAGCGGCATCGGAACGCGTATTCTCTCGACGCTGACCGCCATGTTCAATCCGCTGCCCGCGATCGCATTGTTGCCGCTCGCGCTGATCTGGTTCGGCCTCGGCACACCGTCGCTGGTTTTCGTCATTATCCATTCGGTGCTGTGGGCCGTGTCGCTGAATACGCTGATCGGCTTCCGCAGCGTGCCGGAAACGCTGCGCATGAGTGGCCGCAACGTCGGGCTCACCGGCGCGCGCTATGTCGGGCTGATCCTTATTCCGGCGGCTTTTCCCTCAATTCTCGCCGGCATGAAAATCGGTTGGGCATTCGGTTGGCGCACCTTGGTCGCGGCGGAGCTCGTCTTCGGCGTGTCGTCGCGCTCGGGCGGCATCGGCTGGTATATTTTCGAAGCACGAAACGACCTCGACACGGCGACTGTTTTCTCGGGCCTGCTCACCGTGATCCTGATCGGCTTGCTGGTCGAATCGGTTATTTTCCGCGCCATCGAGGCGCGCACGGTGAATCTATGGGGCATGCAGCGATGAGCATCAGCGGCATGCTCGATGTCGACGTGTGGCGCGGGACTGAGGCTGGAAAATTTCAGCTGTTTTCTATTCCGCGCCGCGAGCACCAGACCGTGCTCGACGTGGTCACCGAAATCCAGCGTGAGCACGACGCCACTCTTTCCTATCGCTTTGCCTGCCGTGTCGGAATGTGCGGTTCCTGCGCCATGGTCGTGAACGGGCGGCCGCGCTGGACCTGCCGCACGCGCGTGAATGAGGTCGTCCGCGACGGCGAGCGTCTGCGGCTCGAGCCCTTGCGGAATTTCACCGTCGTCAAGGATCTCACGGTCGAGATGACGCAATTTTTCGAGAAATGGCAGCAGGCGCGCGGCTATTTCGAACCCGGACCGCAGCCCGGCAACGA
>JAICMO010000204.1 GCA_025929185.1 Pseudolabrys sp.
ATGCGCCACCGCGCGCGCCATCATCATTTGCGTCGCGCCCTGATGATGGAAATCGCAATACGCAAAGCCCATGCCGGAGACCGAGCCGCGGAAGCTGACTTCGGATGTTTTGTCGAGATTGAAGCAGGGCTCGAAGGGCAGGCCGCGCAGCGACGCGCAGACCGACTGGCCGCGGATTTGCAGCGTGTTGCCGGGCAGCCGGATATGCCGGATCGGACCGGAGCCGGAGAACTGCACCGCGCCCACCGCCCCCATGTCGTCGAGGATGCGGCCCGCACCGCGGGTGCCGTCGAAACAGTTGAATGAAAACACCTTGCCGGCAACGAACCTGCGCGCCTCTTCGGCGTTCATCATCCCGGCCAGCGCCGGCGTGACCATGGCTCCGGCCGTAATGGCCCCCAACACAAAACGCGCAAGCATTTCACTACTCCGACCTTACCCAAGCCACGGGTGACGTCCGATCCCTTTACCCGTTGCTTACCATACTAACCGTGGCAACATTGGAGCAGGTTCGTTGGTAAAGTCTGAATGTCGTTAGACAATTTTTACCACGATTCGACCGCGAACCTGGCCGGCAAGGATTTTTGGGCCGTTGTCCAAAACTTGGTCAAGTCCGATTTCGTGAGTGATTTCAGACAGTTTCGACCGGTCCAGGTCCCGGGCCAGGCGCTCCCAGGCGGCTTTTCGCGGCGCCAGCGGGCACATCACGGAATCGATGCCGAGAAGGCACACCCCCCGCAAAATGAAGGGCGCGACCGAGGTCGGCAGATCCATGCCGGCGGCGAGCCCGCAAGCGGCGATGGCGCCGCCATATCTGGTCATCGACAGCAGATTGGCGAGCGTGGTCGAACCGACGCTGTCGACGCCACCGGCCCAGCGCTCCTTCGCCAGCGGCTTCGCCGGCCCGGAGAGTTCGTTGCGGTCGATCACTTCCGCAGCGCCGAGGCTCTTCAAATACGGCGCCTCCGCCATCCGCCCGGTCGACGCGATGACGTGATAGCCAAGCTTGGCGAGAACGGCGGTCGCGACCGAGCCGACGCCGCCCGAAGCGCCCGTGACGACCACCGGGCCGCTGCCCGGCGTGACGCCCTGTTTCTCCAAGGCCAGCACCGCCAGCATCGCGGTAAAACCGGCGGTCCCGATCGCCATCGCCTCGCGCGCCGACATGCCCTCGGGCAGCCGCACCAGCCAGTCGCCCTTGACGCGGGCTTTCTCCGCATAGGCGCCGAGATGCGTCTCCCCCAGGCCCCAGCCGGTAGAAACCACCTTGTCGCCGGCCTTCCAGTTGGGATGGCTGGATCGTTCGACCGTGCCCGCAAAATCGATGCCCGCGATCATCGGGAAGCGCCGCACCACCGGCGCCTTGCCGGTGAGGGCGAGACCATCCTTGTAGTTCAGCGTCGACCATTCGACGTCCACGGTGACGTCGCCGTCCATCAATTCGGCTTCGTCGAATTGCGTGAGCGCGGCGGTGGTGCCTTTGTCGGCCTTGTCGATCCTGATCGCCTTGAACGTTGCCACGGGCAAACTCCCCTGAAGTTTTACTTCAGGGGTTTTATCGCATCAGGCAGGCTGTGCAACGGCGCGTTCCACCGGCTTTTCGACGATCGGCAGGTTGATCAATGCCGAGAGCACGCCGAACAGAATCGAAAGCCACCAGATCGGCGTGTAGGAACCGAATTTCACGAACACGATGCCGCCCAGCCAAACGCCGAGGAAGCCGCCGACCTGATGGCTGACGAAGGCAAAGCCGTAGAGCGTGGCAAACCAGCGCGTGCCGAACATCAGCGACACAAGTGCCGATGTCGGCGGCACCGTCGACAGCCATAACAGGCCCGAGACTGCGCCGAATGCGATCGCGCTGAAAGGCGTGGTCGGGAAGGAAATGAAGGCAACGGTCGCCAGGGCGCGCGAAACATAGATCACGGACAGGATGTAGCGCTTGGGCAAATGATTCTGCATCCAGCCGACGCTGAGCGAGCCGATGATGTTGAACAGGCCGATGGAGGCTATCACCCAGCCGCCGACCTGCGCGGAGATGCCGCGATCGGCCAGGAACGGCGGGAGATGCACCGTGATGAAGGCGAGCTGGAATCCGCAGGTGAAGAAGCCGAGGACAAGCAGCACGTAAGAGCGGTGCCCGAAGGCCTCCGCGAGCGCAGTCTTGAACGATTGCTGGGGCGCCGTCGCGACGTCCTTCGCAGCCGCGGGCGGCGTCGCGATCGCAAGCGAGAGCGGGACGATCAACAACATCAAGGCGGCGTACACCGTGAGCGCCGCCTGCCAGCCGAAATTGTCGATCAGCGCGACGCCGAATGGCGCGAACACGAACTGTCCGAACGATCCGGCCGCCGTGCCGGCGCCGAGCGCCATGCCGCGCCGCTCCGGCGGCAACAGCTTCGAAAACGCCGACAGCACGAGGTTGAACGAACAACCTGACAAACCGAAGCCCACGAGCACGCCCGCGCCGAGATCAAGCGACAGCGGCGTTGCCGCATAGCGCATCAGCAAGAGACCGGCGGCATAAAGCAGCGCGCCAACGGCGATCACGCGCAGCGTGCCGAAACGATCGGCGATGGCACCGGCGACCGGCTGGCCGAGGCCCCACAGCAAATTCTGCACGGCAAGCGCGAGGCCGAACACATCGCGGCCCCAGGCGAACTCGTGGCTCATCGGCTGCACGAAAAACCCGAGCGCCGATCGCGGCCCGAAGCTGAGCAGCGCGATCGCGCAACCGCAGACGATGATGACGAGCGGGGTGCGCCAGCTGGCACCGGATGCCGGGCGCAATTCGCCCGCAGTTGTCGGCATGGAGAGCCCCCGATTTGCCCGCAGCTCCGAATGCGGCCGCGTTGATGACAGGAGTTAATGCATCTGCATGCAGATCCAAGAGCCAATCCGGGGAATTATTTCGCGGCGCAGAGCGGCCAGTTGCCCGCTGACGAACACGGCGACTTGAACGCGGCTCCCTAGCGGAGCGCGCGAAGTGGTGCTAGATCTATTTTGCTCATATTGAGGATAATATCCTCAATGGAACCCACGGACGAGAATGCCGGCCCGGTAGGCCGGACTTCTAGCACCTCAGATGTGCTCATTCCGAGCACAATAACGATGGAGGCCAACATGCCGATCGCTGGAATCTACGGCCAGGACGATTTCGGTCACCGAACCGAAGGCCGCCCCACTTTGCCGGCACGCCGCCACCATGCACATGAGCGCGACGCGCTGCCGATGCCGCGGCTCGAATGGACGGACCAAGTCGAGCGCGCCACGGCTCATCTTTATGAACGCGTGAAGAAGGTGATCCCGCCCGTCGAATGGCCATTCATGGCGCCCTACGTCCAGGCGATCAACGAATTGAAAGCGACGCGCGACGCGGTGATTCTCGCGCATAACTACCAGACGCCGGAGATCTTTCACTGCGTCGCCGATATCGTCGGCGACTCGCTCCAGCTTGCCGTCGAGGCCACCAAGGTGAAGGCCGGCACCATCGTTCAATGCGGCGTCCACTTCATGGCGGAGACCTCGAAGATCCTGAACCCGCACAAGCGGGTGCTGATCCCGGATTCGCGCGCCGGCTGCTCGCTCGCTTCCAGCATCACCGGCGCCGACGTGCGGCTGTTGCGCGAGCGATTTCCGGGCGTGCCGGTCGTGGCCTATGTCAACACCTCGGCCGAGGTGAAGGCGGAAGTCGATATCTGCTGCACCTCATCCAATGCGGTTGCGGTGGTCGAAAGCCTGAATGCACCGACGGTGATCTTCCTGCCGGATCAGTATCTCGCAAAATACGTCGCCTCGAAAACCGACGTGAAGATCATCGCCTGGAAGGGCGCCTGCGAGGTCCATGAGCGCTTCACCGGCGACGAGTTGCGCGCCTATCGGCAAGCCGATCCGTCGGTGCAGATCATCGCCCATCCGGAATGTCCGCCCGACGTGCTGGCGCAAGCCGATTTCACGGGCTCGACCGCGCACATGATCAATTGGGTGCGCAAGAACCAGGCGAGGCGCGTGGTGATGATCACCGAGTGCTCGATGGCCGACAACGTGAAGGCCGAGCTGCCCGACGTCGAAATGGTGCGCCCATGCAATCTCTGCCCGCATATGAAGCGGATCACGCTGCCGAAAATTTTGGACAGCCTGCTCTCGCTGCGCGAGGAGATCACGATTGATCCGGTGATCGCGGAACGAGCACACCGCTCGGTGGAGCGAATGATCAACTTGAAAAACTAACCACTGTCGTCCCGGACAAGCGAGGCGAAGCCGAGCGCGATCCGGGACCCATTGCCCCAGACCGAGGCGGTTGCGAAGAACGATAACCTCCAGCCGCGCAACGCAACTACCGGCGGTGGTTATGGGTCCTGGCTTTCGCCAGGACGACGAAATGGAGACAGCCCATGTCAAATATCTACGATCTCACCCGCAAAACCGACGACGTCGTCATCGTCGGCGCTGGCCTCGCCGGTCTTTTCTGCGCGCTGAAGGTCGCGCCGCGCCCCGTGACCGTGATCTCGGCCGCGCCGCTTGGCGAAGGCGCCTCCAGCGCCTGGGCGCAGGGCGGCATTGCCGCGGCGGTGGCTGACGGCGACAGCGCCGAGGCCCACGCTGCGGATACGGTCGCGGTCGGTGGCGGTATTGTCGACGAGGAAATCGCGCTCGGGCTTGCGCGCGAGGCTGGCGCGCGTATCCATGACCTGCTGCGCTACGGCGTTCCCTTCGATCGCGATCTCGAAGGCAGGCTCGCGGTTGGCCGCGAGGCCGCGCATTCGGCACGAAGGATCGTGCATGTACGCGGCGACATGGCCGGCGAGGCGATCATCGCAGCGCTGATCGACGCCGTGCGCAAGACACCATCGATCCGAGTCATCGAAGGTTTCGTCGCCGAGGCGCTGCTGACCGATGACGGCGCAGTGACCGGCTTGCAATTGCGCAAGGTGGGAGATGCAACGGTGCGACCCGTGATCATCGCCTCGAACGCGATCGTGCTGGCGACCGGCGGCATTGGCCATCTCTATGCGGCAACGACGAACCCGCGTGAAGCCTGCGGTCAGGGTCTGGCGATCGCCGCACGTGCCGGCGCCGTCATCGCCGATCCCGAGTTCGTGCAATTCCATCCGACCGCCATCATGGTTGGCCGCGATCCGGCACCGCTCGCGACCGAAGCGTTGCGCGGCGAAGGCGCAGCCTTGATCAACGAGGCCGGCGAGCGCTTCATGCTCTCGGTGCATCCGCGCGCCGAGCTTGCGCCGCGCGATATCGTGGCCCGCGGCGTGTTCGCGGAGATTTCGGCCGGTCGCGGCGCATTCCTCGATGCACGCGAGGCGCTCGGCGCGCGCTTTGCGGAGAAATTCCCGACGGTCCATGCGAGCTGCCTCGCCGCCGGCCTCGATCCGGCGCAGCAGCCGATCCCGATCGCCCCGGCCGCGCACTACCATATGG
>JAICMO010000081.1 GCA_025929185.1 Pseudolabrys sp.
ACGGTGTGACCGCAAGTGACGGTGATGCCGCGCCGCTCCATCTCCGAGCGCAGATGCTCGCGCACGTCGTCGTCGAAGCCGCGCAGGATGTTCTGACCGCGATAGATCAGCGTCACTTTGCTGCCCAGCCCGGCAAAGATGCAGGCGAATTCCACCGCGATATAGCCGCCGCCCTGAATCACGATGCGCTTGGGAAGGCGATCGAGATGGAACGCCTCGTTCGAGGAAATCGCGTGCTCGAGACCGGGTATTTTCGGCCCGTAATGCGGCCATGCCCCGGTCGAAATCAAAATCGTTTCCGCGCGCACGCGCGCACCGGACGCGAGCAAGCGAACCGTATGCGCGTCCTCGAACACGGCGCGGCTTTTCACGAGTTGGACTTTGTAACGCTCGAGCGTGGTCATATAGGCCGTCTCGAGCCGCGTTACTTCACGCTCGACGTTGGCGGTCAATGTCGGCCAGTCGAACGTCGGCTGCGGAACGGTCCAACCGAATCCTTGCGCGTCCTCAAAATCTTCGGAAAAACGCGAGGCATAGACCAGCAGCTTTTTCGGCACGCAACCGCGGATCACGCAGGTGCCGCCGACCCGATATTCCTCCGCGATCATCACGCGCGCGCCGTAGCTCGACGCAATGCGCGCGGCGCGCACGCCGCCTGAGCCGGCCCCTATGACAAAAAGATCGACGTCGTAATCGGCCACAGCCGCTACCGTTTTTCTTTTCGCCGCGCCCGCGCTTCTCTTTAAAGATTGTGGCCCTTCTTCTTCATCTCCGCGCGAATCATCGGCACGACCTGTTCCGACAGCTTATTGGCCCAGTCCTGCGCGAAACGGACGCTGCTTTCGGCGATGATGGGCTGGTCCTTGACCAACTTGACGCCGAGCGGAGACTTGTAGAACGCGAGCAACTGCTTGAGCTCCGGCTCGGTGAAATTGATGGCGTAAAGCCGCGCGATCTCGTCGGTCACTTCCGAAAGACGTGGCGCCAACTGGGTCCGCAAATCCGCGGCCACATCGTTGAGATCTTTGCTCAACGACGGATCCTGCTGGAGGAAAACGATCTTCGCCTGTTCGATGACGCCCGGAATGAGCGGCGTGAACAGGCTCGTGGCGCCGGTAATCTTGATGATTTCCTTCGCCATCTCCATCGCGCGCGGCGACGGTTTCTGCTGGGCCTGGACAGGCGCTGCCAGCGCGATCAGCGCAGCGGCGACGGCGGCGGCGCGAACCGCCCCGTGGAGTGCCTTGATGACACGCATGAACATTGCTCCGTTGTGTTCAGAATTTACGACCGCTCGAGCACCCGTACGCCGGCGGGACCCGCAATCACTGCCGTTTTTGCAAGCCCGATAAAGAGGCCGTGCTCCATAACCCCCGGGATTCCCGCCAGCCTTTGCGCCAATGCTTTCGGCTCGTCAATGCGGCCAAGGGCGACATCGACGATCCAGTGGCCGCCATCCGTGACGAAAGCGTGGCCGCCTTTTCCGCGCCGCAGCGCCGGTTTGGTCGCCGCCCCGCACGCGCTTTCGACGGCCCGCAGCGTGGCGGCAAACCCGAACGGCGCCACTTCGACCGGCAGGGGAAACCGGCCGAGCGCTTGAACCAGCTTGGATTCGTCTGCGATGACCACCATGCGGGCGGAAGCCGCGGCGACGATCTTTTCGCGCAACAGCGCGCCGCCGCCGCCTTTGATCAGGTTCAGGTCGGGCCCGATCTCGTCCGCGCCGTCGACCGTCAAATCGAGCGCAGGCGTCTCGTCGAGCGTGGTCAAAGGGATTCCTGCACGTTCGGCCTCGACGCGGGTCGCCTCGGAGGTCGGCACGGCGACGATGTCGAGGCCGGCGCGCACGCGCGCCCCGATCATTTCGACGAAATGCCGGGCCGTCGAGCCGGTACCAAGGCCAAGCCGCATTCCCGGCATGACAAAATCGACGGCGCGCGAAGCGGCGGCGCGTTTCTGGTCCTCGGGACTCATCGTGATGGGCTGGCGTTTCGATCTACGACTTGGGTCGCCGACAACGGCCTATCTAGCCTCGTTTTATGCGGCAGGATAGCCGAAATTCAGCCGGACGGGCGCAGAGCCGGGGATAGCGCCCGTTCCGGCTTGCTTTCCGATCAGGCTTTGTGGATGTGATCGGCATGCCTTCGCCGCCGCTGCTTGTCTTCGACCTCGATGGAACGCTGGTCGATACCGCGCCCGACCTCATCGAGACTCTGAATATCGTGTTCGGGCGCGAGAACCTGCCGCCGATTCCCTACGACGGGGCGCGCAAGCTGATCGGCGGCGGCATCAAGGCCCTGATCGTGCGAGGGCTGGAAGCGGAGCGGCGTCCGATCGTAGCCGACGAAGTCGAGCGAATGTTTGCCGACTTTATCGACCATTATTCCGCTCACATCGCCGATCGCTCGCGGCCCTTTCCCGGATTGCAAACTGCGCTCGATAGCCTCGCGTCGCGACGGCATCGCTTTGCCGTTTGCACCAACAAGTTGGAGCGGCTTTCGCTTCTTCTTCTTCGGAAACTCGGGCTCGCCGATCGGTTCGATGCCATTTGCGGACAGGACACCTCCGGCGTGCTCAAGCCCGATCCGGAGATGCTGCACAGAACGGTGGCCGCTGCCGGCGGCGAACGCGGCAACGCCATCATGATTGGGGATTCGCTTACCGACATTCGCACCGCGCGCGCAGCGCGCATTCCCATTATCGCGGTCGGCTTCGGCTACAGCGAGCGGCCGATTGCCGAATACGGCCCCGATTATCTCATCGATTCGTTCGATCAGCTGCCGGAAGCCGTTCTTGCGCTCGCCGGGCGGGCGATAAACCCCGCGTAACGGTGCATGGATATGGGTAAATCGCATGTTCGTGGTTGCGTGCCCTATGCCGCGCCCGTATCTTTGCGCCGGGGAGCCTTGGTCGGTTCCGACTGGAGGGGACGCCAATGCAAATGCATCGGTGTGCGGCGATCGCGTTCGCAAGCGTAACGCTGGCGGCGTGCTCGGGCGTAAGCCTCGACGCGCTCAAACCGCAGCCTCTTACCGATACCGTGCGTTTCGAATCCGAACCTCCGGGGGCTGAAGCAAAAGTTTCAAACGGGCAGACTTGTACGACACCGTGTTCCCTTGCGCTGCCCGCATCGGGCTCCTACTCGGTCGCGTTCTCGTTGAACGGCTACGAACCTGAATCCGACAATATCGAACTGGTCACCGAGGGGAACGGGACGCCGAATCTTCGGCCCAATCCCGTGCTCGTCGAATTGACGCCCGCGCCCCCGCCGCCGAAGAAACCTCCAGCGAAAAAACCCACGCGAAAGAAAGCTGTCGCCAAGAACAAGAAGAAACCCGTTGCGGCTGCAAAGCCGGTCGCGCAAACGGCCGCTCCCGCGCCTGCCGCGGCGCCGGTGGCGCAATCTCAAGCACCTGCGCCGTCTCCCTGGCCGGCGACGCCGCCGCCTCAGCTGCAGCAGCATTAGCAGCCCTCGCCGTCTTTCGTAGAATCCGGCTTGGGCTCTGGCTGAGCCATGGCCAGCCATTGAAGGGCCTATTCTGCAATAGGGTCCGCTGCTGGACGGCATGGCGTTTGTGCGCCAGAATCCCCATATCTTCTACTACCAGAAGCAGAAATTCCTTTCAGTCGAGCTTCGCATGGAACCGGCCGGTGACATCTCAGTACGCGATCGCCAGGCGGCGCGTGGGCCCGCGCCGCTGATCGATCCGTTTCAGCGGACGATTACATATTTGCGCGTTTCGGTAACGGACCGCTGCGATTTCCGCTGCGTCTACTGCATGTCGGAGCATATGGCGTTTTTGCCGAAGGCCGAGTTGCTCAGCCTCGAGGAACTCGACCGGCTCTGTAGCGCCTTCATCGATAAGGGCGTGCGCAAGCTTCGCCTGACGGGCGGCGAGCCGCTGGTTCGCCGCGGAATTATGACGCTGGTCGGCTCGCTCTCGCGTCACCTCGCTTCAGGAGCGCTGAAGGAACTGACGCTCACCACCAATGGCTCGCAATTGGCCAGATACGCCTCCGAACTCCGCGCGCACGGCGTCGAACGCATCAACGTCTCGCTCGATACCCTCGATCCGGACAAATTCCGTGCGATCACGCGTTGGGGCGAACTCGAGAAGGTGACGGCCGGCATCGAGGCCGCGCTGGCTGCGGGCCTGAAAGTCAAAATCAATGCGGTCGCGCTCAGGGGCGTGAATGAAGATGAGTTGGCGAGGTTGCTCGAATGGGCGCACGGCCGCGGCATGGACTTGACGGTGATCGAGGTGATGCCGCTCGGCGACATCGGCGAAGAGCGGCTCGATCAATACCTGCCGCTGTCCGTCGTGCGCGCGCGGCTTGCGGAGCGATACACGCTCGATGATATCGACTATCGCACGGGCGGCCCGGCGCGCTATGTGCGCGTCAAGGAAACCGGCGGCCGCCTCGGCTTCATCACGCCGATGACGCACAACTTCTGTGAATCGTGCAATCGTGTGAGGGTCACCTGCACCGGCACGCTGTACATGTGCCTCGGTCATGAAGACGCCGCCGACCTGCGCAAGCCGTTGCGCGCATCGGAAAGCAACGATGCGCTCTATGCGGCGATTGACGAGGCGATCACCCGCAAGCCGAAAGGCCATGACTTCGTGATCGACCGGCGGCACAAGCGCCCCGCCCTCGCCCGCCACATGAGCGTAACCGGCGGTTGACCGGCCGATCAGGCCGCGGCCGTCTGCGTCGTCACCAGGTCGCGCAGCTCTTCGGGGCGCAATCGCGCCGGCTCAAAGCAGATGCCCCAGCCGTCGTCCGCGTCGCGCACGACGCGGCCGGCAAGCGGGCTCATCCCCTTGAATGTCAACGCCACGCGCGATCCGACCGCGAGATTCGCCAAACGCTGAATGCGCGCCCCGCTTATGCTCACGTCGAATACGCGGACCTCCGAGCTCTGATCGCCGACGGTCAAAAGGGCGGTCAAGTTCAGCTCGTAGCGAGGAAACTCGCGCAGGTCCGCTCTGACTGCCATGCGCACCAGGCCCGGGATTTGCGCGCATAGAGCCTGAGACGCCATTTGAATGTCGGAAGCAACAGTCGACACATTGCCCGCGCCGGTCGAGGAATTCGAAATCATGACTGCGATGTCAGTCACGCGGCCGGTGACGTGAGCGGCGCCGGCGCCGCTTTCGCGCACGCTTGACGCGAACTTCTCGGCGGCGAGCCGCTGCTGCTCCATGGCGGAGGCAACCGCATCCGTCACCTGCGACAGCTCGTCAATGGCCTCGGCGATGCCGGTCAGCGACGTCACCACCTGGCGCGTGGTTGACTGGATCTCGGCGACTTTCGCGCCGATCTGCTCGCTGGATTTTCCGGTCTGGCTCGCCAGCATTTTCACTTCCGACGCAACAATGCTGAATCCGCGACCGGCCTCGCCGGCGCGCGCGGCTTCGATCGTGGCGTTGAGCGCGAGCAGATTGGTTTGTGCCGCGATGCCGTTTATCGCGGTCACGATATCGCCGATATGCTCGGCGGCGTTCGCCAAAGCGTCGATCGTGCCGCGCGACGCGCTTGCGCGCGCGACGGCCTGCTGCCCGATGGCGTGGCCACGGCGCGCCTGCTCCGAAATCTGCCCGATGACGTTCATCATCTGATCGGACAACGCGGCCGCCGCCTCGTTGACCGATTGCGCGCCCTGCGCGGCGCAAACCGCTTCGTCGAAGGCGGCGCGCACCGTCTTCATCGCGCTCACGATGTTTTCGGCTTTGCTTTGCAAATCCGTCGCGCCGGAAACAATCGGCTGAATGCCGGCTGCGGTCACGGTCTCGATCTGGCTGGTCAAATTGGACAAGTTCACGCGCCGGGACGCCTGCCAGGCGCGATCGAGATCCCGGTGCACGAGCTCGCGGCGTTGCCGCTCGCCGATCACCTCGGCGAGATTGGCGGTGGCATCGACCAGACGCTTTGTTTCGCTGCGGGCGCGCGACTCGTCGGGGGACGAACCTAGCTCGCCATGCGCGATGGCATCGAGCACGACCGTGGCCCGTGTCAGCGGCTCAGCGAATGAACGTGCGATCGTCCGCAGCACGATGAGGCAGGCGACCGTCGCGGCACAATCGAGAAGCACGGCGACGTAGGCGCCGTAGCCGGCGCCGACCGCCCGATCCAGTGCCGTACTCAGGTACGGGGTTGCGCCAAATACGAGGACGGGCAGCAGCGCGGCAATGAACAACCGCTCTCCGATCGTCAGCCGCTGCATCCGTCCCCACCCTGTGGGCACATTCGGCCAAACTCCAGGCCTCGCACGCCGCCCCGCGTGCGCCCGGTCGTATTTCTACGTACCGGAACATGGTTAATCGACGGTTTACGGTTCCTTAACCGCCATTCGCTGGGAAATATCGCTTTCCCGCCCTTCGGTCGTCCAAATGGCCTTCTGGATGAACATTTTTGGCCATTGACGCCCTATCCCGGCATCGGATTAGGTTGACCGTCCCGGCCGCGAGGCTTGGCTCTGGGGGAACGAAGAAGCAAGAATCGCGGACTGCCCTGGCGGCATTCCGGTTGTGGGGGAATGGCGTGGGAGGTCTCGACTCGCTTCTGAAGACGTTGCTGCCCGCAACGCGCTTCATCGATTACGTCAATACGAGCATCGGCAGACGTGCCGCTTGGCTGATCCTCCTCGCCGTCGTGGTCTCAGCGGTGAATGCGGTCGTGCGCAAGGTGCTCGACACGTCATCGAATGCCTGGCTCGAGCTGCAATGGGTGCTCTACAGCTTCGTCTTCCTGATGTGCTCGCCTTGGACGCTCCTGAACAACGAGCACGTCCGCATCGACATCGTCAACAGCATGATGCCGAAGCGCATGCGCAATATAATTGACCTGATCGGTCACGCGTTCTTTCTGTTGCCGCTCTGCATCATCCTGGTCATCACCGGCATCCCGTTCTTTCTCAAGTCGGTGGCAATTAACGAGCAATCGTTCAATACCGGGGGCCTTCCGCAATGGCCTTCAAAGTCTTTCATCATGATAGGTTTTGGGCTGCTGTTGTTGCAGGGGATTTCGGAGCTGGTGAAGCGCATTGCCGTCATGCGCGGTCTCATTCCCGATCCACACGAGGGCCAGAAGAGCTCACTTGAATTGGAGGCCGAAGAAGTCATCGGCGCGATCGGAAACACGACCGATGAAAAGTGAAGTACTCTTTACGCTCAATTCCGTGTTCGTGGGGCGGACCGCAGCGAAGCGCGCGGCGCTCGCCGGATCGTTGCCCAATCGAGCAGCGGATAATCGGGGTTAGCCATGGAGGCCTTCTTCATCGCCAACATGGCGCCGATCATGTTCGTGTCGTTGGTGCTGTTCCTGTTGCTCGGTTACCCGGCGGCATTCTCACTGAGCGCGGTTGGCCTGCTGTATGGATTTATCGGCATAGAGCTCGGGCAATTCGCGCCCGATTTCCTGCAAGCCTTGCCCGATCGCATCTACGGCGTGATGAGCAACGACACGCTGCTCGCGATCCCATTCTTCACCTTCATGGGCTTGGTGCTCGAACGCTCCGGCATGGCGGAAGATTTGCTCGACACTATCGGCCAACTGTTCGGAACGGTCCGCGGCGGACTGGCCTATGCCGTCGTTTTCGTGGGGGCGCTGCTTGCCGCCACCACCGGCGTGGTCGCCGCCTCGGTCATATCAATGGGCCTGATCTCGCTTCCGATCATGCTGCGCTACGGATACGATCGGCGTGTGGCCTGCGGGATCATCGCCGCCTCCGGCTCGCTCGCACAGATCATCCCCCCCTCGCTGGTGCTGATCGTGATGGCCGACCAACTTGGCCGCTCGGTCGGCGACATGTACGAGGGCGCCTTTGTCCCCGGTCTGTTTTTGGCCGGACTTTACGCCGTCTATGTCTTCATCATCACATTGACGAAGCCGAAAGCATTGCCCGGGCTCCCGGTCGATACAGTGGGCTTTAAGGAAACCGATCCCGGTCGGCGCGATCTGCTCAGCCGCACCAATGGCAGCTTGCTCTGCATCGGCGCATTGGCAGCCTTGTGGATGCTCGGACGTCACTTTTATGCCAGCGTACAAAACGGAGATCTGACGGCCGCCGCCGCGAGCCCCAGTCTTGCCGATGCGATCACGGCCTATGCAGGCTACACAGTTGAGGTCGTCGTTATTGTCGGCCTGCTATGGAGCCTGACGCGACTGGTGCCGCGTGTTCGCTCGGGAGGCGACGAGCGGGGCCTGCTCTCGCTCGCCAGCCTTGCTGCTATCGCATCGATTTTCGCCTGGTACATGATGCGGAATTCCGACACACACGGCGCGGACTACGTCGTGCTCAGCATGTTCAACGGAATCATCTTTGCCTTCGCGGTGGCGGTGGTAAACAAGATCACGACCCGTTTGTTTGGTTTCCGTTTTCTGTCGCATATCGCACAGCAAACGACTTTCGTGATGGTGCCGCCGCTCTTCCTGATCTTCCTGGTGCTCGGTACGATTTTCATCGGTGTCGCCACGCCTACCGAAGGCGGCGCAATGGGCGCAGCCGGCGCACTGATCCTCGGTGGCCTCACGCGCCGGTTAAGCTGGGACCTGATTCGCCAGGCGGTGGAATCGACGGCGAAGCTTTCCGCCTTCGTGATCTTTATTCTGATCGGCTCGCGTGTGTTTTCGCTGACCTTCTATGGAGTGAGCGGCCATATCTGGGTCGAGAACTTGCTGGTCTCGCTGCCCGGCGGACAGACCGGCTTCCTGATTTTCGTCAATGCCTTCGTTTTCTTCCTTGCCTTCTTTCTGGACTTCTTCGAGATCGCTTTCATCGTCATTCCGTTGCTTGGGCCGGCCGCCGAACACCTCGGAATCGATCTGATCTGGTTCGGAGTCCTTCTCGGCATCAACATGCAGACGTCGTTCTTGCATCCCCCGTTCGGGTATGCGCTGTTCTATCTCCGCTCAGTGGCTCCAGTGGAGGTCTTCGTCGACCGGGTCACCGGTAAGAAGACCGAGGGAGTAACGACAGGTCAGATTTATTGGGGCGCGATTCCCTTCGTTGCGATCCAGGTCGTCATGGTGCTGCTGGTGATCTTCTTCCCGATCATGGTGACGCACTACCAGGACGCCGGATCCAAAATCGACATCAACAAGGTGAAGATTGATGTGCCGGAAATACAGGCCCCGCCACCGCTCAATTTCGACCAGCCGCCCAAAATCCAATAGTCCCGCAGAAAAAAACGGGGCCGGCTCCGTGCCGGCCCCGCTTCGTCTAACCGTATTTCAGCCCTTGCGGCGGTTGCGGATCATAAAGGTGTCGTAGGAGTATTCCGCGACCTGCCACCACAGGTACTCGTTGTTGCGGAAGTCCTCGAGGTTGGCGAGCACCTTCTTGTAGCTGGGGTTATTGGCCGCCGTTTCCTTGTTCACCTCGTTCGAGGCCTTCAGGCAAGCTTCCATGATCTCCTGCGAGAATGGGCGCAGCTGCGTGCCATTCGCGATCAGCCGCTTCAACGCGGTCGGATTGCGCGAGTCGTAGCGTGCGCTCATCTCCACATTGGAATAAGCCGCCGCTGCTTTCAGGATCGACTGATACTGCTTGGGCAGGCTGTTGTACTTGCCGGCGTTGATCAGGATGTGCAGCGCCGGTCCGCCTTCCCACCAGCCCGGATAGTAGTAGTACTTGGCGACCTTGTAGAAGCCGAGCTTCTCGTCGTCATAGGGGCCAACCCATTCGCATGCATCGAGCGTGCCCTTCTCCAGCGCCGGATAAATATCGCCGCCGGCAATCTGCTGAGGCACCACGCCGAGTTTCTGCAATGTCTTGCCGGCCCAGCCGCCGATGCGCATCTTGAGGCCCTTGAAGTCGCCGGGTGTCTTGATCTCCTTGCGATACCAGCCGCCCATCTGGCAGTTCGTGTTGCCGGCAAGCATGGCGACCAGATTGTGCTTCGCCGCGAACTCGTTCATTAGCTTGAGCCCGTCGCCGTCATAGAACCAAGCGTTCATCTGCCGGCAATTGAGGCTGAACGGGACGGCGCAGAACAGCGCCCAGGTCGGGTCCTTCCCGAAATAATAATAGGTGGCGGTGTGAGCCATCTCGACGGTGCCGTTTGAGGCCGCATCGAGCACCTGGAGACCGGGCACGATCTCGCCTGCCGCGAAGCCCTGGATCTGGAATTTGTTGTCGCTCGCTTCCGCGACATATTTGGTGAAGGTCTCGACACCGCCATAAAGAGTATCGAGAGACTTCGGCCAGCTCGCCGCCATGCGCCAGCGAAGCTCAGGCGCCGACTGCGCAATGGCCGGTGCAGCCACGGCGGTGCCGGCAAGCCCGACGCCAGCCGTTTTCAAGAATTCGCGACGTTTCATTTGTGCTCCTCCCTTTGATCTTCTTAGCTTTGCGCCTGAAACGGCGCATGAGCCCCGCAACCGTGCGGTGGGCACCTCGCTGTCAGTCTGCCTCGGCCCGCATAAAGTTGTAAACAAAATCTGCCTTTGTTCTGAGCTCAAACGCATCGGGGCCGGCTTCGCCCGGCCCCGAACTCTAGCGTTGACAAACCTTAGCCGTTGGTGCGGCTGCGTATCATAAAGCTTTCAAAGCTATATTCTGCCACCTGCCACCACAGGTTTTCATCGTTACGGAAGTCCTGCATCGATTTCAGGACTTTCTTGTAGGTCGGATTCTTCGCCGACTCTTCCGCGTTGACTTCGTTCGAGGCCTTCAGACACGCTTGCATGATGTCGCGGCTGAAGGGCCGCAGTTGCGCGCCTTTAGCGACCAACCGCTTTAGTGCTGCAGGATTGTTCGCATCGTATTTTGCCATCTCGTCGCTGTTGGCGTACGCGGCCGCCGTTTCGAGAATCGCCTGATAGCTCTTCGGCAGGCTTTCCCATTTCGCTTTGTTGATCATGGTGTGGTTGGTGGTGCCGCCTTCCCACCAGCCCGGATAGTAGTAGTACTTGGCGACTTTGTAGAAGCCGAGCTTCTCGTCGTCGTAGGGACCAACCCATTCCGCGGCGTCGATCGTTCCCTTTTCCAGCGACGGGTAGATATCGCCGCCGGCAATCTGCTGCGGGATGACACCGAGCTTGGTCATCGTCTTGCCGGCCCAGCCGCCGATGCGCATCTTCAAGCCCTTGAGATCGTCGACGGTCTTGATCTCTTTTCGGAACCAGCCGCCCATCTGACAACCGGTGTTGCCCATCAGCAGGCATTTGACGTTATGCTTGCCGCTGAAATCGTCGAGCAATTTCTGCCCTTCGCCCTGGTAGAACCATGCGTTCTGCTGGCGTTGGTTTTGTCCGAACGGGACCGCGCAGAAGAGAGCCCAGGTCGGGTCCTTGCCGAAATAGTAGTAGGTCGCGGTATGGCACATCTCGATCGTGCCGTTCGCCGTCGCGTCGAAAACTTGCAAGCCCGGCACGATTTCGCCGGCCGCGAAAGTTTGAATCTGGAATTTGTTGTCGGTCGCTTCCTTCACATATTTGGCGAATGTCTCGCAGGCGCCAAACAGGGTATCGAGCGATTTCGGCCAGCTTGCCGCAAGCCGCCACTTCAATTCGGGCATCGATTGCGCGATCGCAGGCGCGGCAACTGCGGTGCTGGCTGCAAGGCCGACACCGGCAGTTTTCAGAAAGTCACGACGTTTCATGGATGTCCTCCCTCTCGGAATTCTGTTGGGCTCGCTCAGCACCAACGCGCCTCGCAAAGCCTTTGACGCGCTAGAATGCTGCGCCGGCGCGTCCGGCGCAAGACGTTAAAATCCCATTGGTTTTGGCATAGTTAGTGCTCGAATGCGCGCCGCAGGCTAGCTTTCGATCACGATCTTGGGCGCGGGTCGCAATCGACCTGTTTCGAGTTGATCGCGGACTTTGCTGGCGATTTCGCGGAAGATTCTGGCATGCTCGCCGTCGGGCTCGCCGGCCACCACCGGCAAGCCGGCATCCGAATTCTCGCGGATCGCCATGTGCAGCGGCACTTCGCCGAGGAACGGCACGCCGAGGCGCGCGGCCTCCTTGCGTGCGCCGCCGTGGCTGAAGATATCCGAACGCGTCCCGCAGCTGGGGCAAAGGAAATAGCTCATGTTCTCGACGAGACCGAGCACGGGTACGTCGACCCGCTTGAACATGGCGATGCCGCGGCGCGCGTCGATCAGCGCGAGGTCCTGCGGCGTCGAAACGATCACCGCGCCGCGAAGCGGCACCTGCTGCGCCATGGTCAGCTGCGCGTCGCCGGTTCCCGGCGGCATGTCGACGACCATGACGTCGAGCGTGCCCCATTCGACCTCGCGCAGCATTTGCGTGATCGCCGACATGACCATGGGCCCGCGCCAGATCATCGGCGTTTCTTCTTCGATCAGAAAGCCGATCGACATCGCGGTGAGGCCATAGCGGTCGATTGGCTTCAGCCGCGTGCCGCCGATCGTCTCCGGCTTTTCCTTGATCGCGAGCAGCTTCGGCAGGGACGGGCCGTAAATGTCGGCGTCGAGAATGCCGACTTTCAGCCCCAACTCGCGCAAGCCCAGCGCGAGGTTGACGGCGACCGTCGATTTGCCGACTCCGCCTTTGCCGGAAGCAACGGCAATGACGTTGTCCACGCCCGGAATGCCCGGCTTGCCGGCAGGTTGCGCGTGAGCACGCGCGGCCGGTTGCGGCGCACGCGGTGCGCCCGGCGCGCGCTCGGCAGTCAGCGCAACCAACGCCGACTGCACACCCGGCACCGCGCGCACAGCCTCTTCGGCCTGCTTGCGCACCGGTTCCCAGGCTTTGACCGCGGCCGCATCGACGGTGATCGAGAAAAAAATCTTGCCGTCCGCCACGACGATATCGGAGAGCACCCGCGCATCGGTCAGCGGCACGCCGCCCGGCGACGGCACTTTCGCCAGAACCTGCAAAATGTCTTGCTTCGTCACCGCCATATCGCGCCGTCCTTGCGGCCGCCACCATAAGGAGGCGTGCGGACCGGTCAATGCACTCAAGATGGTTGACGCGGGCGCTACTGCAATGACCTATTGGGGACCGCGCATCTCAAATTGGGACGGGTCGAAGGAGCAGGACGATGGCGAAAGTGGCGTTTTTGGGATTGGGCGTGATGGGCTATCCGATGGCCGGGCATCTCAAGAATAAGGGCGGCCACGACGTCACCGTCTATAACCGCACCGGCGCCAAAGCGGAAAAATGGGTCGCGCAATACGGCGGCAAATTCGCGCCCACGCCGAAAGCGGCGGCCGAGGGCCAGGAATTCGTCATGGCCTGCGTCGGCAACGACAACGACCTGCGCGAGGTGACGCTCGGGCCGAACGGCGCATTCGGCGCGATGAAAAAAGGCGCGATCTTCGTCGATCACACCACGGCGTCAGCCGAGATCGCGCGCGAACTGCACGCGGTGGCCAAGAATGCGGGCTTCGATTTCGTCGATGCGCCGGTGTCGGGTGGCCAGGCCGGCGCCGAGAACGGCGTGCTCACGGTGATGTGCGGCGGCGATGCGGAGCCGTTTGCGCGCGCCGAAAAAGTCATCGCGGCTTACGCCCGCGCTTGCAATCTGCTCGGCAAGCCGGGATCGGGACAGCTCTCCAAGATGGTCAATCAGATTTGCATTGCCGGATTGGTGCAGGGTCTTGCCGAGGGAATTCACTTCGCGAAAAAATCCGGCCTCGATATCGAGAAGCTGATCGCGACCATCTCCAAGGGCGCGGCGCAATCCTGGCAGATGGAGAACCGCTACAAGACCATGGCGGCCGGCAAATTCGATTTCGGTTTTGCGGTCGATTGGATGCGCAAGGATTTAGGCATTTGCCTCGGCGAAGCGCGCAAGAACGGCGCCAACTTGCCGGTGACCGCGATCGTCGACCAGTTCTATTCCGAAGTCCAGGCGATGGGCGGCAAGCGTTGGGACACATCGAGCCTGATTGCCTTGCTCGACCGTTGATCGTCAGAACTCCACGACCAGCCCGTCGGCGGCTGCCAGTACGCCGGCGCTCTCGACCTCGTCGAGGCGCGACAGCATCGTCGGGCTCATGTGCGTAACCATGGTGCGGCGTGCGCCGAGATCGGCCAGCCGCGCCTTCAGGATTTCCCACGTCATGTGGCCGGTGATCTTGCCCTCATAGGCGTAGCACTCGCAGATGAACAGGTCGGCCTCGCGCGCAATCGGCAGCAAGGCTTCGGTCCATTCGGTGTCGCCGGAATAGGCGAAGGTCCCCTGCCCGTCGGATAGCCGCAGCGCGGTCGAAGGCGCGCCCGATTGATGGATGACCTCAGCGGTGATGAGCGAATGGCCCAGCATATCGGACGGCACGCCGACCGGGATTTCCTCGACCGCCCATTGGAAGCGCCATTTCGAGCCGGTCGACTTCGGAAAGAAGACTTCCATCGCCGCATCGAGCCGCGCGCGTGTGCCGGGAGGTCCCGCGATCAGCAACGGACGCTCGCGCCGAGTCAGAAGCTGCGCGTCGAGCAGCAGAAACGGTAATCCGCCGAAGTGATCGCCGTGCAGGTGCGTGAGAACGACAGCATCCGCTTTGCCGTGGTCGAGCCCGCGCATCTTCAGCGCCGGCAGCGCGGAGGCGCCGCAATCGATCAGCAGCGTGCCTTTGGCCGTCTCGAGCCAGAAGCAGGTGTTAAGGCGACCACCCGAGCCGAAGGCATCACCTGAGCCGGCGACGGTTACTTTCATGCGCGGGCACTCGGCCGCGCCGATACCTCGGCATGCCAGCGCTTCGCGTGGCCAAGCGCGTCGGGTATGGCGAGTTTCACCACTTTCATGAAATCGACCGCGCACAGCGCGGTTATGTCGGCGATCGTGTAGCGGTCGCCCGCGACGAATTGGTGCTTGGCCAGTTGATCGTCGAGGACCGCGAGAAATTCGAGAACGCGTGGCCTGTTCGCTTCGGCCCATTCCGGCACTTGCGGCACTTCGAGCGGCTTCATCGCCGGATGGCTGTGCCGGAAGACGTGGCTCACCGGAAACAGCAGGTTGAGCTCGGCGCGCCTGTTCCACATCTCCACCAGAGCCACATCTTTCGCGTCGACGCCGAACAAAGGCGGCGACGGCTGCTGCGCCTCGAAGTAACGGCAGATCGCGACCGATTCGGTTATGATCGTGCCGTCGTCGAGCACGAGCGCCGGCATCCGTTGCAGCGGGTTGATCGCGGAATATTCCGGCGTTTTGTGCTCAAGCGCC
>JAICMO010000029.1 GCA_025929185.1 Pseudolabrys sp.
CCGGAAATGCCGGATGCGCGCGCGCTGGTCGAATACGGCGTCAGGATGGAAGACCTCGGCTTCGACTCGCTCTGGGTCTGGGATCACGTGCTGCTCGGGGTCGAGCCGAATTTCCCGATCATCGAATCGCTCACGCTGCTCACGGCGGTTGCAGCCCGCACGAAGAAAATAAAACTGGGCACGGGAATCCTTGTCCTGCCGCTGCGCAATCCGGTCGTGCTGGCGAAGCAGCTCGGCAGCATGGATTTGCTATCGAACGGCCGCCTGATCATGGGACTTGCGTCTGGTTGGTATAAACGCGAGTTCGATGCGGTCGGCGTTCCGTTCGAGAAGCGCGGCAAGATCATGGATGAAAATCTCGATCTGCTGAAGCGGTTCTGGACCGAGGACATGGTCAAGGGCGAATGGATGTTTCACAAGATTCCCGCCGGCGTCATGTACCCGAAGCCGGTGCAGAAGCCGTATCCGCCGCTGCTCATCGGCGGCTATGTCGATCGGGTGCTAAAGCGCGCGGCGGTCGATGGCGACGGGTGGCTCACTTATTTCTATCGGCCGGAAAGCTTTGCGAAATCATGGGAGAAGATTCGCAGCTTTGCGAAGGAAGCCGGCAAGGACCCTGATAAATTGCTCAACGCGGCGCAGCTTCCGATCCACATTGGCAAATCGCGCGCGGCGGTGGAGAGCGAAATGATGGATTGGCTCGGCAAGGAGTGGGATTACGCTTCCTGGAGCGAGTCGACCAAAGATAGCGCCATCCTTGGCACCGTCGAGGAATGCGTCGAGCAGCTGAAGGCGCATCTTGCCGTCGGCGTTCAGAAGCTGATTTTCGTTCCCTATCGCTACGAGATGGAGCAGATCGAGATCATCGCGCGTGAGATTATTCCGCGGCTAAAGAGCGCCTGACTGTCGGGCGATCTTTGCTTTGTTCAGGGTCGGGACCGGCCCGTCACCCTCGTATACCACCGGCGATAAAGGCGGCGACGCTCGGAGAGACACTGCGGCAAAACGGCAAGTTGAGATCGGTCGTACTTGAAATGCGGAGGTATCGGGCCCGAGGCCGTACAGTTTGAGCTTGCCTGAATTCTGCGCGCTTACTAACATCCTAAAAATAGAATGAGTTTCCCTGTGGGAAGGCTCCGGTCAGATGAAGTCGGTAATCTACCCGAAGCTGGCGCGGAGAACGGGAGGCGGCGCCAACCGTACGCCTCGTCGCCACTTTTTGAATTGAGGTCGCGCGATCGTCTCCTGCGCTGCACCCCTCCCGTCGGGGGCGACTGGTCTTGAACTCCAATAACAATTCTTGTCGACCACGGTCGACGCTGAGGAGGAAGTGGACATGAGGAAACTTGCAGGATTACTGGCGAGCGCAGCCATTTTGGCTGCCGGTGCCGTCACCGGCGCGAACGCGCAGGAAACGATCAAGATCGGCGTGAACGAGCCGCTTACCGGCGCATTCGCCGCGTCGGGCAACTATGTCACCAACGGCGCCAAGATCGCCGCCGACGAGATCAACGCCAAGGGCGGCTTGCTCGGCAAAAAGATTCAGCTTGTCATCGAAGACAACAAGAGCAATCCGACGGAAGCCGCCACCGTCGGCGAAAAGCTGATGGTCCGCGACAAGGTCCCGGTCATGTTGGGGGCCTGGGGTTCGAGCCTCACGCTCGCCGTCATGCCCAAGATGATGGAATACAAAGTGCCGATGCTGGTCGAGACATCCTCTTCCGGCAAAATTACCAAAGCCGGCAATCCGTACATCTTTCGCATTTCGCCGCCGTCGGCGATTGAAGCCGAGGCTTTCGGCAAAATCATCGACAAGCTGCACATCAAGAAGGCCGATTTCCTCGTCATCAACAACGATTGGGGTCTCGGCACCGCGCAGGACTTCGGCGCCATGTTCAAGAAGCATGGCATCAAAGTCGGCCTCGTCGAGCGGATGGGCGAATCCGATCAGGACATGAGCGCCCAGCTCGCGAAGTTCAAAGCGTCCGATGCGGACACGTTGATGGTCACCACGGCGGTCGATCAGCTCACGTTGATCTTCAAGCAGGCGGCGGCTCTCGGTCTTAAGAAGAACTTCATCACCACCGGCGGTTCGCAGAATCCGGACCAGCTCATTGCGCAAGCCGGTGCCGCCGTGAACGACACAAAACATCTGGTTTTCTTTGTGCCGTGGGTGCCGGAGGCGACGCCAGACCCTGCCGCCAGCAAGCGTTTCATCGCGGAATGGAAGAAGCGCGGCTACAATTTCGCCGGGCTGACCGAGAGCTTCCGCGGTTATGACGGCATCCGTGCGATTGCGGCCGCCATCGAGAAGGCCGGCAAGGCCGATCCCGAGGCGATCCGCAAGGCGTTTTGGCAGGTCGATATCACGGGGCTCAATGGGCGGATCAAGTTCAACAAGGAAGGTCCGGCCGGAAAGGAAAGCGGCCAGAGCGTTCCGACCGTCTACCTGATCGAGATCGAGAACGGCAAAGTCGTCATTCCGAAAATCTGATCTGGCGCCGAGCCGCAGGCTGTTGCACCCTGCGGCTCCGCTTTCTTTTTGCGGAACAGGGCGGGCGCGCCGGGCGGCTGCCCAGTTCTCTACGTCTGGGCCGTGACGCGCGCGTGCAAGAACTTCTTCAGCATCTCGCCAACGCTCTGCTTCTGGGGAGCACCTATGCGCTCCTGGGGATCGGCCTGACGCTTATTTTCGGCATCATGCGCGTGGTCAATTTCACGCATGGTGAGCTTTACTCGTTCGGCGCCTACGCGGTTTTCTTTCTCGAAGCGGCGCTGGGCGTCAATTTTTTCGTAGCCATTGTTGTGGCCGTCATCGCGGGCTGCTTGCTCGGCGCGCTGATCGAGTTCGCGTTGTTGCGCCCGATCCAGGGCGCGGACATCGACACCACGATGCTGGTGATGATTGGCGCCTGGATCTTCATGCAGAACTCGGAGCTGCTTTATTGGGGCGGCGTCGCCAAATCGATCAAGACGCCGTTTCCCGAGGCCCCGTTGCAGCTTGGCTTAATTTCGGTTTCCTGGCTGCGCATCTTCGTTCTCGTCGTCGGCTCGGTGCTGATCGTCGCCACCTATTTCTTCATCGACCACACGAAACTGGGCAAGGCTATTCGCGCGACGTTCCAGGACCACGACACGGCGGCGCTGATGGGCATCAATATCAAAGGAATCTATACGGCGACATTCGCGCTCGGCTCCGGTCTTGCCGCCGCGGCCGGGGCATTGCTGGGTCCGGTTTTTCTCGTCACGCCGACAATGGGTGACATCGCCTCGCTGAAGGCGTTTGCCATCGTCATCCTCGGCGGCTTGGGCAACATCACCGGCGCGACAATCGGCGGCTTTATCCTGGCGTTCGTCGAAGAGCTCGGCGCGGGCTACGTCTCGTCGGGCTACCGCGACGCAATGGGATTTGTGATCATCATCGTCATTCTTCTGTTCAAACCGACAGGGCTGTTCACGCGCGCGGACCGCATCGGATGAAACGCGCGCTGCCGATATTCTGGTTGCTCGTCTTGTTCACGCTTCCGGTCTGGTTGCGCGACCCGTACTTCCTGCACATCACGATTATCACCGCGATCTTCATTATCGCTGCCATGAGCCTCAATCTGTTGCTCGGCTATACCGGGCAGCTCAGCCTCGGCCATGTGGCTTTTTTCGGAATCGGCGCCTATGCCAGCGCGCTCACGTCGCTTGGCTTCGATATCGAATTGCCGGGCGGCTTGCACATCGTGCACGCCCCGTGGCCGGCGATTGCCGGTTTTCCGGTTGGCATCGTTGTTGCCGGCCTGTGCGGGTACATGATCGGCAAGCTGTCGTTCAAGGTGCGGGGCGCCTATTTCGTGATCGTCACGATCAGCTTCGCCGAGGTGATGCGGCTCGTTGCGCTCAATTGGGTCGATCTCACGCAGGGGCCGCTTGCACTCAACAACATTCCTCCGTACTCGATCTGGCTGCCGGGAATCGGTGAGTACGAGATTTGGAGCAAGGTCGTCTTCTTCTATGTCGTCGCGGCCGTCGGCGTCGCTTGCTACCTCATCATTCAGCGCCTTGTCCAGTCGCGGATTGGACGCGCGATGGTCGCGCTGAAGGACAATGAGTCGTTGGCGATTTCTGTCGGCATCGACGTAACCCGTTATCTTGTCCTTGCCGCCGTCATGTCGGCCGCCATGGCAGGCGCGGCCGGCAGCCTTTACGCGCACTACGTCAAAATCATCGATCCCGAAATATTCCTGTTCATCTACACGGTGACGATGGTGATCATGGTTATTACCGGCGGGAAGGGGACGCTCGCGGGTCCGATTGTCGGCGGCGTTATCTTTGGATTTTTGCCGGTCGTCGTGCGCTCATACGTCGCGCCGGCGGTGCAGTGGATGATCTACGGCGCCCTGATGATCGTGATCGTCTTCCTGCTGCCGCGCGGCATCGTGCCGGCCATCGAGCAATACTTTCTCAATCGCAAGCAGGCGGACCGGCCGCCCGATGTCGCCGTTCTTGCGGACTTGGATGCGCCAAAATCATGATGCCGCCGGCCGAAACCATCCTCTCAGTCGAGAACGTCGCCGTTCATTTCGGAGGCCTGGTGGCGATTTCCGACATGACCTTTTCGGTCAGCCGCGGTGAAATCGTTGCGCTGATCGGGCCGAACGGCGCCGGCAAGACGACTGCCTTCAACGTCATCACCGGCTTTCTGAAAGCGACGAGCGGCGAGGTTCGCTACCGCACCGCCGTCCTGAACGGCCTCAAGCCGCATGAAATCTCGAGGCTCGGACTGGTGCGGACCTTTCAGCGGACCAGCGTGTTTCAGGAGAATAGCGTTTTTCACAACGTGATGATCGGGCTGCACACGCGCGGCCGCTCGAAACTGTGGGACACGCTGCTTGGCACATCGCGTGAGCGCGAATCCGAGCGTGAGCTGGTGAATGCCGCGCTTGAGATCTTGAAATTCGTCGGGCTCGAGCATCGCACCACGACGCTTGCCGCCAATCTGGCCTATGGCGAACAGCGGCTGCTGGGCGTGGCGCTTGCGCTGGCCGCGAAACCGTCGATGCTGCTGCTCGATGAGCCCGTATCCGGCATGAATGCCACCGAGACGGCACGTTTTGTCAAGCTGGTCGAGAAAATCCGCGATGCAGGCACAACGATTCTGCTCGTGGAGCATGACATGCAGATGGTGATGAAGGTGTCCGACCGGGTCGTGGTGCTCAACTATGGCCGCATCATCGCCGAAGGCGCGCCGGGGCAAATTCAGAACAATCCCGAAGTGATCCGCGCCTACCTGGGGCAGAGGAAAAAGCGTGCTTGAACTGCGCGATCTCGTATCCGGCTACGGCAAGGCCATGGTCGTCAAAGGCCTTTCGATCGACGTCGGCCGCGGACAACTCGTCTCTCTGATCGGCGCGAACGGCGCAGGAAAGACGACGACACTGAAAGCCATCTCGGGCCTGATCCCGATAAAGAGTGGCAAAGTTATCTTCGACGGGCAGGACATCACCAACGCGTCGGCGCGCAAAATTCTTTCGCTCGGCGTCGCTCATTGCCCGGAAGGGCGGCACGTTTTCCCATACATGACGGTCACGGAAAACCTGGAAATGGGCTGCTACTTGCGCAACGACCGCAAGGCGATCGCCGACGATATGAGTCGTATTTTCGAGCAATTTCCACGTCTTGCCGAACGCCGGCAGCAAGTGGCCGGTACGCTCTCGGGCGGTGAGCAGCAGATGCTGGCCATCGGCCGGGCGTTGATGTCACGACCGAAGCTCATCATGTTCGATGAACCGTCGCTCGGGCTTGCGCCCAACATCGTCGAGCACACCTTCGACATCATCTCGAATATTCGCGATCAGGGCACGACCGTCCTGATGGTCGAGCAGAATGCGTTGGCGGCGCTGGAAATGTGCGATCACGCTTACCTGATCGAGTCAGGAGCGCTGACGCTTGCAGGAAGCGGGCGTGAACTGGTCGATAACCCGCACGTGCGCGCCGCCTATCTAGCGGATTGAGCCGCCGGCCATCCAAAGGACAATTTCGTCGAGTGGCAGACGTGCGCGATCTTTTCCGCCGTTGGCCGGCCTGCCGATAGTCAATAGCATCTGTGGTGCCCATTCCGGCGGTAAATTCAAGGCACGCGTGACGGCATCGGGACAGAAGAGCGGCGCGCACATCACGCAGGCCGCAAGCCCTTCACTTTCGGCCGCAAGCAGAAGGTTTTGCGCCGCCATCGCAGTGCTTTGCACCGCCATCAGATGTTCCGCTTGGCCGCGTCGCGCATCGGGATAGCGGTCCATGTCACGGGTGTCGACGCAGACCATGATGACAAGTGGCGCCTGCGTGATGCGGGCGTAGGATCGCGCAACGTCGGCCTCGATTGCATCGGCCGCATCACCGTCCGCGCTGCGATCTTGCCGCAGCCGCTCGCCCATGGCTGCCGCGAGGCTGTGCTTGCTTGCAGTATCTTCGAGCACGGCGAATCGCCAGGGCTGACGGTTGTGCGCCGAAGGCGCGCGCGTGGCAGCCTCGATGAGCCGCTCGATGACGGCGCCCTCGATGCGCTCGGGCCGATAGCGGCGAACCGATTGCCGCTGCGCGATAAACGCTGCCAAATTCTGCTCGCTCATCTTGGCGCGTTTCGCAGGGCCGCAAAGCCATGTCAAATGCCAGTTTGCAGGTGACAGGGGCCCGGTTCCTTTGGTAGAACTATTGTCCTAACTTGCAGCAAAGGATCGCAGCGACCAAGACCCTTGCGGGAGAGATCGGCTCAGCCGGCGCCGAAGGAGCAACCGCCCCGGAAACTCTCAGGCAGAAGAATCGCGAGGGAACGATCGAACTCTGGAGAGAGGCGCTCCGCGCCCGCCGACGGGATAACACTCTCAGGCAAAAGAACAGAGGGGGCACCAGCTTATCGGCCGGACGGCCGCAGCAAAGGTGCCTCGCATGCGTCTACCGCTCGCTTCCGAAACACGTCGTGCCTTTTTTGACGTCGCATCATGAGTGCGACGGCCGACATCGCGCTCAAGCGCACGCCGCTTTATCGTCTTCACGTCGAACTCGGTGCATCGATGGTGCCGTTCGCCGGCTATGAAATGCCGGTGCGCTATCCGGCAGGCATTCTTAAAGAGCATCTACATACCCGCGCCGCCGCCGGGCTGTTCGATGTCTCGCATATGGGGCAATTCGAACTGCGCGCGAAAAGAGGCGGGATCGAACAAGCGGCGCGAGCCCTTGAGTCTGTTGTTCCCATTGACGTGCTGGGTCTGGCCAAGGGACGACAGCGCTATGCGCTGCTCACGAACGACCAAGGCGGAATCCGCGACGACCTGATGGTCGCCAATCTCGGTGACCGCGTCGTGATCGTCGCCAATGCCGCCTGCAAGGACGATGACGAAGCCTATCTGCGGAGGGCGCTCGCGGAAACATGCGATCTGAGGCGGCGCGATGACCGCGCTCTATTGGCATTGCAGGGGCCTACTGCGGAAAGCGTGCTCGCCGCGCTTTCTGCCGGGGTCCGCACGCTGCGGTTTCTCGACGTGCGCGAGGTCGAATTGCTTGGCATGCCGTGCGTCATCTCGCGCTCCGGTTACACCGGCGAGGACGGCTTCGAAATCAGCGTACCAGCCGACGGCGCTGAGGCGCTGGCGCGCAAGCTGCTGAGCAATCGCGAGGTGGCGCCGGTTGGGCTCGGAGCGCGCGACAGCCTGCGCCTGGAAGCGGGGCTCTGCCTCTATGGCTCGGATCTCGACACGCAGACAACACCGGTCGAAGCGGATCTGCAATGGAGCATTCAAGGCTCGCGCAAGGCAGGCGGAAGCCGTAGCGGCGGCTTTCCCGGGGCGCCCATCATCCTCGATCAACTTGCGAACGGAGCGCCGCGCAAGCGGGTCGGCCTGCGCCCGCAAGGACGCGCGCCTATCCGGCATGGCGCGCAACTTTTTGTCGATCGAACGTCAGATCAAGCCATCGGCCTCGTCACATCGGGCGGCTTCGGCCCGAGCGTCAATGCGCCGATTGCGATGGGTTACGTGACAGCGGCGGCTGCGGTTGCGAGCACACCAGTATTTGCCGAGCTTCGCGGCGAACGCGTGCCGGTGAACCTTGCAAAGATGCCCTTTGTTGCCAACCGATACAAACGCTAACCGGAGATCACAATGCTGAAATTCACGCGCGATCACGAATGGATTTTGATCGAGAACGATTCCGCGACCATCGGCATTACGCAGCATGCGCAAGAGCAATTGGGCGACCTTGTCTTTGTGCAATTGCCGAAACCGGGGGCGATGCTTCAGGCGGGCGGAGCCGCCGCCGTCGTCGAGTCGGTGAAAGCGGCCTCCGACGTTTACGCGCCTGTTAATGGCGAGGTCATCGAGGTCAATCAGGCGCTCACGGACAATCCGGCACTCGTTAATTCCGATCCGATGAAGGCTGGCTGGTTGTTCAAGCTGAAAGTCTCCGACCGCTCACAGTTCGACAAGTTGATGGATGAGCAGGCCTACAAATCGATGATCGGCCAGTCCTGATATTGAACGAGAAGTCCCATGCCGGAACAAAGCGACGTCCTGCCGTTTTCAAGCCGTCATATCGGGCCCACGGCCGCCGAGCAGTCGGAAATGCTCAAAGTTGTCGGCGCGGCGAGCCTCGACGAACTGCTCGCGCAGACGCTTCCTGCCGATATCCGCCAGCGCGTGCCGCTTAATCTCCCGCCGGCGCTCACGGAGACGGAAGCATTGGCGAAAGCGCACGCGTTCGCCGCGCGCAACAAGCCAATGATCTCTATGATCGGGCAGGGCTATTACGGCACGGTGCTGCCGCCGGTTATTCAGCGCAACATCCTGGAAAATCCTGCCTGGTATACGGCCTACACCCCGTATCAGCCTGAGATCAGCCAGGGGCGCCTCGAAGCGCTGCTTAACTTTCAGACCATGATCGCGGAGCTAACCGGTCTCGATATCGCGAACGCCTCGTTGCTCGATGAAGCAACGGCCGCAGCCGAGGCGATGGCGATGGCGCATCGCATCGTCAACGATTCACGCACGCAATTCTTTGCGGATCGCGATTGCCATCCGCAGACACTTGCTGTGCTCAAGACGCGCGCCGAAGCGCTCGGCTGGGACCTGCGTGTCGGCGATCCGCTGCGCGATCTCGATCCAGCGGAGGTGTTCGGGGCAATTTTCCAATTTCCCGGTACATACGGCGACGTCCGCGATTTCCGCGATTCGCTCGCCAGGCTGAAAGCCGCCAACGCGATCGGAATCATGGCGGCCGACCCGCTTGCGCTCACGCTTCTGAAGCCGCCGGGTGAGCTTGGCGCCGACATCGCCGTCGGTTCGACGCAGCGCTTCGGCGTGCCGATGGGTTTCGGCGGGCCGCATGCCGCGTACGTCGCCGGCAAAGAAGCCCACATCCGTGCATTGCCCGGACGCCTTGTCGGCGTGTCGGTCGACAGCCGCGGCAACCGCGCTTATCGACTGTCCTTGCAGACCCGGGAGCAGCACATTCGCCGCGAGAAGGCGACCTCGAACATCTGCACGGCCCAGGTTTTGCTCGCGGTCATCGCGTCGATGTACGCGGTCTATCATGGGCCGGAAGGACTCACCGCGATCGCCCGCCGCGTGCACGGGCTTGCAGCCGACCTCAAGTCCCGGCTCGCGGAGATCGGCTTCAAGAGCGGTCAAACGTGGTTCTTCGACACAATCACAGTCGAAGTCGATGACAGGCGTGAGCAATTGCTCGACCGCGCGCGGCAGGCCGGCGTCAACTTGCGTGACATCCCATCGCGCGATGGCATTTCGTGCATCGGCATTTCCTGCGACGAGACCACGACACCGACAATCGTAGACAAGGTCCTCGAGGTATTCGGCGGCGAGCGGAAGCAGCAAGCGGCGCGCAGTGATGAGCAGCCCGAACGCGCTTGCAGAATTGGCGCCGTCTTGCGCCGGACAAGTGAGTTCCTGACGCACCCTATCTTTCATCGCTTCCGCTCGGAGACCGAACTGCTTCGCTATATGCGGGCGCTCTCCGACCGCGATCTTGCGCTCGACCGCAGCATGATTCCGCTCGGCTCGTGCACGATGAAGCTCAATGCCACCGCCGAGATGATGCCGATCACCTGGCCGGAATACTCCGATCTGCATCCGTTCGCGCCGGTTGCGCAAGTGCGCGGCTATCTCGACATGATTGCAGAGCTCGACAATATGCTGCGGCAGGTCACCGGCTACGACGCCGTTTCGTTCCAGCCGAATTCCGGTGCGCAGGGCGAATATGCCGGATTGCTCGCGATCCGAGCTTTTCATCGCAGCCGCGGTGACGCGCATCGTACCGTGTGCCTCATTCCATCGTCGGCGCACGGTACCAATCCGGCCTCGGCACAGATGGCAGGGATGGATGTTGTCGTGGTCCGTTGCAACGAGCAGGGCGACATTGACTTGGCCGATCTGCGCGCCAAGGCGGAGACGAACGCCGAACGGCTTGCCGCGGTGATGATTACGTATCCGTCGACTCACGGCGTCTTTGAGGAAGATGTGCGCACGATCTGCGACATCGTGCATCAACATGGCGGGCAGGTTTATCTGGACGGCGCCAACCTCAACGCTCAGGTCGGCCTCGCGCGTCCCGGCGACTACGGCGCGGACGTAAGCCACATCAACCTGCACAAGACGTTCTGCATTCCGCACGGCGGCGGCGGCCCCGGCATGGGGCCGATCGGCGTCAAGGCGCATCTCGCGCCGTTTCTGCCCGGCCATCCTGCGTGGCATGGGGGGCCGAACGTTGTCGGCCCGGTATCCGCGGCGCCGTTCGGCTCAGCCTCGATCCTGCTCATCTCGTGGCTGTACTGCCTGATGATGGGCGCCGAGGGGCTGACGGCGGCGACCAAAGTCGCGGTCCTTAATGCCAACTACATCGCGCGCAGGCTCGATCCGCACTTCCCGCTGCTCTACAAGGGGCGCGCCGGCCGTGTTGCGCACGAATGCATCGTCGATCTTTGCCAGCTGAAGGCAACCTCGGGGATTGGCGTCGAGGATGTTGCCAAGCGGCTCATCGACTACGGCTTTCACGCGCCGACGATGAGCTTTCCGGTCGCCGGCACGCTGATGATCGAGCCGACGGAGTCGGAGTCGAAGGCCGAGCTTGACCGGTTTTGCGATGCCATGACCTCGATCCGCGAGGAAATCCGCGCGATCGAGCGCGGCGAAGCGTCGCGCGATGACAATGTTTTGCGCAACGCGCCACACACCGTGAGCGATCTCGCGGACGATCAATGGAAGCATCCGTATTCGCGCAAGGAGGCTTGTTTCCCCGGCAAGGTATTGCCGACGCAAAAATATTGGCCGCCGGTCAATCGGATCGACAACACCTACGGCGACCGCAATCTCGTCTGTTCCTGCCCGCCGCTGGAGCATTACGCCGCGGCGGCCGAATAGGCGTGTTGCGCGCAGTTAAGGCCCGCGTTGCGCGGGCCTTAACTGTTTTACCGATCAATATCAGGCGTGTTTTGGCAAAAACTTTTCCGAACGCTTCGCGGTGGCTTGCCATTCGGCGTCCGTCAGCTTCACTGTGCCGACGAATTTGTTTGTGAAGAGGGCGTCCGTCGTCGGCAGCGACTTGGCGCCCATGTATTTGACGACCGTGTCAGCGGTTTGCTGCACCAAGCTCGGCTCCATGTAGCCCAAGCCGTGCTCCTTGAACGCGGGCACCATACCGAGCGCCGTGCTGACGTCCTGGCCGTATTCGATCACTTTCTTGTTCGTGATGCTGCCGCCCTTGAACTCCTTGACCATGTCGAGGTGGATGTCGACGGATTTTTCCGGATTGAGGTAGACGTACTTCAATCCTTCCATCATTCCTTCCACGAAGTTCTTGCACAGCTCGGGCTTTTTCTCGATGGTCGAGCGCTTGCAGGCAAGAACGTTGCTGAGCATCTTGATGCCGTAATCGCCGTAAAGAATGCCGTTGATCTGCATTCCTTGCGCCCAGAGGCTCGGCGCGATGCTGCCGAAGAAATTGCCTTCGGCCTTCACCTGCTTCTCCGCCAACACCTTGATCAGCGCCGCCGCGTCCATCGTAACCTTTTTGACCTTGCTGTCGTCGATGCCGGTTGCTTTCACAAATGCTGGCCAGAGCTGGAAGTCGCCGCTGCCGACGTCGAAGGCAACGGTTTGGCCTTCGAGGTCCTTTGGCTTCGTAATGTTGTATTCCTTGAGCGAGAAGATGCCGACCGGCGAGATCGGCCAGATGCCGGCGACCGCAACCAGGTCGAGGCCGCGGCTCGCGCAGTTCATCATCACGGCGAGGTCGAGAATGCCGAAATCGTATTGGCCTTGATCGACCGGCACGCAGACCTTGCCCGATCCGAAGCCGCGATCGATCGTGACGTTCAGGCCGCGCTTTTCCCAGAAGCCCATTTTTTTGGTGACGAACGCATAGCTGAACGTGCCGAGCGGCAGCCATGGCAGCGTCAGTTTCACATCGGTCGTTGCAGCGCGCGCCACGAAGGGCGCCGAAATTCCAAACGCGCCGCTTGCGCCGGCAGCGCCGGCTATCTTCACGAACGCGCGTCGATTCATTCTGGCCATGTTTTATCCTCCCTCTGTGTTCTGTCTTACGATTGCCGCACCGGCGGCCGGCCTGCGGCGCTGCGCGCCGGCAGCGATTCGAAAAAATCAACTCTGTCCGGTAACTGCGCGAGAATTGTTCGCGCCAACATAACATGAATGCCGCGATTGCCGTTGACGAACTGTGTCACACGCATGTCGGCCGCGACGCTGCACAACCGGTAGGCGTCGTGAAACGCCATCCCATACTGTTGTTCGAGGACGCCGATCATGCTGCGCATAGCCATGCGCGCAGCGTCGTCGAGATCCTCGTGGAATGCCATGGTGATCAGGTGATCGGCGTTCACCGCCATCGGCCACTCAAGCTTGAGATCGTCGCGCAGTGACAACCGGAAGTGCCCATCAAGGCTCGTTTCAATCGCCGTCTGATTGATCTCGCCGTCGCCTTGGGCGCCATGCCCATCGCCAACGCTGAACAGTGCGCCGTCAACCCAGATCGGCAGCAGGAGCCGCGTACCCGCAACGAGTTCCTTGTTGTCGATATTGCCGCCGTAACGATTGGGCGGGCGGCTGTCGAGCCGCCCCCACTCGCGCGGTGGCGCCACGCCCATTTGCCCAAAAAACGGCTGCGTGCTGATGCGCACGCCGGGCGCCACGTCCGCCAAGCCCTTCTCGATGTCGATCGGAATAATCGTCGTCTTCTGCCGCGGCGTTTCGGTGCCGAACATGCCTTTGAGCGGGCTCACCGTGTTGTAGCCGTAGGGCTGCGTGAGCTTGATATCGAGGATATCGACTTGCAGAACCTGTCCCGCCCGCGCGCCGCGTACCGCAATGGGCCCGGTCATGATGTGCGGGCCCGTCCCGCGCTTTCCGCGCGCCAGAATATCGTGGATGCCCGGTGGCAACCATTCGGGCGGCACGTCGTGTCCGGGATCGGCAGAAACGGCGCTAACCAGCACTTCTTCGCCGCTGCTTACCTCCAGCACGGGTGCGAGCGTTGCGTCATGGAAACCGATGTGAACGGTGTCAAAACGTGCCGCCAAATGCTTCATCCGTTTATCTCCCGCTGATGGCTCACCATGCCGTTACCCGCCACCGCTGCCGCTGATATCGCTTGAGCTTTGCCAATAGACGACGCGCCGTTCGAAATGTGCGATCAGGCCGTAGAGGATGAGGCCGGCGATGCTGAGCACCGTAATCGCGGCCATCATGAGCGGCGTGTCGAGAAGGCCGCCGGCGAGCTTGATGAGATAGCCGATGCCTTCCTGGGACGCGACGAATTCGGAGACGATCACGCCGATGATGGCGAGCGTAATCGAAATCTTCATGCCGCTGAAAATGTAAGGCAACGCGTTCGGCATTCTTATCTTCCAGAAGACTTGCCAGTCGCTGGCCATGAACGTGCGCGCCATGCGCGCGATGTCCTCGTCGATGGACTGGAATCCCAGCGCCGAATTGATCGTCATCGGAAAGAACGCGATCAAAAATGCGAGCAGAAGGCTCGACATGGTGCCGGTGCCGAACCAGACGATGAACAAGGGTGCAATCGAGATTTTCGGGATGACCTGCGACACGATGATGATTGGATAGAAGCCTTTGCGCAGGGCTGCCGAATAGGTGATCAGGATCGCGACCGCGACGCCGCCTACCACCGAAAGCGCAAATCCGAGCACGGTCAAATAGAGCGACGGCCAAAGATGCGTCAGCAGAAGGTCCCGTCGGTCGACCATCGCCATGATGATCTCGGAGGGGGGCGGGAGGATGATGCTGCGGATGTGAAGCGCACGAACGATAACTTCCCACAACACGATCATGCCGATCGAAATCGCCGCAGGGCCCGCTATGTCGGCCGCGAATCTGCGTCCTTTAGTGCCCATGGCTTGCCTCGATGGCCTTGCGCAGCGCGCGAACGTATCGATTGAAATTTTCGTCTTCGGTGAGGCTGATTTGGCGCGGGCGCGGCAGATCGATGGTCATTTCCTCGACAATGGTTGCGGGACGCCGGCCCATGACCACCACGCGATCCGAGAGGAACGCCGCCTCGCGGATGCTGTGCGTTACGAAAACGACCGTCTTGCGGTTGGCTTGCCAAATGCGCAGCAACTCGACGCCCATCTCGTCGCGCGTGAGCGCATCGAGCGCGCTGAACGGCTCGTCCATCAGCAGGATGGCAGGGTCGTGAACGAGCGCACGGCAGATCGAGGCGCGCTGTCGCATGCCGCCGGAAAGTTGCCGCGGCAGGCTGCCGGCAAAATCGTCGATCTTCGCCATTGCCAGCAATTCCATCGCGCGCGGCACGTACTTGTCGCGCGGCAGCTTGAGCAACTCGACCGGGAAGAGGACGTTGTCGAGGATCGTGCGCCAGGGCAGCAGAACCGGCTGCTGGAAAACCATGCCGATTTCCGGCCGCGGTCCCGTCACCGGCGTACCGTTGATGGAGATTTCGCCTTCCGTCTGCTTGAGCAGACCGGCGATCATCGTCAGCAGCGTGCTCTTGCCGCAGCCGCTTGGGCCCAGCAGACTGACGAATTCGTTTTGCGCGACTTCGAGCGAGACGTTCTTGATCGCCTCGAGTTCATTGTAGAGCTTGCGGACCTTCCGGACGCTCAGCGCCGGCAAGGCGCGTACAGCAGCGGGCATCTCTTTGGTCTGGGAGACTGGGGCCACGCGCGCGCTCGGCGAATTCGTACTAACCTTGAGACAACCTTACAGGGCGAGAGGCTTCGTCTCCAAGCGCGAATTGAGAGCGCATCGGCAGTCACGGTTTGCCTTGAAGCCGGCTAAATTATTGATCGCACGCGCTATATTGGAAAATATGGCGTCCGCGTCAGAACGCCGCCGCGCCCAGAATTGTTGCTATGTTTGGTACAACGATATCTGTGGCGGGGCAGCACCAACGGCAAAGTCATATTTGGAAGGATGCATTCATGGCGCGGGTTCAAATCACGATGGCGGGCGGGCGCTACGACCGGACCAGGGCCCTTATCGACGGGTCCGTGCAGCCGGAAGGCGTGGATTTGCAGTACATCGAGATGCCCATCGAAGAGGTGTTCTGGCGCGTGCTGCGCTACGGCGAATTCGACGTCGCGGAATGCTCGCTCGCGTATTACCTGATCTCAAAGTCGCAGGGCGGCGGTCACGATTATGTCGGCATCCCGCTGTTTCCATCGCGGTGTTTTCGGCACGGCTTCATCTTCATCAACAGGAGATCCGGCATCGAGCGCCCGGAGGACCTGCGCGGCAAAACCATGGGCGCGCCGGAATATTCGATGACCGCCTCGCTGTGGTTGCGTGGGATGTTCGAGCACGACTACGGCGTGCCGCCGAATGCGATGCGCTGGCGCACCGGCGGCATCGAGGAGCCGAACCGCTCGGATCGCATGAACGTCCGCGTCAATGCCGACGTCGACATCCAGCAGATTCCGGACGGAAAATGCCTAAACGCGATGCTGGAAACCGGCGAGATCGACGCCTTGATCGGGCCGCGCGTGCCTTCCGCCTACCGCAAGGGTCATCCCGACGTGACAAGGCTTTTTCCCGACTACAAAGCGCAAGAGCGGAAATACTACGAGCGCATCCGCATGGTGCCCATCATGCATCTGGTGGTGATGAAGCGGGCCGTTTACGAACGCAATCCCTGGATTGCGCAAAGCTTGTTCAAGGCGTTCCGTGAAAGCACGCGACGCTGCAAGGACATGATGCTCGACGTGAACGCGTTACCCTACAGTCTGCCCTGGTATCTGCCGGCGCTCGAAGAGACCATCGAAGTGTTTGGCGAGGATTTCTGGCCGGAGGGATTTGCCGCCAACTGGCGGAACGTCGAAACGCTGATGAAATACGCCAAGGAGCAGGGCCTGATCGACCGGCTTTTTAAGCCCGAAGAGCTGTTTGCGCCGAACACGCTGACCGAGTTCAAGATCTAGCGCAGGCCGATCTTAGTAAGCGCTTTTCGAAGGCGTGCCTTGAGCACGCTCCAGATTAGCGAGCCTGCATTCAATGTCGACTGCTGGGGAGCTTGGGGAGCGCCGGAGAGGCGGCCTTCCACATGACCCGCAAACGTTTCGGCAATGCGCGCAACCAATTCCTCGACGATGCCGCTGCGGCCGAATTGCGCGAGTGCGCCGGCGAGCAGTGCGCGTATCGTCAAGGCGACGCGCGTTTCGCCGGGACCGTTGGCCTGCAATGCATAGGCGACCTCGCCGGCGGCGCGTGAGCCGCCTGCTTGATCGATTCCGGTGCCCACAATTGTCCCGCTATATCGGGCATCGTCGCGCGTGATCCGCGCACGGCCGCTGAAATTGGCTGTGATCGGGCCTATCTTGACTGACATTCTGCCTTCGACGCTGTCGCCTTGGGGCGTTTTTGTCAGCGTCGCACCGGGCAGGCAACTTGCGACTGCGGCGAAGTCGCCGAAAAATGCCCAAACATCCTTCAGCGGCCGTAATACGACGAAGGACCGGTTGATTTCGAAGTTCGGTTTGCGGCCATTGAGACCGATGATACCCGCATCGGCGCCGATGGCGGCTTCGGCAAGCGGGGACGCCTGCGCGACCGAGTCCTCCGCTCGCGCCCGCGGTTTCGCGGGCCGTGCGCCGACAGGGCCCAACGGCTGTCGTTCCGCGTCGGAGACCGGCAGCGCGCCTGCGCGCCGTTCGTCGAGAACGCGTTTGACGGCGCGAACGATGCCGACATATCCCGTGCAGCGGCAGAGATTTCCACTCAGCTCAAGCCGAATGCGCTTTTCGTCGGCGCCGGGGACCCGCCGGACGATGTCGCGCGCCGTGATGAGCATGCCAGGCGTGCAGTAGCCGCATTGAAGGCCATGCTCTTCCGAGAATGCGCGTCGCAATGCCGTCATGACGGCGTCGTCCTGCAATCCTTCGAGCGTCTGCACGGCGGCGCCGTCGCACATGGCGGCGTAAGTAATGCAGGAGCGGGCGGGCTGCCCGTCGACCAGGATGGTGCAGGCGCCGCAGGCTCCTTGTTCGCACCGCAAATGAGTGGCGGTGAGATTAAGCTGCTCGCGCAAAAGGTCGGCGAGATGCATCCGGGGCTCGACGCGGAGCGATTGGACGCGGCCATTGATGGTGAGCGTAACGTCGATCATTGCGGCCTTGCCTGCGCGAAGGCGCGCGCGAGAGCGGCAAGCTGCTGCCGGCGCGACAACGAATTCGTGATGCCGTGGGATTCGAGCGCCCGGTCGATTGCGCTCGTGTCGAGACTCCGGTCGGCGCGTTGAAGCACGCGCGCGTCGGCAAGCAAGATCGGCTTTCCGTGTGTTGCGCCGATCACCGCACGAAACACATCGCGGTCGGAATCATGCAGAACGGCAGCCATCGCCATGGCGAATTCGCCGGCCTTGCGGCAAACCTTGTGATAACCCCAGCGGCCGCGAGACGACATGCGAGGGATTTTGATCGCAGCGAGCACCTCGTTCGGCGCAAGCGCATTGTCATAGGCGCCGCGAATGAATTCGTGGGCGGGCAGGGAGCGCTTGCCGCTCTCGCCCGCGATGAGGCACTCCGCCCCGAGCGCGCATAGCGCCGTCACCCAATCGGCGGCCGGGTCCGCATGACAAAAGCTGCCGCCGATCGTCCCGCGGTTGCGCACCGCGCGATAGGCGATATTCGCGGCGACCGCCGCGAGAGGCTCGAACCCGCGTCCCGGCAGGCGGCCATCTTCGATATTGGCGGTGGTGACACAGGCGCCGATGATTATGGCGTCGTCTGTCTCCGAAACCTCGCTCAATTCGGCAATTCCCGTGATATCGATAAGCAGAGTGGGCCGCGCCAGGCGAAGATTGAGCATCGGCCCGAGCGATTGACCGCCGGCAACGAGGCGCGCCGTGCCGCCCGCTTCTTTCAAATAGCGCGAGGCGTCCGCGACGCTTGTCGCGCGGACAAAGTCGAACGCCGCAGGTTTCATGCGTGCGCGTCCTGCGGCTGTGTCCGCGCTGCGGCAGCTTCAATCGCTGCAAGAATTCGCTCAGGCGTCAGCGGCAGGTCGAGAACTTCGACGTTCAGCGGCCGCAACGCGTCGTTGACGGCCGAGACAATGGCGGCCGGAGGGCCGACGGCGCCGCCTTCGCCCAGCCCCTTGATGCCGAATTCGGTGTACGGCGACGGCGTTTGCATGTGCTCCACGCGAATGTCCGGCACTTCGGGGGCGCCCGGCAGCATGTAGTCGAGCATGGTCGACGCGAGCGGCTGGCCTTGCGCATCGAACGGCATAGCCTCGTAGAGACACGTGCCGATGCCTTGCGCCGTGCCGCCGCAGATCTGGCCGTCAACGATCATCGGATTGACGAGGGTGCCGCCGTCTTCCACCACGACATAGTCCAGAATTTCGACCACGCCCGTTGCCGGATCGATCGCCACCACGGCGGCATGCGCCGCATAGGTGAAAGTGCCGCTGTCGCGCTCGGCACGATAGCCGGCGGTGATGTCCAGGCCACCGCTGTCGACGCCGACCGGAAGATTCTGCGGCTGCAAATACCAGGCGCGCGCGACCTCGCGCAGCGTGATGCTGCTGTCACCGGCGACGACCTTTCCTTCCGCCACATGCACCTTCTCGATATCGGTTTGTAAAAGCCATGCGCCGATTTGCGCGGCGCGCTGGGCCAGCAGCCGCGAGGCGCGGGCGACGGCGCCGCCGCCGTGCACCATCGAGCGCGAGCCCCAGGTGGCGGTGGAGTAGGGGATGTAGAGGGTGTCGCCCTGAATGACTTTGATCTTGTCGATATCGACGCCGAGGATTTCGTGGGCGACCTGCGCATAGGTGGTCTCGTGTCCTTGGCCATGCGAATGGGTGCCGACGTGAATTTCGACCTCGCCGTCGGCCGTGAGCTTGACCTGCGCCTGCTCGTAGCCCGGCACGATCGGACGGCCCCATGAGGCCAGCACCGCCGTCCCGTGCGCGCCCTGCTCGACGAAAAACGAAATGCCGACGCCGATCCGCCGGCCGTCCGGCTCCGCCTGCTTCTGCCGCTCCCTTATTTGCTGCGCGCCGATCGCTTCGACCGCGCGTCGCAGGCATTCGGGATGATCGCCGCTGTCGAAGTGCTTGCCGAGCAGGTTGTCGAACGGCATCTGCTCGGGTTGCACCATGTTGCGCAGCCGCACCTCATGAGGCTCGAGGCCGGCCTCTTGCGCGACCGCATCCATCACCGCCTCGATCGCAAGACAGATGCCGGATCGTGCCACTCCGCGATAGGGGATGATCGGGCATTTGTTGGTGGCGACGGCGAGAGCGCGGCATCGGTAATTCGCAAAGACATAAGGCCCAGGCAGCAGATTGGCGATTTGAGCGGCCTCGACCGACGACGAAACCGGATAAGAGGAATAGGCGCCCGCATCGACATGGGCGATGCATTCGATGCCCAGCAACTTGCCGTCCGCGCTCGCATAGCCGGTGATTTCGTAATGATGTTCGCGGCAGTTCGCATTCGCCGCCAGATGCTCGCGGCAATCCTCCAGCCATCGCACCGGATGACCAACGCGCAATGCAAGCCACGCAAGCGCAACTTCCTCGCGGCACAGCAGGCCCTTGTAACCGAAACCACCGCCGACATCGGGTGAGATGACGCGAATATCGCCGTGTGTGAGGCCGAGGCATTCGGAAAGCCCGGTCTGCACGCAGTTGGGAAATTGCGTCGACGTGACAAGCGTCAGGTTGCGCAGCCGCTCGTCGCGATAGGCAAGCACGCCGCGGCCTTCCATCGGAAACATGCAATGCCGCGCCGTGCGGATGCTCTTGCGGACCTCGATCGCCGTTTCGCGGAGATCATCCGTCCAGACGTTCTCGCTGAACTCGACAAAAACGTTGTCGCCCCATTCCTCATGCACCAGTGGTGAGCCCGATTCACACGCCGCCAGCATGTCGGTGACTGCCGGCAACTCGTCGAGGTCGAGCGCCACCGCGTCGGCAATGTCTTCCGCTTCCGCACGCGTCGATGCGACGCACATGGCGATCATTTCGCCGACGAAGCGCACTTTGCCGGTTGCAAGGATCGGCTCGGCCGAGCGCCTGAAGCCCTTGAGCGGGGGCGCCGAGACGATCGGATTGATGCCGACAAGATCGTCCGCCGTAAAAACCGCGCCACGAAACCGCTCGGGAATATGGACCTGCTTTAATCGGGCGTGCGCGACGGGGCTACGGACGAACGCGACCTCCTGCATGCCCGGCATCCGGAAGTCGCCGACGTATTGCCCGCGGCCGCGCAAAAACCGATCGTCTTCCTTGCGAAGGACCGAAGCGCCGATTCCGGATGTCGCCATTTCAAGCCGCGCAGAGAGAACCTTGGGCCAAGTGTGTCTATTTTTAGATCAATAGCAAGACGTTCGGACCGCGGGTATTGCGCGCATCGCATGTGTCATGGTGCTCGTAAGTCATGCGGGCAAACGCGTGAGTGGCGGCTTGCCCGGGTCGGCGGTGCAGGCAATGCCCTGCACGCCGGCTACAGAATTTTCGATTTTTTTGGACCTGGCGTCCGAACGGCACAGGCGGGCGCTGGTCGGGGCGGCGAGATTTGAACTCGCGACCCCCAGTCTCCCAGACTGGTGCGCTAACCGGGCTGCGCTACGCCCCGACCGGACGGCGCGGACTATAGGGGCGGGGGCCATGCCGTGCAACGCCGGCCGATCGGCCGAAAGAGGTCGGAAGTGCCGCAAAACCGGCGCCGCAGATCCGGTTTAACCCGCGCGTCGGCGACGGCGTAACGGCCGGTTAATTGCCGGCGGCTAGGTTCGGCATGCTTTCATATTTCTCTGCGGCCGGTCCCGATGCGAATTTACCACGCCACGCTGAATACGCTGCGCGGTTTGACCTGCGCCGCTAAAACGGAAGCTGCGCCGCGTCAGGAGATGGTTGCGCTTGCTCTGGCGTTGCCGATCGGCGCGCTGATTGCGCCGAATATTTCCTGGTACGTAGCGATGATCGCGTCGCTGCTGGTGCTGTTGGCGGTGGAGCTTCTCAACACCGCGATCGAAAGATTGGCCGACCGGGTGACGATGGAGCGCGATGCGCGCATCGGAATGGTCAAAGATTTCGGGTCGGCGGCGGTGTTTTGCGCGCTGTGCGTTGCTGGGCTTGTCTGGGTCGCGGCGGCGGCGGTGCGTTTCGATTTGTTGTCGTGGGCGTCATAAGCATTCGGAGACGAATGCGGCCGAGTAACTGCCATGTCTGACAATGACAATGCTTCTACTGCCGCGCCGAAAGCGGGCCTGGGCGCGCGCCGCGTCGCGTATGGATTTCGCATCCTGGCGCTCGCCGCGTTCGTGATATTCACCAACGACGGCTTTCTTTCGCGCGTGATGCTGCTGCACGATCAGGGGCGTTTGGTCACGCTGGTCGGTTTCGTCGGAATGTGGGCGCTGTCGTTGGTCGCGCTAGCGATCGCGGCCTTCCAGTGCAACGTCTGGGTACGATGTTTTTGGGCGATCGTTATCGCGCTTACGGCTGCCGCCGGATTTGCCTATCGGCACGCGAGCGGTTCCGAGCTCGGTATTTTCGACGCCTTGTCGCTTTGGAACGCCCGTCATGAGGCGGCGCGGGCAGCGGCATTCTACGCGTCCGATTTGCGCTGGTTCATCCTGATTTCGCTTTGCGGGTTCGTAGCGCTGGTCGTGCCGCCCGTTCCGGCCGCGGCGAAAATTAAAGTGTGGTTGACGCGCCTGATGTGGGTGCCCGCGGTGCCGATCGTCGCGATCGCAGGCATTATTCTGTTCAAGGAAGGCGGGGGCTCCGAAGTCCTTCCGACGCAATTCGCTCCGTTGTCCGTCGCTGGGGTGGCTATATCCAAAGCCGTTACCAATCCGACGCCCGGCCATCGTGCCGTAACGCTGGCATGGCGCGGCCCATTTTCAGCCGCGGCGGCGGGAAACGCATCGCCGCGGGCGGCGCGTGCCATGCCGATCCGGCACGTGATCATGCTGATCGATGAAAGCGTGCGCGGCGACTATATCGACTGGACACCGGGCAATCCGTACACGCCGGTGCTCGCGAGCCTCAAGTCGCAAATCGTGAATTTCGGCCCTGCGTCCTCGGGCGGCAATTGCAGTCATTATTCGAACGCGATTTTGCGCTTCGGGGCCTCGCGCGACAGTCTTGGCCGCACGGTGCTGACCAACCCGACGATCTGGCAATACGCCAAGAAAGCCGGCTTTAAGACGGTCTATATCGACGCGCAGGCCGCGTTCAACCGCAATCCCGGCAAGCTGCAAAACTTCATGACCGCGGAAGAGACGCGCGATATCGACAGTTTCAATGCGCTCGATGAGAACATCGCCGCGCCTGTACTTGACGACAAGCTGCTCGATATCGTGCTCAAGGCGCTCAAATCCGACAAGCCCGTATTCGTCTATGCGAACAAGAACGGCGCGCACTTTCCGTACGACAACGGCTATCCGCCTTCCGCGAGCGTGTTTCATCCCACGATGACGGAAGCGGGCAGGGATACGATGGCGACACGCGTGAATTCATTCCGGAACGTCGTGAAGTGGTCGGTCGACCGCTTTTTCAAGCGCCTGTTCGACGAGGCAGTGCTGAAAGACACGGTGATCATCTATACGTCGGACCACGGGCAGAACTTCAATCCCAAGCGGCTCAGCCATTGCACGGTCGAAGACCCCGATCCGCGCGAGGGGCTGGTTCCTTTGTTCGTGATTACGGACAACGACGAATTGCGGGCCCGTTTCACAGCCGCCGCCGAGGCGAGCCGCGGCCACGCCAGCCACTTTTCGATCGTGCCGACGGTGTTGCAGCTCATGGGCTACAGCCGCGACGCAGTCGACAAAATCTACGGCGAATCGTTGCTCGAGAAGAATACGCGGCCAGCCGCTTTCACCAGCGGCGATATTTTCGGCCTGTTCTCATCGAAGGTGCGCTGGCATCCGCTCGACCTGAACCGGAACTATCTGGAGCGGGTGAAGCCGCAGGCGGCGCCTTCCGGCGTGTCGATGCGGATGCCGCAGCCGGGACTTGCGGCGGTCAGATAGGCTGCGCCGCCAATCGGGCTCGCGCTTGCGGCGCTGGCAGCGCGTGCCGGTATTTTTCGGTCGCGGCATATAGTCCCCAGATGACGCCCATCAGCAGGAAGAAATGCCGCCAGTGGTCGGTGTCGACCACGGCACCTTCCAGTACATTGCCTGTGAAGGCGGCAAAGGCGGTCACCAGGTAGGGCTGCCAAGGCGTGGCATGAAACATGCTGCGCCAGGCAACCGCCAGCGTCGTCAGCACGGCGAGAATATATGCGATGCCGCCGACCCAGCCGTAAACGAGGAAGCCCTGGAGATAGACGTTATGCTGCTGTTGGCCATGCACGCGGCCAAATTCAAACGGGCCCATTCCGTTGGGGAATTTGAGCAGAGCCGCCACCGCAAGCTCCTGCAATCGAAAGCGGCCGCCCTGGCCCACGTCATAGAATTGAATGGCGTGGGCGCGAATGTCGAACATCTCCTTGACCGAATCGATCGAGAGCAATGTCACAATCAAAATGGCCACGACGGCAAATCCGACAAAGCAATAGCAAATAATGCGGAGTCGCAGCCGCGGTGTCGGCGCCGTGAATACGAAAAGGCCGAAACTGATGACGGCCGCGATGGCAAAAATAATCCACGCTCCGCGTGAGAAGCTAAGCACGAGTCCGACCAGCAAAATTCCAAGCATGACGATGTCGCGCAATCGCACGCGTTCCAGTACGATGCGCGCCATGATGATCAGCGCCGGCCAGATCAGGTAGGGGGCGTAGACATTGGGGTCCTTGAATGTCCCCATTGCGCGGTCGTTCTGGGTGAAGAGGTCGAACGCTCCGGGAAACATGTGAAAGTAGCCGGCAATTCCGGTAACCGCGGTGAAGACCGCACTCGCGATATAGGCGGTGCGCATCGCCGCCAAACGGCTCATCGTGTTTTCCGACAGCAGGCAGGCAAAAGTGACGGCTGCCAGGAAAAGGTAGATTGACGTCGCGGTGAACTGGATGGTCTGCTCCCGGCCGGGCACGTTGAGCAGCGCCATCAAGCCGGCGACGTTCCAGATCAGCAGCAGAAGAAACAAGACAGCGATCGGCCGCTCGAAGCGAACTCCGGCCGCGAGACAGGCAGCCGCGACCACCCCCATCAAAAAATCGTGCGGCGATGGCTCGACGAAGGCGATCGAACTCGTCAGCATCGTGACGTAGAGAACGATCAGCAGAATACGCTCGGCGAGCGATGCCGCCTTCGGCTCCGGTCGGCTATGGCCGGGTAGCGCGATGTCCTGCGCGGCGATCAATAGGCATTCTCGGTCTTGAACAGCGCCAGCGGCGTGGTGGCGACGATGTAAAGGTCGAACAGCACCGACCAATTCTCGATGTAATAGAGATCGTGCTCGACGCGACACTGGATTTTTTCATGCGTGTCGGTTTCGCCGCGCCAGCCGTTAATTTGCGCCCAGCCGGTAATCCCCGGTTTGACACGATGGCGTGCAAAATAGCCGTCGACGGCCTCGTCGTAGAGCCGCGCCTCCGCCTTGGCGTTCACCGCATGCGGGCGCGGGCCGACCAACGACAAATTGCCCTTGAATACGACGTTGAACAATTGCGGCAGTTCATCGAGGCTCGTCTTGCGGATGATGCGACCGATGCGGGTGACGCGCGGATCGTCTTTCGTCACCAGCCGGCTTGCGTTGGCGTCGGTGTTATCGACGTACATGGAGCGGAATTTGAACACTTCAATCAGATCGTTATTGAATCCGTAGCGCTTCTGCTTGAACAAAGCCGGGCCCTTGCTGTCGAGCTTGATGGCGATCGCGACCAGCAGCATCGCCGGTGAAAGCGCGAGCAACATCAGGCCGCCGATCAGCTTGTCAAAAAGCCATTTCATCACCACGTCCCAGTCGGCAATGGGCCGATCGGCCACATCGAGCAGCGGAACGTTGCCAATGTAGGAATAGGAGCGGGGACGCAGGCGGAGCTTGTGAGCGTGCGCGGCGAGGCGGATGTCGACCGGCAGGACCCAAAGCTTCTTGAGCATTTGGAGAATGCGACTTTCCGCCGAAATCGGCAGCGAGAAAATCACCAGATCGACGCGCGTGCGCCGGCTGAATTCAACGAGATCGTCGACGCTGCCGAGCTTGGGTTGGCCGGCGCAATCGGGACCCGTCCGCTCACCTCGATCGTCGAACATGCCGATGATGTCGACGCCGGAGTTCTTCTGTGAGCGCAATGCTTCGATCACGTGGGCTCCCGCATCGCCGCCGCCGACGACGACGGTGCGCCGTGTCAGGCGGCCTTCCTGCGTCCAGTGCCGCACGAGCAGAAACAGCAGCCTGCGAAATCCGATAAGCGCTGCGAGCCCGATGACATAAAATCCGGCAAGCCACACGCGCGAAAAATGCTCGCCCGTTTTGGCGAAAAACGAGCCGCCGATAACCACAAGGAGTGTCACCGACCAGGCGGCGGCGAGCCGCATGTATTGTTTTTCGTGACCGCGGAACGCCTCGATTTGGTAGATGTCGGCAATTTGGAACGCGAGCATCGAAAGCACGGCGACCAACGCGATCATCGCGAGGTAAGGCCAGTCCAGGCCGTAGGTCGGATAAAGATAAAGGCCGTAGATCAAAACCCCGATCGTTGCGATGAGCGAGAACTCGATCATGCGCACGAAGCCAGCCAGCACGATGGGTGAAATCGGGGGCATGGCGCCTGACGATGCGATTTCGATCGCCCGCCCGGACAAGGTGCTCCGCTTGCCGCTGCGGCCATCGCGCGTGTGCAAGCGGCCGATGAATCCGGCGGCGCTCGACACGCCGCTCGCTGAAATTTCCGTATCCGTCATTACCAACGCCGACTAAAGCCGCTTCGCTGTCCTGCGGCGGCTTTGCTCATAATGGACAGGTAAGTTCTAGGTAAAGACTCTCAAGAAATGCTTATTGGGATATTCAAGAAGTGCTTAACGCGATTCGAGACTCAAGAGCCTCCCGGTATGCGAAGAGCACGCCGTCGACCATGGCATTAACCGTAAACAGGCTGCCGACCCGCTGCTGCAGTGTCTCAGCGCGCGATTCGGCAGCTGGAATATCGTTAAGCGCCGCAGCAATCGAATCGGCGAGCGCGCCAGCGTCGCCGGCGCGTATCAGCATGTCCGAGTACGGTCCAAATATTTCAGGAATGCCGCCGACTTGAGTGGCGATGAGGGGCTTGGCGGCGGCGGCCGCCTCGAGGACGACGTATGGAAAAGACTCTGCGCGCGACGGCACTACCATGACGCGGCCCAGCGTCAACGCCTTGCGCGCGGGCATCGGCGGCAAAAGGGTAACCGCCGGCGCCAAGTCGAGGCGTTCGATTTTCGTCTTGAACAGGTCACGGTCGGGACCGTCGCCGATCAACGCCGCCGTGACGGTTCGGCCGCGGCGGCGCAGAAGGCCGATAGCTTCGATCAAGACGTCGACACCTTTGAGCGTGCGAAGCTCGCCCAGGAAAACGACATCGCGCGCGTCCGCCGCCGGTGGCAGCGGCGCGAACTCTGCGGGCGAGACACCGTTGTGAACGACACGGACGACGCCTCCCGGCTCGCCGATTTCGCGGCGAAACGTGTCGGCGCTGAATTGGCTTTCGAACAGGAACAGGTCGCCGCGGTGCATCAACAGGCGCTCGGCGGAGAAATAGAATTTGCCGAGGAGCGTGTCGTTTCCGAACACAAGCGTGCCTCCGTGCGGCGTGTAGGCGCGCACGGCCGTTTTTTCGGACACCAGGCGGGCATAGACGCCACCCTTGGCGCCGTGGCCGTGCACGATGTCGGCGCCGGTTTCGCTTGCGCGCCTTCTCACATGGCGGATGGCCGCGACATCGCCGATGCCGGCGTGCCGCGGCATCGGAATGCGCGTCAGTCCGAGGGCAAGGCGTGGCTTTAATTCGCGGAAGACGTCGTCGGCGCGCGGGCCGCCGGTCGTGCTGTCGGCGACGAGGCCAACGCGATAACCACGGGCGATCTGCTCGCGCGCGAGATCGGTTACATGCCGAAACAGGCCCCCGACAGGCGCGCGCAGGACGTGAAGAACCTTGAGCGAATCCATCGACTCAGAACCACCGCTCCTTGACGAGGATGGTGTCGCCTGGACGGATCGGAAAATCGAGCGGCACGTCCTGATGGATGCGCTGGGCAGTACCGTTGCGGGTGAGCTCAACGGTTTGTTTATATGCGCGTGGGCTGAAGCCGCCGGCAATCGCC
>JAICMO010000240.1 GCA_025929185.1 Pseudolabrys sp.
CGCGGAAGTGGTCGTGCTTTGCGTGCCTTATTCCAATCACGATGCAATTGTCGACGACATCAAGCCGGCGATGACCGGCAAGGTGCTGGTCGACGCGGTGGTGCCATTGGCGCCGCCGAAGGTCGCGGTCGTGCAACTGCCTGCTGCCGGCTCTCCGGCATTGGTCGCTCAGCGCATGCTGGGCCCCGCTGTGCGCGTGGCATCTGCGTTCCACAACGTCGGCGCCAGGAAATTGCACAGCGGCGAGAAAGCCGATTGCGACGTGCTGGTGTTCTCCGACGACGCAAGCGTGCGCGAACGGGTGATCGCGCTTGCGGATGTTGTGGCGACGCGCGGCATCGACGGCGGCGTGCTTGCCAACACGGTCGCCGCCGAAGCACTGACCTCGGTCTTGATCGCCATCAACCGGCGCTACAAGATTCCGGGTGCCGGCATCCGTATTACGGGCCTGCCGGCATCCCACCCGCGGTGACTTTCGCATGGCTTCGAGCAGCCTCACGCTGACAGCCTTGGGAGGGATTCCGCTCGTCAAGCCAGGTGACGATCTGGCTGCGTTGCTCGCCGCATCGTTGCGACGCGCACGAATCGCTCCCGAAGATGGCGATATTGTCGTCGTCGCGCAGAAGGTCGTGTCGAAGGCGGAGGGCCGAATCGTTGATCTGGGCGGGATAAAGCCGTCGGCGCGTGCGGCCGGTCTCGCTCGCGAAGTTAACAAGGACCCGCGTCTCGTCGAGATCATTCTTTCCGAATCGAGCGAAGTCATTCGTCACCGCAAGGATGTGCTGATCGTGGCGCATCGCCTTGGTTTCGTTATGGCCAATGCCGGCGTCGATCAATCGAACGTCGCAGGGGAGGACGAGCAGGTTCTTCTTCTGCCGCGCGATCCCGACGCGTCGGCGGCGGCACTTAAATCGAAACTCGACCGTGAATTCGGCGTTAATTTCGGGGTCATCATCAATGACAGTTTCGGGCGCGCGTGGCGAAACGGAGTCGTGGGTGTTGCGCTCGGCGCCGCAGGCGTGCCGTCGCTGCGCGATATGGCGGGCGTTGCCGATCTCTTCGGCCGTAAGATGCGCGTCACCGAGGTTGCAACGGCGGACGAGATCGCGGCGGCAGCATCATTATTGATGGGGCAGGCGGCGGAAGCACAGCCGGCGGTGCATCTGCGCGGCTTGGTTTGCGATGCGCCGGTATTGCCGGCCTCGGCGCTGTTGCGGCCGAAAGAGATGGACCTGTTCCGATGAAGACAAGCGAGCGCACCGGCCAAGTGGTTGCGCTGTGCGGCGGCATCGGCGGCGCCAAGCTCGCGCTGGGTCTTTCGCGCGTGCTCGCGCCCGGCGAATTGAGCGTAATCGTCAACACCGGCGACGATTTCGAGCATTTAGGGCTGCACATTTCGCCGGACCTCGACACCGTTCTTTATACCCTTGCCGGCCTTGCCGACCCCGAGCGCGGTTGGGGCCGCGCCGATGAGAGCTGGAATTTCATGCAAGCCTTGGGCCGACTCGGCGGCGAAACCTGGTTCAATCTTGGTGATCGCGATCTGGCGATGCATGCCGCACGTACCGCTTTCCTCCGTGCAGGAGGGACCCTGAGTGCATTTGCCGCAGACACTGTCCGCAAATTGGGCATTCACGCGCACTTGGTGCCGATGTCGGACGATGCCGTTCGCACGATCATCGAAACCGATGAGGACGACTTGCCGTTCCAGCACTATTTCGTGCGGCGGCGTTGTGATCCCGTGGTAAAGGCGATCCGCTTCGAGGGCGCGCGCTCTGCGAAGCCGGCGCCTGGCGTGCTCGCACTGTTGACGAACCCGACTTTGCGCGCCGTCATCATTTGTCCATCAAATCCTTATCTCAGCGTCGATCCGATCCTGTCCGTGCCGGGCATTCGCGACGCGCTTTCAAGCAGCCGGGCACCTGTGATCGTCGTGTCGCCGATCATCGGCGGCCACGCGGTGAAGGGGCCGACCGCGAAGATCATGAAGGAGCTTGGATTGTCGGTGACGACCGAAACGATTGTCGCCCATTACCGCGGACTGATCGATGCGCTCGTCATCGACCGGGCCGATGGCGGCGACGCCGCGCGTGCCGGACTGCCGGTGCTCGTGACGCAAACGCTGATGAAAGATGTCGTTGATCGCGAGCGACTCGCCAGCGCCGTGCTCGATTTCGCCGACGATCTTCGCTTGACGACATCGGAAATGGAGCGAGCGTCCGCCGATGCGTGAGCAAACGAACATTTGGGCGGTTGTGCCGGTGAAGCGGTTCGCGATCGCCAAGCGGCGGCTCGCTTCGGTCCTGTCGGACGGAGAGCGGGCCGAACTTGCGCGTCTGATGCTTCACGACGTGCTCGACGCGCTTGCACGCTGCAAAGCGCATATCGCGGGCATGGTCGTGGTCACCGCGGATGCGGCGGCGACCACGTTGGCAGAGGAATATGGCGCCAGCGTTGTTTCAGACGAGGAGCGCGACGACATCAATGCCGCCATCCGGCTCGGTCTTGATTGCGTCGCGGACAATGGCGGAGAAGGGGCGCTGATCGTTCCGTCCGACGTGCCGCATCTGTCGCCCGAGAGGGTTGTGCAAGCGGTCGAAGCGATTGGCATGCCGAACACACTCGTTGCGATCCCGGCGGCAGACGACAGAGGCACGAATCTGCTCGGGTGCCGTCCCGCCCACGCTATACCGTTGTGCTTCGGCCCTGGCAGCTTCGACAATCACTGCAAGGCGGCGCGCGCGCAAGGCATGACGGTCCGCGTGCTGCCGCATGACGATCTAGGCCTCGACCTAGACCGGCCGAAAAATCTCGACGACTTTCTCGCGCTCAATTCGAATACACGAACACACGCGTTTCTTGTCTCACGGGGCGCCAAGGACACCCCGCAGCTCGAGAACCGGTTTGATGACGACGAACTCACCCGGGAGGAAGCATACGGCTTTGTCGACCTGCGCGACCTTGACGCGTTAATGAAGCGAGCCGCGGCTCGCCGCGACCGCGCGCACGGGCAGATCATTTCCTACTCGCGCAAAGTGTTTATTCCGCTCACCAAACTCTGCCGCGATGTCTGCCATTACTGTACGTTCGCACAGCCGCCGCGCGCCGGTGAGCGCGCCTTTCTCACCTGCGACGAGGTGCTTGCGATTGCGCGCGCGGGCCGCGCTGCCGGATGCAAAGAGGCGCTGTTCACGCTCGGTGACAAACCGGAGATGCGCTATCGCGCGGCGCGTGAAGAACTTGCCCACCTCGGCCACGCGACCACTCTCTCTTACCTTGCCGAGATGGCGCACCTCGTTTTCGAGGAAACGGGACTGCTGCCGCACCTCAACCCGGGTCTGCTGGAGGCCGACGATCTTGCGGCGCTGAAAAAAGTGTCGGTCTCGCAGGGCATCATGCTGGAAAGCGCGTCGGCGCGGCTCATGCAGAAGGGAGGCCCGCATTACGGCTCACCGGACAAGAATCCCGCAGCGCGTCTCATGACCATCCGGCTCGCGGGCGAGCAGCATATCCCGTTTACGACGGGCATTCTTATCGGCATCGGCGAAACGCGACGTGAACGGGTCGACGCGCTCATTGCATTGCGCGATCTGCACGAAAAATACGGGCACATTCAAGAAATCATCATCCAGAATTTCCGCCCGAAGCCGGGCACCCGCATGGCCGATGTGCCGCCGCCCTCCGTCGAGGGGCATCTGTGGACGATCGCGGTGGCGCGGCTCATTTTTCCTCCATCGATGAGCATTCAAGC
>JAICMO010000047.1 GCA_025929185.1 Pseudolabrys sp.
CTTATTGAAGCAGCGCCGCGATCAACGCGCGCGGCGGAACTATTCTTAATTTTTTGCATTAGCTCGGTTGCCAGCCCGCCTTACACCTCAACCCTGGCGGGATTTAGGGACCCCGGCCCGAAGCCCAAAGCTCCAGCCGGGGTCTTCTTTGCGCGAGCCTCCAGCCCGGCCGTCGCAAGTTACGCTCCTGCGGCAATAACCAAATCTTAGAACCATGCCGGTACAACGTTACCGTGCGGTGCTTGCTCTGGCTCGTGACGCTTGCTGCGCAGGCGCCCTCCGTGGATGCCTTGGCCTGGGACGGCCCGCTACACCGAACTCTTTTTTGGATCCTGGCGGCTACCGCGCCATCGATCGGCCTTAGCCAGCGGGCGCGCATCGCAGCCAGTTACAATCTTATCGAGCGGGCTCTGACGGTCGCAGGGAGCGGTGCATAAGCGCGTGATAATCTTTGACGCGATATCAAGGCTGCGGAGTATACCGGCATGAGCGAAAAGCGCACGAAAGCGCGCAAGCGCGTGCTGAAATCGGGCTTCATCGTCATCAGCGATAAGGCGCCCAAGGTCGAATGCACGGTGCGAAATCTTTCCGACACCGGCGCGGCGCTCCACGTCTCGACCACGATCGGCATTCCGAAGAATTTCGACGTCATTATCGACGGCGCCCGTCAGCATTGCCGTGCTGCCTGGCGAACGGACACGAAGATCGGGATCGTGTTCGAGTAGGCATTGCCGAATAGATCCGCCAACTCGCGCGCAGGCCGCCCATGGTAAACAGCGGGCTAACCGGCGCGCGTTTTCTGCAAACGGGGATGGACCTAATTTCCGCTTGCCGATTCAGTCTCGGCTAATCAAGGGCGGCTAGCTTGTCGGACGTTCGGGATAATGTCTGAGCCCCGGACAACAGGGGGGCCCCGGCCAGCTTGGCCGGGGTTCTTTTTTTACGCCGAATTTTTTTCGCATCATAAGGAAGCTTTAGCAATTTCTCCTATCGTCGCCGCATGCGAAATTTTCTGGCAGTCGTCGCGTTGATCGTCGTGGCTGCGATGCTGGATTCATCGCTCAACGACGGCATCTACACCGGCGCGTTGTTTCAGATGCTTTCGGACATCGCGCTCGGCACGCGCAGCAGATAGACGCGACCGATTTTTTCATCCGCGCGTGCGCCGCAGGCGCTAACGCGCACCGAAGCTGTTTCGGTCGTCCGCCGCGCGGCGGCGGCACGCGAGATAAGCTTGCGAGCCGGATTGCGCAATCGAGCGGCAGCGCGCGTCATCCACCGCATCGACCGTTTTTGCATCCTCTCGTTGCTCGAGAAGCCGCGTGTGCCCTTCGGTGCCGGGCGCGCAGTCCTCGCGCGCGGCTCCCGTTTCGCATTCGAGCGAATGGCCGGCGCATGCCGCCAGCAGCAGACCTCCAAGCAGCACGAGAAACGGTGCGGGTCGCATTCGCGTCGTTCCGTTCGGGCGCCGCGCGGCGCGGCTTCAAACCAGCTTAGCCGTGCTCGCTGATTCTGTCGTGAGGTGCGGCGATAAAGGTCTGCGAAACGGGGCCTCGATCCGCTCAATTGGCGACAATTGCAGGGCGGGCCGGCCGCTCGCAAACGACCCTCCTTTGTCGGGTGGCCAATTGTCACACTTGAGCCGAAGGCATTTTTACGCGAAATTTATGCGGGGCGGGTAATGAGCTGGGCTCCCGTGTGATCAAAGTCCTCTGCACGAGTTGCCAGACCGAGTTGGTGCCGCAATCGAGCGGCCCCGGCGCGATTCTCGAATGTCCCAGTTGTCACGTAGCCGACACGCGCGAGAATGTCTGCGCGGAGTTGCTCGCCAGCCTGCAACGCCAAGTCGACAGCTATTTCGGCGTGGACAACGGATCGGTCAAAGATGATGCGCGATTTCGCCTCATCGAAAGCTGAGCCGAACGGCGCGATCAACCAAAGCGCGCTGGATTTGCAAAAGCACCCCTCACTAAAATACCTTTCTGACGGGCGCGAGGAAGAAAGCGTCCAAAGCGGTTGTGCGCCGCGTCGGTAACGCACTGCCGCAACGCGAGGAATGATCGGGGGCAAGTGGAGCCAAGCCCGGGTTGGCGGCCAAAGCAAAGTAAAACGATCTATTCGGGTAAGCCGGCTGTCATCGCGACTAAGAACCGGCGGCCCCAAAATTGTGGGACAAGGGAACGGCAATGCAAATCGGGATGGGTGCCTACCTGCGGAACGTCGCGGTGCGATGCAATCGCCTCGCGCGCAAATGCACGGATGTCGAAGTCGCCAACAAAATGCGCGACTTGAGCGAAGAACTCACCGAGAAAGCCGAGCAGGTCGAACGGATTTTCGAGATCGTCGAAGCCAAAAAATGACGCGGCGCCGCAAACCACGCGGTACGCCCCTGTGGAAAAATCCGGTCCTCCCGCATCGCCCGCTGCCGGCGCGCGGTGCTTAAATGACGGCGCGCCCGAACGAAATAATACAAAGCGAATTGCCACGCCTGGCCGGGCCCATCGCAGGGAGGGCAAGCAATGATCAGGGTTTTGTCGCTAGCGGCGGCCGCCGGATTGCTGATCGCCGCGATCGTCTTTGCCGCGACGGGAATCGGCAGCCGGCACGCCGGTGCGGTCTCAAACGGCATTGCCGTTTCTTCGCTCGCGCATTAGGGCGCGCAGCGGCTCACCTTTAGAACGGCCGATCGCTGATGATAAGCCTCACGCCCGTGACGCCGAGCACCATGCTAAGCATTGCGTAAATCTGGCCGACGAACCAGACTTTCAGGAACGGCGCGGACTCCCCATCCGCCGGCCGCGCGACCAAAAGCACGGCAACCGCACATGCGAATAAAATAAATCCTCCGGTCGCAGCCATGACCGTCTCCCCCAAATCGGCGGCGCAGAGCCTAGTCATTCGCGGTTCATCGCGCCGGTAAATTGGCTGTAAAATTCGCTTGCTTGCCGCCTTTCGCCGCCGCTAGCGTTGCGTTTCGATCAAGCGGGATTGGATGATCTCAATGGCCGATGCCGTCGTGGGCCGCTCTTCAGCGGCCGTCGTTTCTCCCCTTCGCCTGCCGTATCTCTTTGCCGCGGCGGCCGCCTTCGCGGTGATGATCGCGGCGATCCTCGGGCCGAGCCTGTGGTTTCTCGATTTCGTGCACGTGATGACCGGCGCGCTATGGACCGGCATAGACCTGTTCATGGGTTTCGTGATCGGGCCGGTGCTCCGCTTCGTTTCACTCGAGACGCGGCGTGCGATGATCGCCGGTATCATTCCGCGCACGCTGATCCTGATGCCGACGCTGTCGATCGTCACCTCGACTGCGGGCTGGTTTCTCGCCGGCCGCATGGGCTTTCTCGATCTGGCGTTTCCGCAATTCTGGTGGGTGATCGCGGCGCTTGCGATCGTGACCGTGCTCACGGTGCAGGGCCTTGGCTATCTGCTGCCGACCAATCTCAAGCTTTACTTCGAGATCTCGAAGCCCTCACCCGACGCCGAAAAGCTCCGCCGCTGGATGCGGACCTACGTGCGCGTCGTCGCGGTGCAGGGCACGATGCAGGTCGCGATTATCGTCGTGATGGCGCGTTTCGCCACCGGGCTCTGACGCGGAGGCCGGCTGATGCCGCGCGAAGCGAACGCCGTCGATTTCTGGCGCGGCTTTGCGCTCATCACGATTTTCATCGATCACATCCCCGGCCTCGTCTACTCGCACTACACGCTCGCCAATTTTTCCATTTCCGACGCGGCCGACCTGTTCGTTTTCCTTGCCGGCTGGTCTCTACGGCTCATGGCGGAGGGCGGCGGCCGCGTCATGCCGACGCGCAACATCATGCTGCGCCTGGGCGGTCGCGCGCTCGAGATTTACGCGGCCCAGGTGCTCATCACCATGATCGCCATCGCTATGCTGGCGGGCAGCGCGATCGAATTCTCCAATCCGCTGCTGCTGCAATGGCACAACGCCGCCGCCGTGTTCAACGATCCGGTGCCGGCGCATATCGGCCTCGCGGCGCTCACCCACCAACTCGGCTACTTCGATATTCTTCCCCTTTATGTGGTGCTGATGCTGATGGCACCGTTCTTCGCGTTGCTGGACCGCCTGGCGCCGCAACTGCTGCTGCCGTTTTCCGTCGCCTTTTACCTGATCGTGCTCGCCTTCCGGCTGACGCTGCCGACCTGGCCGGTGTCGGGCACCTGGTTCTTCAATCCCTTGGCCTGGCAGGTCGTGTTCGTGCTCGGCTTCGTGCTGGCCAAGGCCGATGCGGGCCCGGGGGCTTTCGTGCGCCGCCACATCCGCTGGCTTCGCGTCCTCGGCGTGCCCATCGTGATCCTGGGCGCGCTCACGCATCAATTCAATTGGTGGCCCGATCCGACCAAGGTGCCCGATCCAAAGCTCTTCTTCATCGCGGACAAGACTTTCGTCACGCCGATGCGGCTCATTCAATTTCTCGCCTTGGTCGCCGTGTTCTCGATCACCTTTCCCTATATCCGGAAGGCAGCCGAGATCGAGGCCTTGCGCCGCCCCGTGCTCGCGCTGATCGGTCTCTTGGCGATGCTGGGGCGCAACTCGCTGCACGTGTTCTGTATCGGCTCGCTCTTGAGCCTGACGGCGCAGATTGCCCGCTTCTATTATCGCGGCACTGTCTGGATCGACACCGCCGTGGTAATTTTCGGCATCATTGTCATGGCGGTCACCGCATGGCTAGCAGAGGCACGACAACGCTTCAGGGCGCCCGCGCCGGCGTGCTGATTGCCGCTTTGGCAGTCGCGCTTGCGTTCGACGCGCGTGCGCAGACGCCTGCGCCGTCGACCGCTCCGGCGGCGGCGCCGTTCACGAAGGATTGCCAGGTCGGCGCAACGCCGATCGCCGACGAATCGCCGCTGCCGAACGTCGCCTCCGTGTTGGCGAAACGAAAGACGCTGCGCATCCTGACCATGGGCGCTTCGCCAGGCCCCGCCGGCCGGCACGGAGGATACAGCGCGGTGATCGAATCCATCCTCGAGCGGGCGCTCAAGGGCATCGACGTGGTGATCATCAACCGCGGCGTATCCGGCGAACTTGCGGCCGATGCCGCCTTCCGCATGAAAAACGAGGTGGCGCTCGACGAGCCCGACCTGGTCCTTTGGCAGGTGGGCACAAACGACGCCCTCGCCTACGTGCCCGCCGACCAGTTCGCGTCCACCCTCAAGACGCAGATCGACTGGCTCAAGAACCACAAGGTGGACGTCGTTCTTGTCGGCCTGCAATTTGCCAGCCAGATGCTGCGCGATGCGCATTATGCGGAAATCCGCGACACCTTGCGCAAGGTCGCCGCCCGGGAAAACGTCATTGTGGTGCGCTATTACGAGGCGATGCAGTTTGTCGAGGAGGCCGCGCGCGAAGGCGGCGTCAGCGCGGAAGAGTTCGAGTTGACGGAATCGGGCTCGAACTGCCTCGCGCAATATGTTGCGCGAGCGATTACGCTCGGGGTTTTCGCGAAAAACCTGCCGCCTCGCCGGTAAGGCGGAACGCGGCATCCCCCGTAAGCGTTGGGTACCGGCTTATCGGGGCGCCCCGCCGATGCGAGAAGTCGCTTTGAGAGCGCCGGCAAGCCCGCTACTGTCGCCTTGTGGGTTACGGGTCAACTGTATGCGTTATGTCAAGTATGCGTTGGCGGCGGTTGCGTCGGTGCTGTGGCTGATCGGTCTCGCCGACCAGCTTCCCGATCTGACCCAGACCGCGAAATATCTCGGCATCTCCATGCTGATGGTCGCGGTCGCCGCGATCTGATTTCGCGAGAGCTAAACGCCCAGGTACCGCTGGAGAACTTCCGGCTTGGCTTTGATTTCCTGCGCCGGAGCTTCGTGCGCGATGTGGCCGTTGTTGATGATGTAAACGCGGCTCGCCAGCGCCAAGGTCGCCGCCAGATTCTGCTCGACCAACACGATGGTCTGCCCGGCGGCCGCGAGTTCGTGACAGGCCTTCATCAGGTCGCGGACGATGACCGGCGCGAGACCCTCAAACGGCTCGTCGAGCAGGATGATCTTCGGATCGCGGACCAGCGCGCGTGCGATCGCCAGCATCTGTTGCTCGCCGCCGGAGAGATCGGTGCCGCGGCTGCCGCGCCGCTGCTTGAGCCGCGGAAACATTTCATAGATGCGGTCGAGCGGCCATTTATTCGTCGCCGTCAGCCCGGCGAGAATGAGATTCTCCTCCACGTTGAGGCTGCCGAAAATCCGGCGGTCCTCGTGCACGAGCTGCATGCCCGCTTGCGCGATCGCGTGGCTTTTCTGGCCGGCGATTTCGATTCCGTCGAACATCACCGAGCCGGCGCGCGGCGTCACGACGCCCATCAGGCTCTTCAAGGTGGTGCTTTTCCCGGCGCCGTTGCGGCCGAGCAGCGCCACCACCTCGTTGCGCTCCACACGCAAGGAGATGTCGAAGAGGATATGCGAATCCCCGTAGTAGCTGTTCAGCCCCTGGACCTCGAGCAAGCTCATTCCGCCGCCAATACTTCGTGCACACCGCCGAGATAGGCTTCCTGCACCTTTGCGTTGCCCTTGATTTCTTCCGGCGTGCCTTCGACCAGCACCCGGCCCTCCTGCAAGACGGTCACCCGCTCGGCGAGCTCGAACAGCGCGTCCATGTCATGATCGATGATGATCATGGTGCGGCCTCTCCTGATCGACTTGAGCAGTTTCACCGTTTCGATGCGCTCGCGCGGGCTCATGCCGGCGAGCGGCTCGTCGAGCAGCAACAGGCTGGGGCTGGTGGCGAGCGCGAGGCCGACTTCGAGGCGTCACTTTTCGCCATAGGCGAGATCGGACACCGGCGTATCGATCCGGTCGGCGAGGTTTACCAGCTCGAGCGTATGCTCGACTTGCTCCATCAGCCCCGGAATATGTCGCGGGTTCTTGAACAGATCGAGCTTGAACTTGCCGCGCAGCTCCGCGAGCGCAGCGATGGTCAGGTTCTCGCCGACCGTCAGCCGGTTGAAGAGCTGGTTGATCTGATAGCTCTTGGTAAGGCCGAGCTGGCACACATCGGTGACGCTCATGCCGGTGATGTCGCGTCCCTCGAACACGATCTTGCCCGAGGTCGGCGGCACTTCGCAGGTCAGCATCTTGAAAAAGGTCGTCTTGCCGGCGCCGTTCGGACCGATGATGCCGCGCAACTCGCCGGGATTCACGCTGAAGTCGATATCGGAATTGGCGACCACGCCGCCGTAATGCTTGGTGAGGCCTGTGGCTTGCAAAATCGGGCCGGAAAATCCGCTCGGAACGGGATTGTGCGCCGGCAAGGGAATGGCGGCAGGTTCCTGCGCGATTTCCCGTTCCGCCACCTTCTGCTCGTCGGCGGCCGCCATGCCGGAAACCGCCGCGGCATCGCGCAGCTCGGCTTTCTTGGCGGGTCCGCGCGCCAACAGATCGTAGAGGTCCTTGATACCGCCTATGATGCCGTGCCGGAGGAAACAAACGAGCAGAACGAAGACGAGGCCGAGGACCAGCTTCCAGGCCGCGCCGAGATGGAGCGCGGCTTGCAGGAAGTCCTGGAGGAACAGCCACACCGTGGCGCCGACCAGCGGGCCGAACAACGTGCCGGCGCCGCCGATCGCCGTCTGCATCACAAGCTGCCCCGAAGTGTCGAAGACGAACGCCTCGTAGGGCATGAACCCCTGGAGCACGCCGAGCAGGCCGCCGGCAAACCCGGCATAGGCTGCGGCGATGACGAAGGCGGTCAGCTTGTAGGCGTGGATATTGTGGCCGACCGCGGCGGCGCGTAGCGGGTTTTCCCGAATCGCCCGCAGGATGGTGCCGACCGGCGAACGCACGATGCGCAGCGCGACAACGATGCCGACGAAATAGCAGCCCGCGAGATATTGGTAGAGCGACCAGCCGGTCGTGAAATGGATCGTCGTGAAGCCGAGATTGAGCGTCGGTGTCGGCACGCCGGGCAGCCCGTTCTCGCCGCCGGTCCATTCCGACAATGGATTGAATTCGAGATAGAAAAAGACCTCGGCGATCGCCACCGTGATCATGGCGAAATAGATGCCGGTGCGCCGCAGGGCGATCAGCCCGACCAGGTAACCGGTCACTGCCGCCGCCACCGTGCCGGCAACGATCGCGGGCGTGACATAGGGAAAGCCGGCCCGCGTCAACAGATAGGCCGCGACCATGCCGCCGGTGCCGTAGAACGCCGACTGGCCGAACGACAGGAGCCCGGTATAGCCGAACAGTATGTCGAAGCCGATGCCGAACAGACCCCACACCAGGATGCGGTTCACGGTGTTGGGCGCAAAGTCGAGATAAGGCAGCAAAATCGGCGCCAGGATCAGGCCGATTGCCGTCAGGGTCTCTACCAGAAAAGGTCGCTGCTTAAGCATAGGACGAAATCACCTATTCGCGGCCTTTGGTGCCGAGGAGCCCATACGGACGCACCACCAGCACAATCACCATCGCGGCAAACAGCATGACGTACGAGTAAGCGGGATCGAACATCGAGGTGATGCTGATGATCTCGCCGGCAATCAGCCCGCCGAGCACCGCGCCCGGGAACGAGCCGACGCCGCCGATCACGACGACGACGAAGGTCTGCACCAGGATGCCCTCGCCGACATCGGGGGCGATCGCCACCACCGGGGCGTTGACGATGCCGGCAAAGCCCGCCGCCATCGCGCCGATGCCGAACACCAGCATGAAGATCTTGTAGACGTCGATGCCGAGCGAATCGACCATCACCGCGTCCTCGATGCCGGCGCGCACGATCATGCCGATGCGCGTCCTGTAGAGGACGACGAACAACGCGATCAGCGCCACGGCGACGATGCCGAGCAGCGCGATGCGGTAAGTCGGGTAGAACATGAAGCCGAGATTCATGATGCCGACCAGCGACGACGGCGGCGGCGTCATTTTGGACAGGCTGCCGAAGAAGAAGCGTACTGCTTCGACAAACACGATGCCGAGACCGAAGGTGACGAGCAGTTGATCCTCGTGCGGGCGACCGTAGAAATTGCGGATGATGAGCCGCTCCACGACGATGCCGACCAGCATGACGAACAGCGATCCCGCCGCCACTCCCACGATGAACGAGCCTGAATACGTGTAGGCGACCCAGCCGGCATAGCCGCCGAGCATGAACATCGCGCCATGCGCAAGGTTCAGCACGCCGAGCGTGCCGTAAATGATCGTCAGGCCGGAGGAGATCAGCGCAAGCAGCGCGCCGAGCACCAGCCCGTTGAAACATTGCGAGATAAAGTTGCCCCAGTTGATCACGCGGCCATCCGTGATTCGTCTCGGTTTATTCTTATCAGTTCTTTGGCCCTTAGCCCCACATTGCCTGCAATCTTACAGCAGGCAGGCCGTGGGAGCGACGCTTAGTCGCGTGCCCACGGCCATCTGTGAAAGCCTTCTCCGCACCATCGATGCGAAGAAGGCGCTGCCGAAACGTTAGGTGTAATCGCCCAGATGGCAGCCGAAGGCGTCCGGCTTCTGCATTAGCGGCGCACCCGGGACGACCTCGAGAACCTCCCAGAAGTCTTCCTTGTTCTTCATGGCCTTCGGCGCCTTGCCGCGGACGATGACAACCGGACGGACGCACTGGTGGTCCTGCGGGCGATAGTGCACATCGCCGACCAGCGACGGGATGGTTTCGCCCTTCTCGTAGGTCTTGATGACCGCCGGCGGGTAGAACGTACCCGCCTCGTGCACCATGTGCGACCAGTGCGCGAAGCTGACATAGGCGTTCTCCGCGCCCCACTCCGGATGGTAGCCGTACTTCTTGACGAACGCCTCGACGAACATCTTCGCCAGTGGGTACTTGTCGTCCAGCGTCCACCAGAAGTCGGTGGCGGCATAGACGCCCGCGGTGAGCTCGGCGCCCGCTTCCTTGGCGAGGAACGGCGTCTGATAGGGGATCACCAAGGTCATCTTCGGGATGATGCCGAACTGCTTGGCCTGTTGGGTCGACAGCACGGCGTCGCGTCCCCAGTTCACGTTGAGCAGGAACTCGGCGCCCGAGTTGGCGATGTTGGTGAGATACTGGCTGAAGTCCTGGGTGCCGAGCGGCGATACCTGGTCGGTCACGACGGTCCAGCCGCCGTGCTCTTTCAGATAATCGCCCGACGACTTCGTGACGGTGTGGCCGTAGGTGTAGTCCGGCGTCATGAACGCTGCCTTGCGGTTCTTGCCGAACTTCTTGAGCAGCACCGGACCGATCGCCGCCGCCGCCGTCTGGCCATAGTAATTCTGGCGGAAACCGTAACGCACGCAGTCCTTGCCGGTGGTGTCGTTCGAGCCGGAGATGCCGGAAACGTAGAGGACGTGCTCGCGCTGCGCCAGCTTGTTGGTCGCGACCGCGACCGCCGACGAGGTCGAGCCGGTGAGCAGCACGGCCTTGTTCTCGGTGATGGCGCGTTGATGCGCCTGCACCGCGGTATTCGGCTTGGCGCCGGAGTCGGCAACGACGATTTTCACTTCCTTGCCGAGCACGCCCTTCGTGGTCTTCGGCGAGAATTTCTTCATCAGCGGATGCCCGGAATTCATGTGCTCGACCGCGAGCTGCCAGCCCTTGAGCTCGTCCTCGCCCGCCGATGCATAGGTGCCGGTGCGCGGCACGGCGATGCTGACCGTGACCGAACTTCCTTTCGAGCCTTCCGGCCAGGTCCCGATCGGCGGCTCGTCGGCCGCGAACGAGAACGCCGGAAACGTCATCGGCAGCACCGTGCCGCCGGCAAGGCCGGCGCCGGCCTTCAACAATGTCCGGCGCGATACGCCGGAGTCCTTTTCACGTGACATGTGTCTTCCTCCCGTTTGCATTTATTCCGTACAACGATTGCCGCTTCGGCCCCTCCACCTTGCGATGAATGGTTAGGCCGCGGCACCGCGCGCAAGCCCGCGCGCCATGCCGAAAACCGCCTCAACGAGCTATTGCCGACCGCGAATGCTATTCCCGTCAATGCCACTTTCGTCGGGGACGGAGCAAACGTCAGGGCGGCAAGCCGCGTGAGGGCGTGGATCACGAGTATGATCGCCGCCGCGGCATGGCGCCACACTAAGAATGCGTATGGACGGCGGGCGAATTCGGCTTCGGTTAATCGCTTCGACGGCCGACGTTGTGCGGCGCACAATCGGCGCTGCCATTCCGGCCGACCCAACAGGTCTGCGCAAGGCGCGGGCTATGGCAGGCCTTTCCTGTCATCACCGGGCTTGTCCCGGTGATCCCGCTTAGGCAGGCACTGCGGCCCTAAGCGAGATGGCCGGCACAAGGCCGGCCATGACAACGATTCTCTTCTCGCTCCGCCTGAATCTTGCTCACCCCAGATTCAGTTCCTTGAAGAAGTCGTTGCCCTTGTCGTCTATGACGATGAAGGCCGGAAAGTCCTCGACCTCAATGCGCCAGATCGCTTCCATGCCGAGCTCGGGATACTCCTGCACCTCGACCTTCTTGATGCAGTGCTCGGCCAAATTTGCCGCCGAGCCGCCGATCGAGGCGAGATAGAAGCCGCCGTGCTTCTTGCAGGCCTCGCGCACTTGCGCCGAGCGGTTGCCCTTGGCGAGCGAAATCATCGAGCCGCCGGCCGCCTGGAACTGTTCGACATAAGAATCCATCCGTCCCGCCGTGGTCGGCCCGAACGAGCCCGAGGCATAACCTTCCGGCGTCTTGGCCGGCCCCGCGTAATAGATCGGATGGTTCTTGAAATAGTCGGGCATGCCCTGCCCGGCCTCCAGCCGCTCGCGCAGCTTGGCGTGCGCAAGATCGCGCGCGACGATCAGCGTGCCGGTAAGCGAGAGCCGCGTCTTAACCGGATATTTCGAGAGCTGCGCGAGAATCTCTTTCATCGGCCGGCGCAGGTCGACCTTCACCACCTCGCCGCCGAGCTTCTCCCGATCGATCTCGGGCAGATATTGCACCGGATTGTGCTCAAGCTCCTCGAGGAAGATGCCGTCACGCGTGATCTTGCCGAGCGCCTGCCGGTCGGCGGAGCACGAGACGCCGAGCCCGATCGGCAGCGACGCGCCGTGGCGAGGCAAGCGAATCACGCGCACGTCGTGGCAAAAATATTTGCCGCCGAACTGCGCGCCGACGCCGAGCGATTGCGTGAGCTTGTGCACTTCCTTTTCCATTTCGAGATCGCGGAAGGCATGGCCATCCTCGCTGCCTTTCTTCGGCAGTTCGTCGAGATATTTGGTCGACGCAAGCTTCACCGTCTTCATTGTCAACTCGGCCGACGTTCCGCCGATGACAATGGCAAGATGATAAGGCGGGCACGCCGCGGTGCCGAGCGTCAGAATCTTTTCCTTCAGGAAAGCGATCATGCGGTCGTGCGTGAGGATCGACGGCGTCGCCTGAAAGAGGAACGACTTGTTGGCCGAGCCGCCGCCTTTCGCGATGAACAGGAATTTGTAGGCGGCTTCGTCGCCTCCTTGGCCCTCCGCATAGATCTCGACCTGCGCCGGCATGTTCGACTTGGTGTTCTTCTCCTCGAACATCGAGATGGGCGCGAGTTGCGAGTAGCGCAGGTTGCGCTTGAGGTAACTGTCGCGCGCGCCTTCCGCGAGCGCCGCCTCATCCGAACCATCGGTGAAGACGAAGCGGCCCTTCTTGCCCATGACGATCGCGGTGCCGGTGTCCTGGCACATCGGCAGCACGCCGCCCGCCGCGATGTTGGCGTTCTTCAACAGATCGTAGGCGACGAACTTGTCGTTCTCGGTGGCCTGCGCGTCGTCGAGGATCGCGCGCAACTGCTTCAGGTGCGCCGGACGCAGCAGATGATTAATGTCATTGAACGCGGCTTCGGCGAGCGCGCGCATCGCCTCGCGCTCGATCACCAGCATGTCGCGGCCCATCGCTTTTTCCACGCGCACGCCGCCATCCTTGAGGCCTGGAATATCGAGCTCAAGCTTGCGATAGGCCGTCGTGTCCGACCCGAGCGGGAAGAGCGGCGTGTGTTTGTAGGTGGGGATGGGTTGGGTGACGGGGGCGTTCATTGATTCCCTTGCATCGAGCCATGTGAACGGTGGAATATATTGCTCTTACAACTTAAAGGCAGCCGAGCATAGCTATGCCTCCTAAACATGATGATATTGAACGAACAGCTGCTGTCATTCGAGGTGGAAAGTATCCGATCAAAAATCTCACGCGTCGTGATCGAGCATACCTCCATTTCTGGGCGACACTTGTGGAGCGTAATAATGGGCAAGTAACTCTGAAGCAGATTTCAGATTCGGGAGAATTTCCTGATTATAACGGATCAAATAAACCTCACGATGCTGGCGTAGCAAACCGTCTCGTAAAGGCTGGGTTCATCCAAGCACAACAAAGATTTCAACGAAGCCAATAATGGCGCGCCGTCACGGTTCAACATCTTGCATCATCGCCGTCGATTTAAATTCGAATAATAGGCGTAGCAACCGTAGCTCGGATGAGCGCAGCGAAATCCGGCTACCGTCCCGATTTCCGCATTCCGCTTCGCTCCATGCATGTTACAGCTACCCCCTCTTCCTTAGTGGCTCGAAGCTGATCTTGAGCTTATGCCCCGTCGCCTTGGCGAAGCGTTGAAGCGTGCGCGTCGAGGGCAACCCGCGCCCGCTTTCAAGCCGCGCCACCGCGCTCTGCGTCGTCTTCATCCGCTTGGCGAGCGCGGCTTGACTTAGGCCCGCGCGCTGCCGCGCCTTGGCGACGGACACGATTAGCGCAAACTCTTCTTCCATGGCGTCATAGTGTCGGCGTACTTCCGGGGCCTTGAGCAGATGCGCCTTCAAATCTTTGAGCTTGGTCATTGAACCTCCTTGGCCCCCTGACGGGCGATCTCGAGTTCACGCTGCGGCGTTTTCTGCGTCTTCTTGATGAAGACCCGAACGACGACAACCTGACGCCCCGCCGCCGTGACATAGATCGCGCGCGAAATACCGTCGCGCCCGATCATGCGAAGCTCCTACAGCTTGCCTTCCAGATGTTTGACGGATTCGCGCGGCAAGCCTGCGAAACCGACCTGCTCGACGGTTTCCGCAAACCGCAGGAAACGAGCCTGCATATCGTTTGGTAGCGCCCTGACTTCGGCATCAACCAGCGCGTTGAGTGTCCGAAAGGCCCAGCGCATTTATGCTATATAGCAAAAAAAGATAGCAGAGCAACCCCGGGGCCTCACCGTTGTGCAAGCCGTGTTTTGTCGTCACCGAGCCATTTAGGAACACAGGGTACCCCACCTAAGCGAGATGGCCGGGACAAGCCCGGCCATGACAGCTAGGAGCAGCATTGCGCGACCGACCGCTCAATGCTTCCGCTCCGCCTGCTCGTCGGCGTCGCTTTCGCCGCCGAACTCTACGACCACCTCGGTCGGCTCCGGTTCATGCGCCGCAAGGTGCGTCGCGGTGTCGTCGGTCCAACTCGCGAGATTAACCACGACGCCGGCGGCAGGCGGCGAACTGCCGCGATCGAGCGGCTCGACGATGTTCAATCCGTTGACGGCGAGAAAATACGTGTGGTCGCCCCATAGGCCCTTGATCTGCGGCAGGGACGGATGGCTGTCCGGGATAACCTGGGCCTCGAATTGGCTGAGCGTCTTCTCGACGCGGGAAGGGCTTAGTCTCATCGCATGCTCCTTTCGGTTCGCGTTGACGCGCGGCTGTGCGCCGCGGCGTTGCGGGAACCTCCCACCTGAAAAGGTGGTCGCTGCATCGGTTCGACTGGCCCGCTTTGGTTCAGCTAGGGTCGTTCGCGCCGGCGTCAACCCGCTGCCACATATTGGGCAGCGAGCGCAGTGCGCATACTTGTCTTAAGCTGTGCGATGCGCGCCCTCGGAGGAGACACCGGCCATGAGACTCGTCGCCGCCACCGTCCTCGCTTTCACCGTCGTGGCGATATCGGCCATCGGCGACGCACAGGCGCGCACCTGCACCCAACGTTACAACCGCTGCGTCTCGGTCTGCGAGACGGCCGGCATCGGCCGGTCGCGCAAGGGCGGCATCACGCGGCCGATGCCCGCCGAGGTGTGCCGCGCGCACTGCGGCGGCTGGGCCAATGAGTGCAGAAAAACCGGGTGCTTCAACGGCGACCTCCGCAAGGAGTGCGGCTTGGTGAAACGCTAGACCACGATCCGTTCGGCAAAGGCCCACGCCGTAAGCGCCGAGTAGCTTCAGCGCCGCCCGATCAGCGCCTGCACGCGGCCGATGGTGCGCGCGACGATCACGTCATAGCCCGCCGCGTTCAGGTGCTTTTGCCGGTCGCCTGTGAGGTATTGCGGGTGGCCGGCGAGGCCGTGACGCGGTCCAAGCATTAGCACCTTGATGCCACGTGCGCGCAGCCTGGCGGCAATCGCCTGCCTTCCGCGTTCTACCTCGGCTGGCGGAACGCCGGCGCGCAGGTCATTGATGCCGATCCAGACGATCGCGAGATCAGTGCCCGACGGCACCGCCGAGTTGAGGCGCGACAGCAAGATCGGCACCAGATCGCCGTTGATGCCTTTGTTCGCGACATGCACGTCATAGCCCTTGGCGCGCAGCGCGCGTTCGAGCTTGGAGGGATAGTTTTCCGATGACAACACACCCTTGCCCGCGACGTTGCTGTCGCCGATGACGACGATGTTGATCGGCGCGGCATTGACCGCCTGTGACGGATAGAGAAGTGCAATAAAAAGAAACGCTGCCGACGCCGTACAGCGTATGACCAACGTTTGAAGTCGCATGACGTCCCCCCTTTTTAAACGTCCCGATGTTTAGACCACCCTCACTTTCCCGCATTCCCCGAGCGCGCATTCGAGCACGGCGCGATCCCACTCCGCGAGATCGGTCGCGGCGTCGTAGGTGCTCTGCAAAAATTCCATCAGCGCGGCATCGGGATCGCGCGCCGTGCGCACGGCATCGTAGGGCAAGAGGAATTCGCCGAGCTCGTTCGACCAGATCGCCGCTGCCGGCCGCACGCGCGCCGCGCCGAAGCCTTCCGGCGCGGGATAAGCGTAAGAATAAAACGCCGCATAGTCGATCGGCCCGCCACCGCCCGGCCAGAAGCCCGCGCTCGACACCTCGTGCGAGTAAGCCTCCTGCACCACTGCGTCCGGCAAATTCGGCACGCCGCCGGGATGGCGCGGCGCCTTGCGCCCGGAAAAGCGCGTCACCGCCAGATCGAACGAGCCCCAGAAGAAATGCACCGGGCTCGCCTTGCCGAGAAATGCCGTGCGGAAATGCGACATCACATCGTGCGCGGCGAGCAGCACGCGCCAGAAACGGTTGGCATAGTCGCGATCGTAAGCCGCGTGCTCGCGGTCCTGCTCGAACGGCACCGCGTCGGGAATTTCGTTCGGCATGGTATCGATGCGCACGACGACGCCAAGCTCGCGCAGCGCGGTCATGACATCTTCGTAAAATTCCGCAACCGTCATCGGCTTGAGCAACAATTGTCGGACCTGGCCTCCGCTGGCGCGCAACCGCAGCACATGGTCGATGAAATCGAAATCGATTGCGAAGCTGCCGGCGCCGTACGGGATTGGCGATGTGGTGAGCCCGCGCGGCGTCACGTAAAGCGTCACATGCCAGGAATGATTGAGCCAGGGCGTGAGCGCGAGGCGAATCTTGCCGACGACCTGCGTCCACAGATGCAGCGTGTCGCGCGTGTCCTTCCACGCCGCGTAAGGCAATTCCGGCCAGCGCTCGGTGCTTAATGCCATGGCGCTTCCCTTTCCGCCCCTTCTAACGATAGCACGATCCAAAACGCGCTGCCTTCGATCAAGGCCAACGCAACCCGCGCATTGACCTCGACGTTATCATCTGGCAATCGGCAACACGCAGTTTGAATCGTGATTCCCCGCTCTGGAATGTCCGCCAAAAAGTTATTCCGCATCGGCCGGTCCTATACCGGCCTGGGCCTCTTTGCCGTCGAAGCCATCAAGAGCCGGCAATTCATCGTGCGCTACAGCGGCCGCCTCATACCGGGCGAAGTCGCCGACAGGCTCGAGAGGTACCGCCGTAACAAATTTCTGTTCGAGATCAACAAGCACTGGTGCATCGACGGCACCACGCGGAAGAACCTCGCGCGCTACGTCAATCACTCCTGCAAGCCGAACGCCGATGCAATCATCCGGCGCGGCACCAGGCGCGTCGATTATGTCGCCAACCGCCGCATCGAACCGGGCGAGGAGATCACGGTCGATTACGGCGAGAACTACATGGAAATTTTCTTCGCGAAGGACCGTTGCCTGTGCGTCCCCTGCCGCAGGCGCCGTGCGCGAAAGCGGAGGAAGCAGCGCGAGTCGCGCGCCGCTAAAATGAACGGAAAGAACCGACGGCACTAGTCCTTGGCATATTTTCCTGCCGGTCGCGGCGACAACAGCCCGCACGCACAGCACGGCGGAAAATTGATCGGCCATTCACGCGCAAAGCCGTATGATGCTGACAGCCGCAGCGCGGCAGATCGGTTTGGCGCAGCAGCGCCTGAAAAAATGCGCCCGGCCAATGGGCCGGGCGATCGAGAGAACAGATGCCCCAAAGAGGCGAGCATTTATTGCTGGGCCTCGCCGCCGATCTCGCCTTTGTTGACGCCGTTCTTCTTTACGTCATATCCCGGCGCTGCGCCTTTGTGGTTCTTCGGCACCAATCTACCGCCGGAAGCCGCGCTGCCCGTCGTCATGCCGCCGGTGGGTGACGGGTTTTTCATCGAGCCGCCGGGCTTCCGTTCGGATTGCGCTCTTGCGCCTGCGATCCCTGGAGTTCGTCGGCCGATTTTCCGGCCTGCGGCGATTGCGCTGCGGCGACCGTTATGCCGGCGAGCAGCGCCGCCGCGGTGGTGATGGTCAGGAATTTCATGTTGCTCTCCTCTTCTTCGCTCCGTGTGCGCCCATCGTTCGGCTGTGCGCCCATCGTTCGGCAATGCGAACGGCGCGTTTGTTGGTGATCTCAAGTCGCCGAAGGAGAACGTCTGCGCAAATGCGTCGTTCCGCTACGATTCATACACGGTTAAATGAGGGAACCATTTCCATCGCATACGCCGGTGGCCTGATCCGTCGTGCTCCGCGTCCGCCAGCGACAGCCAAGATGCGCGGGCGGAACCATAGAATTGTCGCAATCTCTTCCTGACTGACGCCGATACTCGAGGTCTCCCTGGATGCTCGATCAGATGCGCAAGCGGCTCGAAGCGCAAGGCAGCTTCGAGGACGCCGTTGCTACCGTTCTCAATGACGTGATCGCCCTGCACGGCGCCGAGTATGGCGATGTCCAACTTGCGGCCGGCGACTGCCTCTTGATCGTGGCGCAACACGGCTTTGCGCCCCGATTTCTCCATGCCTTTCGTCACGTGAAGATGAGCACGGGTTGCGCCTGCGGGCGCGCCCTGCTCAGAGGCAAACCGGTCGTCGTGCGAAACGTGGAAACCGATCCCGGCTTCGCGCCTTACCGCTCGACTGCAAGGGAGGCCGGATTTCAGTCCGTGCAAAGCACGCCGCTTTGCACGCGCGAGGGCCGTCTACTCGGCATCGTCTCCACGCACTTCGCCAATATCCATGAGCCGACTCCGATCGAAATGTCCACATTGGTTTCTTATGCGCAACTGGCGGCCGACTATCTGCACAGCCTGCTCGGCGGCACGACGCTTGCCGCCCGCGCCGAGGCGATGAGCGGCGCCCTTTATGCGCGATTGTGAGAACGTGACCGAGCCGTCGCTTCTCCGACGGTGGTACGCGCTCTCGCCATGCGCGGCACGCCGATGACGGCCGCTTTTTTTGTCTGCCCGCGCCGCTTGCTCCGTGCTAGGCAACGGTCGCCTGCCGACGGAGCCCTTGCCCTTGACCAGCGACAGCCTCGACCAGCGCGCACCGGCTGCTCCGCGCGCCGACCGCATTCCGCTGGGCATGCTTTACATGGTGCTCGCGACCGTCATGTTCGCGATTTCGACCGCGCTGTCGAAATGGCAGGTCGCCGGCTACTCGTTTGACGAGGTGCTTTTCTTCCGCGCGCTGGCCTCGCTCGTCACCTGCTCGTTGCTGATTCTGCCGCGCACCGGCCCGGCCGTGTTTCACACCAAGCGCCTGCGCGATCATCTCGGCCGCGGCGCAACGCAAGCCGTCGCTCAGAGCCTGATCGTCATCGCGCTTGGCCTGATGCCGCTTGCCGGCGCGGTCGCCATCAACTTCTCCTCGCCGCTCTTTGCAGCTTTGTTCGCGGCTCTTTGGCTCGGTGAAAGGGTCGGCCCGGCGCGCACCTTCGCGCTGATCGCCGGATTTGCCGGGGTGCTGCTGGTGGCCGCTCCGGGCGCCGACAGCTTTCGCCTCGGCGCGCTCGCCGCGCTTGGAAATGCCGTACTGCTGGGCTGCGTCACGGCCGCCGTGCGCGGTATGAGCTCGACCGAGTCGGTCGAGACGCTGACCATGTACCAGATGATTTTTCTTACCGCGTTCTTTGCGCTCGCGCTGCCTCTGTTCGGATTCGTGTGGCCGAGCAACGGCGACTTGGGCGCGATGCTGATCAACGGCGTGTTCAATGTATTCGGGCAATATTGGTGGACGCGCGCGCTCTGGCTTGCTCCGGCCGCAGCCGTCGGCCCGTTTTATTATTTCTCGCTCGTGTGGGCGCTGCTGCTCGGCTTCGTTTTCTGGGGCGACGTCCCCGGTCTCGGTCTGCTGGGCGGCTCCGCGATTGTCGTCGGGTCCGGCATGTTTTTGCTCTGGTACGAGTCGAACCGCAAAAGAATCAAAAAGGTGGTGGAGAAAAAGCAATGAGCCTGAAAGTTCGCCGCGTTGTGACGGGGCATGATGCACAAGGACGCGCCAAGGTGCTGATCGACGAGCGCGTCACGAACGTGATCTCAACCAGGCCCGGTTTGCATTCATCGGTGATCTGGTCGAGCGAAGGATTTCCCGTAAGTAACGACGGCGATGCCGATCCCTCGCACAAGCCGATTGCCACGACCGTCGACAACGGCACCGTCTTCCGTGTGATCAGCTATGGCCCCGGCGTCGCGCCGCGCAATCATCGCACCGACTCAATTGATTATGCCGTGATCATGTCCGGCGAAATCGACATGGAGCTCGACGACGGCGTCACGGTGCATCTCAAGGCCGGGGACATGCTGGTGCAGCGCGGCACCATTCATAACTGGGTCAACAACGGCACAGAGCCGTGCATCATCGCTTTCACGCTGATTTCGTCGAAGCCGGTGACGGTCGGCGGGAAAAGTCTGTCGGCGCACGGGTAGAAACGTCATCATCCGCGAAAGCGGATGATCCAGTAACCACTACAATCGTTTACGATCACTGGATCGCCCGCTTTCCACCTTCGCGCTCTGCGTTTTTGGCGGACTCCCAGCGCGCCGAAGCTCGCGAAGCGGGCGGAGGCGGGTCGCGGGCGATGACGCGCTCGCTGCTCACGCATCCAATTCTTCATACCGCCGAAAAATGCCCCATTTGTTGAACGGCAGCCGGCGCTTGGAATTGAGATAACGCTCGATGTTCGGCCGCGCGATCGCACGGTCGTGGACCTCGACCGCGCGCGGGACTTTGACCTCAATCTTTTTCATCGCTTCCGGAAACGCGTAACGCAATCCGGCGATGATCTGGAACATCGATAAATCGGCATAGGTAGCTTTCCGGCCCGTCAGAAATGGGCCTTTGCTTTTGCCGATGACGCGCTCGAAATAGCCGAGATATTTCGGCGCCCGCTCGCGCAGAAAATGCTCGGTGAAGCGTTTGGCCTCGGTTTTCTGGTCTTCGTAATAAAGACTGCCGGCGATCGGGTGATGCGTGTCGTGAATCTCCTTTACGAAATCGGTCACAGTGAGCTGCAATTGATGGACCCACAGCCGTCCAGCCTCGTCACGCGGCGCAAGCTTCAGCGCCGGCCCGAGGTAGAAAAGAATATTCGCCGTCTGCGCGATGACCAGCTTGCCCGCTTTCAGGAACGGCGGCGCGAATGGGATCGTACTTACGCCTTTGCCTTCCATCATGCGCATCATCTTGTCGGTGCCGCCTTTGCCGCGCGCGACATCCGTGTAGCGCGCGCCGGCATCTTCGAGCGCAAGGCGGACGAATTCGCCGCGCCCCTGAATTTCCGGCCAGTAATAAAGCAGGTAACGCATGGGAGAACCTCTCAATCGCGTCTTTGTAGTCAAGCAAGACATGGACGGCGGGGACAAGTTTGCGACCGGGCTGGCCAAAGGCCAGACCCGGTTGCCCGGCCATGACGCGCAATAGAATAAGCGGACGCGCCGCAAAGCGCGTCCGCCCGGGATTGGTCCGGAAATCAGTTTACCGCGAAGCAGTACAGGAGCCCGTCGCCGCCGGTCGATTGCAAGTCCTTCTGCGAGCAGCCGCCGTCCGGCCCGCGCGAGGGATGCGCCGAATTCCACGAATGCGACGCCGCATCGTCGCGCAATCCTTCGCGATCGTTGTGGCCGAGCATCACGGCGCCCTGCGTGCTGCTGGTGTAGTTCTTGCACGTGTGATCGGCCGAATCGGTAAATGCGGTGCCGTCCGGTTTCGAGCCGGTGAGGATGTCATGACGATTGGGCTTGTCGCCGCGTCCGTTGATGACTTCGCCCTTCTCCGAAAGATCGTTTTGCTTGTTGAGTTTGTTGTTGGGACTGTGCAGGTCGGCGACGCTGGTCGCCACCACGAGGCCTTTAGCATTCTTCCACGGCCCCTTGCCGATGCGGTCGCGCGCATTCACGGCGCCGGGACCTTGCGTCGAAAGATAGGCGTGCCAGGTCTTGCCGCCGGCGCCCGCCGACTGCGCCAAGGTCTGGCAATGCCGGTCCGCGCCGGCAAGGCCGCCGAGATCGCCGCCTTTGCCCGGCCCATGGCTGGTCACGAAAAACGACATGTCGGCCTGTTGCGCCTGGGCGCTCGGGCCGATGAGCAGTGCGAGGCAAGCAGCGAGCGGCAGACATGTCCGCATTGCAGTCATGGAAATCCTCCCGACTTGGCGCGGCGGATGCCGCGCTACCGGCCTTGCACAACACCGCTCGGCCAGCGCTATTCCGGCCAATCACCAGCCGGTGATCCGAGCCGGATAAAGGTCAAGCTACGGTCATACGGCGACCGGCCCACCGTATTGCTCGTCTGTGACCGGCTCGAGCCATTTCACGTGCTCGCCGCCCTCATGTTCCTGCATGGCGATGTGCTCCATCGCCGTGGTCGGCGTTCCGCCATGCCAGTGTTTTTCGCCGGGCGGAATCCAGACGGTGTCGCCGGCCCGAACTTCACGGATCGGCCCGCCCCAGCTTTGCACCCGTCCGACGCCCGCGGTGATGTGCAGCGTTTGCCCGAGCGGATGCGTATGCCACGCCGTACGCGCGCCAGGCTCGAAGCGCACCCAAGCCGACCGCAACAATGCCGGATCGGGCGCCTGAATAATCGGATCTTGCCAAACCGTGCCGGTGAAACTCGGTGCGCTCATGCGCCGCGACGGACGTGAGCCGCAAACGATAATGTCCATGCCGTGCCTCCCTCGAAACCACAGGAGGTTAGCGTCTCGCCGATCATCTGAGAATCAAAAAGCCCGGCGTAACCGCCGGGCTTTTCGTCAATTCCGTAACCGGTCGGCTTTAGACCGGCGCCAGATTGCCCGCCGCCTGCTTGCCGCGCTCAGTGACGATCTCGTAGCTGACCTTCTGGCCTTCCATGAGGGAGCGCATGCCGGCGCGCTCCACGGCACTGATGTGCACGAACACGTCCTTCGAACCGTCGTCAGGCTGGATAAATCCGTAGCCTTTCTGGGTATTGAAGAACTTCACAGTTCCGACAGCCATTCATAGTTCCTTTCACGCTTTGTCGTTGTACGCCCGCGCGCTCATCGCGAAGGCGGCAACTATCCGAGTTTTGGGAGATCACTTGAGGTCGCTGGCCCAAGCCGGGAGCGTGCAAGTTAAGCCGAAAACCAGGTTGCGGGC